>NZ_JBFBVU010000006.1:0-164947 GCF_040689105.1 Meridianimarinicoccus marinus
CCTGCGCCACCTGCTTGTGCGCCAGAACCCGCGCGGCGACGCCTTCGGCAAGGGTTTCCATCAGGTTGAGCCGGCCGGCGGCCAGTTCATCCTCGATCGCTTCAGGCAGAATGTCATAGCTGAGGATGCCGTCCACATCGTCATGGGCGGCCCCCGGCGCGGTCTGCTTCAGATCGGCAACGATGTTGAAGCGCACGCGCTGGGTGTGGCCACGTTCCTGCTGGAACGCGCCGATCTCGACCTCAAGGACGTGGTCGTGCAGCAGCAGCTTGTCGGCGGTCCCGCTTTGCGCGGTCATCTGGACATCCACGGGCGCAACGGGGCGCGTGTTCAAGCCAGTGGGCTGGTCGGTCACGGTCGGTCCTTCTCTGATGCGGCGGGGCGGCGTGAGAAGGCCGGTTTAGACCAAAGTTCAGCGCGTCGCCACCCGCGAGGGCTGACGATAGAAATGGTGCACGCCGATGGTGGCAGTGCGCGGGAACTTGCGCGACCAGGACGGGCGAACCTGCTTGGTATGATAATGCGTTGCACCCTGCGTCAGATCTTCGGAAACGCCGCGCAGCACCGCATCCGCGACCTTGCTGACGTTGGTATAGGCGCGTTTCTCGCGGATCACCTCGGGATTGCCATCGCAGGTGTAGGTAAACTGGCACTGGTACTTGCGCCCGGTGCCCTGATTGATGACGCCGCAGACCGAGTCGGGATACCGGGGCGAGGACACACGGTTCATGATGACCTCGGCCACCGCAAACTGGCCTTTCACGCTTTCACCGCGCGCTTCGAAGTACAGCGCCTCGGACAGGCATTTCAGATCTTCGCTGGCTTTCGGCGCGGGCTGGGCCGCCAGCCACGCTTTGGTGTAGCTGACCTGCGGTTTGTTGCGCTTGGACGGCGTCGCGCTCTGCACCGGCGCATTGGACGGTTGCGGCACCACAAGGCGCAGCAGATCGCCCTCCTCAAGGCGCGAGATCTCGGATTTCTCCTGACCGAAGAGAGCGCTCAACTGGCCGTTGACACTGACCGACGGATCGTTGGAAGTACTGACAGTGGCACCCGCATGAACAGCGGAAGACAGGCAGATCGAGAACATCAAGGCAGCGGCAGCACGAATAGTCACGGTTTTTTCCCAAATTTGTTGGAACCAGAAGGGTGCTACCGGAGTTGACCCCTCGTTGGCAAATCCGTGACCGTGCGGAAGGTCAAAGCCGTTGTCATAACACTACAATTTAAAATGCTGCAGGTGCGAAGATGCCGGTTTTGCAGGCACTTAGCGCCCTAGGTTCCGTAAGCGGATTTCAGCGCAGACTGGGCCGCCGCAAGCCGCGCCAGGGGCACGCGGTATGGCGAACAGGACACATAATCGAATCCCTCGCCCCGGCAGAAGGCAATAGATTCGCTGTTTCCGCCGTGTTCGCCGCAGATCGACAGGGTCAGATCGGGGCGAGCCGCGCGCCCCCGCGCCGCTCCGATCTGCAACAATTCGCCGACGCCATCGGTGTCGAGGCTGAGGAACGGATCCTCGGAAAACACCCCCTGGCGGACATAAGCGCCCATGAAACGCCCCGCATCGTCGCGCGACAGCCCATAGGTCATCTGCGTCAGGTCGTTGGTGCCGAAGCTGAGAAACTCGCAATGGGCCGCGATTTCGCCGGCTTTGAGGGCCGCACGCGGGGTTTCCACCATGACGCCCAGCCGATAGGTCAGCTTGCCCCGGCGTTCGGTCTGCACCGCGGCCGAGATCGCCTCGACCCGCGCCTTGACGATTTCCACCTCGCGGCAGGCCGAGACCAGTGGGATCATGATTTCGGGCACCACCGGCGCGCCGCCTTCCGAGGCATCCAGCGCCGCCTCGAAAATCGCGCGGGCCTGCATGTCGTAGATTTCCGGCAGGGTCAGGCCGAGGCGCACGCCGCGCAGGCCCAGCATCGGGTTGAATTCGGTCAGCGCGTCGATGCGGCGCTGCACGTCCGACACCGGGCGGTTCAGCGCCTCGGCCAGTTCGATGATGCCCTGACGATCGTGCGGAAGGAACTCGTGCAGGGGCGGGTCGAACAGGCGGATGCAGACCGGTTTACCGGCCATGATCCGGAAGATCTGGGTAAAATCGGCGCGCTGCATCGGCAGCAGCTGCGCCAGCGCATCGGCGCGATCCTCGGGCAGGTCAGCGAAGATCATCTCGCGCATGGCGGTCAGCCGGTCCTCGGCGAAGAACATATGCTCGGTGCGGCACAGCCCGATACCATCGGCGCCGAACCGGCGGGCCAGCGCCGCATCCTCGGGGGTGTCGGCATTGACCCGCACGTCGATGTCGCGGACCTCGTCGGCCCAGCCCAGGAAGGACTCGAAAGCATCGTCGCGGCCCGCCGCCACCATCGCCACAGCACCCTTCAGCACTTCGCCGGCGGTGCCGTCCAGCGTGACGATCTCGCCTTCCTTGTAAATGGTGCCATCGGCGGTGGTCATGGTGCGGCTGCGGCGATCGATGGTGACGCTGGAGGCGCCGACCACGCAGGGCACGCCAAGGCCGCGTGCGATCACCGCCGCATGGCTGGTGGTGCCGCCGCGCTCGGTCAGGATCCCGCGGGCGGCGTGCATGCCGCGCACGTCCTCGGGGGTGGTTTCGCGCTTGGCGAGAATACAGGCTTCATCCTGCGCCGCCATCGCCTGCGCCGTGGTCGAGGAAAACACCAGCTTGCCCGCCGCAGCACCGGGGCTGGCGGCAATGCCCTGCACGATCCGGGTGCGCGGCGTTTCGGGGTCGATGCGCGGATGCAGAACCTCGTTCAGGGCGCGTGGCGGAATGCGGCTCAGCGCCTCGTGGCGCGAGATGATGTTGTCCTCGGCCAGACCGACCACCACCCGCACCGCCGCCTGCGCGCTGCGGATCACCGGAATCGCATCCAGGATCGCCAGATCGCCTTCGTGGATAGTGAATTCCACCTGCGCCTCATCGCGCAGCGTGGTCCGGCAGCGTTCGCCGTACTGCACCAGCCGGTCGAAAATGTCCGGGCAGAGCTCTTCCAGCGAGGGGCCGCGCGGATCGCGGGTCAGGTACAGCGCCCTCTCCCGGTCGACCAGCGCGTCGCGGCCCTGGCTCTGGCCCAAATAGCGGCCGGTGATCTGCGACTGGCCGGTGACCGGATCGATGAACTGCATCACCCCCGAACCGCTTTCGTCCGCCCCCACCCCAAGCGCCATTTCCTGCACCACAAGGCCCAGCCCGGCTTCGGCGGGTGCGCCGCGCGCCTGCCGCAGCAGCCGCGCCGAGGTGCTTTCCCAGGCCCGCGCCATGGAGCGCAACACGCCGACCAGCTGTTCGGCGGGATTCTGCGGGAAATAATCCTCGGTCTCGATCTCGTATTCCCGCAAGGCGGTTTCGACGGCCGTGCGCGACGGGGTGTCGGGGCTGTCGAACAGGTCGTCATCCAGATGCGAGACCTGCACCGCGTAGGTCTGGATGAACCGCAGGTACAGGGCGCTGGCCGCGGCCTCGCCCAGGGTTGTCACCATGTCCTCGTAGCGGGCATCGTTCATGCCGATGTTCAGAACCGCCCCCGGCCCGCCCCAGCGTGCCTCTTGCGAGGACGGGCGCACCGACACCAGTGGTGCGCCGCCAAAGGCGCTCAGGATCCGCTCCACATCCGGCATCCGCCCGGCGGCGATGCCATGCACCGTCTCGAACGACAGCGCTACGGTGCGCGGCACCGGCAGATCCAACTGGATCAGCGTCTGCAACCGCCCCGCGCGCCACCCGTGCTGGCGCGTGTCGATCGACGCGCTGCGGGTGATCGTGGTAAATTCCTTGAAGGTGACGAGCTTCTGCATCGGCGGGTACTCCTGGCGCAGAGCCTAGCCTTCCCCCGCCGTCAATGAAAGCGGCCCGGCGGGGATTACCCCGCCAGACGTGTCAGATCGGCCACCTGCCCGCAGGTCTGGCGGATCATGTGCAACAGGTTCAGGCGGTTGCGGCGCACGACTTGGTTGTCGGCATTCACCTGCACCGCCTCGAAGAAGGCATCGATCGGCCCGCGCAACTGCGCCATGGCGCCCATGGCGCCAGCGAAATCCTCGGCCTTGATGGCTGAGGAGATCGCTGCCCCCTGCGACTCCAGCGCCGCGAACAATGCCTTTTCCGCGTCGGTTTCGGCCAGCTTGACCTCGGCGCCATAGGAGTACTCCACCCCATCGGCCTCTTCCGCCTGGGTCAGGATGTTGTTGGCGCGCTTGAACCCCTGGATCAGGTTCTCGCCATCGTCGGTCTTCAGCACCGCCGCCAGCGCCTCGGCCCGCTTGACCAGCAGCGCCAGATCGTCATTGCCCGGCATGGCCAGGCAGGCGTCGATCACGTCATGCGGAATGCCCCGGTCGCGCAGATAGACTTTCAGGCGGTCGTGGATGAAGGAGAGAAGGTCATTCTCGTCGGCGAAGCTGGAGCCGCCCTGAGTCACTCGGACACCAACCAGTTCCTTTGCTTTCGCAAGGACACCGGGTCGCGACTTGAGATTGCACCTAACACCATTCTCCAGCACCAGCCGGATCACCCCCAGTGCCGCACGGCGCAAGGCAAAGGGGTCTTTCGAGCCGGTGGGCTTTTCATCGATGGCCCAGAACCCGGTCAATGTGTCGATCTTGTCGGCCAGCGCCACGGCGACCGAGATCGGCGCGGTGGGGACATCGTCGGACGGACCAAGCGGGGCGTAGTGTTCCTGCGCCGCCACCGCCACATCAGCGGGCAGGCCCGCGGCCTCGCTGTAATACCGCCCCATAACCCCCTGAAGTTCCGGGAATTCATAGACCATTTCCGACGACAGATCTGCCTTGGCCACCTGCGCGGCCTTCTCGGCGGCCTCGGGATCGGCGCCGACCAGCGGCGCGATCTCGCGCGCCAGCGCGGCGATGCGGTCGATGCGGGCCTTCTGGCTGCCCAGCTTGTTGTGGAAGGTCACATTGTCCAGCGCCGCCAGCCAGGTGCCCATGCCGGCGCGGGCTTCGCGCAGGTCGTTCTCCCAGAAGAACTTGGCATCCGACAGCCGCGCCGACAGCACCTTCTGGTTGCCCGCAAGGATGGTCGCGCCGTCATCCGCCGTCACCCGGTTGGCGACGGTGATGAAATGGGTGATCTTGCCGCCCTTGCCCACCGAGAAGAACTTCTGGTGTTCCTTCATCGAGGTTTGCAACACCTCGGCGGGCAGGCCCCGGAAGGCTTCGTCGATCTCGCCCAGCAGGACCACCGGGCATTCGACCAGCCCGGCGACCTCGGTCAGCAGGCCCTTGTCCTCGACCACTTCCAGCCCCTGCGCGAAGGCGGCGTTGGTGGCGTCGTGCCAGATCTGCGCCCCGCGTTCCTCGGCATCCAGGATCACATGGGCGCGCTTCAGCTTGGCGGCGTAATCGTCGAACGAGGTCACGGTGAAGGCATCGGGCGCCATGAAGCGGTGCCCGCGCGTGGTGTTGCCCGCAACGATCCCATCCACGTCCAGCGGCACCACTTCGGCCCCGGCGTCATCGGTCATCAGGCACAGGATCGAGTGCAGCGGGCGGACCCAGCGCAGCTCTCCGCTGCCCCAGCGCATGGATTTGGGCCAGGGGAAGTTGCGGATGGTCGCCTCCAGCACCTCGGCCACGATCTGCGCCGCCGGGCGGCCTTCCTTCACGATCATCGCGAAATAGGCCTGGCCCTTCTTCTCGTCGCGCACCTCAAGATCCTCGCGCGCGACGCCTGCGCCGCGGCAGAAGCCTTCGATGGCCTTGTCGGGCGCGCCGACGCGCGGGCCCTTGCGTTCTTCGCGGGTGGTGGGGCTTTCGGCGCTCAGCCCCTGCACCGTCAGCGCCAGGCGGCGCGGCGTGGTGAAGGCCTGCGCCCCGGCATAGGTCAGCCCGGCCTCGACCAGCCCGTCGGTGATCAGGCGCTTCAGGTCCGCACCGGCCTTGCCCTGCATCCGCGCGGGGATTTCTTCGGAAAACAGCTCGATCAGAAGGTCAGGCATGGAAGGGTCCTAGAAACTCAGAAGGGTCTGGATCACCGCCGCATTCGCCAGATCGACGAAAAAGGCAGAGACAAGCGGAAGGATGACGAAGGCGATGGGCGACGGGCCATAGCGTTTGGTCACGGCGTTCATATTGGCGATGGCAGTGGGCGTGGCGCCCAGCCCGAATCCGGCGAACCCGGCGGACAGCACCGCGCCGCGATAGCCCGATCCCATCAGCGGGAACACCGCCAGCAGGACGAACAGAACCGTCACAAGCGTCTGCAGCCCCATGGTCACCGCCATCAGTGCCCCCATCCCGGCCAGTGTCCACAATTGCAGCGACATCAGCGACATGGACAGAAAGATGCCCAGCGAGAATTCCGACATCAGCGCCAGCGCCGGGGTGCGCGACACCCGCGGCCCGATCCGGGTCAGCCCCAGCAGGTTGCCGACGACGATCCCCATCAGCAGGCAGGGCACGAACAGCGGCAGATTGAGCCCGGTGGCAGCAATGGCCTGGCTGAGCAAATAGCCCAGGATGATGGTCACATGCAGCACGAACAGCACGCGCATCAGGTCCACATGGGTGACGCGGGCCTCGTCGACCTTGTCGAACGGCAGGCCGACGGTATGGGTGTGTTCGGGGCGGTCCGGGGTCAGCTGGCCGCGTTCGATCAGATACTTGGCAATCGGTCCGCCGATCAACGCCGCCAGCACCAGCCCGATGGTGGCCACCGCGATGCCCAGTTCCGCCGCCCCGGCAAAGCCACTTTGTTCGGCTACCATCGGCGCCCAGGCAATCGCCGTGCCGTGGCCGCCGATCAGGGCCGCCGAGCCCATCAGCACCCCCAGTTGCGCAGGCATCCCGAAGGCCAGCGCCGCGCCAATGCCCACGATGTTCTGCACCACGATGAACACGATGGTCAGCCCCAGCAGGATCGCCAGAGGCTTGCCGCCGGTTTTCAGGTCGGACAAGCGCGCGTTCAGCCCGATGCCCGCGAAGAACACCACCAGAAAGTAGTTGCGCGAGCCGAGGTCGAACTCGACGCTGCGATCCATCAACAGGAAAATTCCCCAGGTGATGGCCGCGGCGACCAGCCCGCCGGACACCGGTTCGGGTATGTTGAAATCGCGCAGGACCCGGATCTTGCGGGTGACCTGCACACCCACCAGAAAGACCAGCAGGCCCAGGGTGGTGGCGACGAAATCGGGGATGACGAGGGGGGTAGATTCCATGCGCTCAGTCCCGGAATTCCGCGTTCAACTGGTGCCAGGCATAGGCACGCCCGTCGTCGAACACCGCGACCACGCGATCCACGCCCTGCGAGATGCTTTCTTCGGACAGGAAGGCGATAGCCCGGCCGTCCTGGATTGCGGCCCCGATCTCGGTGGCGTCGAAGCAGTCGAACCAGCCCGGCGCATTCAACGGCTCGGCCCCGTCGTACAGCCGAAAGGTCTCGGTCAGCAGCGCCTGGCTAAGGGGCGTGGTAAAACAGGCCCGGAACCGGATCGGCGAACTGGTCGCGTCGATGGCTTCGATCCCAGCAGCAGGGATCGGCTCTGGCGCGCCCTCGTGGATCGGGGTCAGCCGGATCTCGACCGTCTCGGTCGCGACCTCGTCGTAGAAATGATAGACCTGCAGGTAATAGAGCGACACCCCCGCGATCAGTGCGAACGCCAAGATGACTCCTCCGACGATCTTGCCATTCATGCGGCACCTCGGACGGGGCGCAGTGCCGCGTGGCGTGCCTGCCGGGAAAAAGGGAATCGCCGGGTCACGCGGCATCCCCCGCCACGAAGCCGCCGGCCTCGGTCTGCACGAAGGCATCGGCGCAAAGCTTGGCCAGCGCCCGGACCCGACCGATATAGGCCTGTCGTTCGGTGACCGAGATCACCCCGCGCGCGTCCAGAAGGTTGAACATGTGGCTGGCCTTGATGCATTGGTCATAGGCCGGATGCGCCATGACGATGCGGCGCCCGGTCTTGGGATCCTCGGCGGGCTGGTTCAGGATCGCCTGGCATTCGGCCTCGGCTTCCTCGAACTGCTTCAGCAGCACCTCGGTGTTGGCCTGATCGAAGTTCCAGCGCGAATATTCCTGCTCGGTCTGGCGGAACACATCGCCGTATTTCAGCGCGATCGGCGCGTCGGGGTCGTTGAAGGGCATGTCCATGACGTGATCGACGCCCAGAACATACATCGCCAGTCGTTCCAGCCCATAGGTCAACTCGCCCGAGACCGGCTTGCAGTCGTGGCCGCCGACCTGCTGGAAATAGGTGAATTGCGAGACTTCCATACCGTCGCACCAGACCTCCCAGCCCAACCCCCAGGCGCCCAGCGTCGGGCTTTCCCAGTCGTCTTCGACGAAACGGATGTCGTGCAGGTCCATGTCGATGCCGATGGCTTCCAGGCTGCCCAGATACAGCGCCTGAAGATCGGGCGGGCTGGGTTTGATCAGCACCTGGTACTGGTAATAATGCTGCAGGCGGTTGGGGTTTTCGCCATAGCGCCCGTCCGTGGGCCGCCGCGACGGCTGCACATAGGCCGCCGCCCAGGGTTGCGAGCCCAGCGAGCGCAGCGTGGTGGCCGGGTGGAAAGTGCCCGCGCCCACTTCCATGTCATAGGGCTGCAGAATGGCGCAGCCCTTTTCGGCCCAGTAATTCTGAAGCCGCAGGATGATCTCCTGAAAACTGCGGGGGCGGGATTTCGGATCCATGGGGCACCTTTCGCAACGCGTCGCGCCTCTCCATAGGCAAGAGGCCGGACAGGGTCAATCAAGCCCCGCCCGCCGTGCCCGGCAAAGCCGTCAGGCGCGCCAGAATTGCGGGGTCATCAGGGCAAAGACCGCCAGCAGTTCCAGCCGCCCCAGCAGCATCCCCGCCGACAGCATCCATTTCGCCAGATCATTGAGCGAGGCGAAATTCCCCGCCGGTCCGATGGTGTGGCCCAGACCCGGGCCGATGTTGGCAACCGCCGTGGCCGCACCCGACACCGCCGTAATCAGATCCAGCCCGGTCATCCCCAGCCCGACCGACAGGAAGCCGATACTCAGAATGAAGGCGGCGAAGAAAACCATGACCGAGGACAGCACCTCTTCGCTCACCGGCTTGCCGTCATAGCGCGGAATCACCAGCGCGTTGGGTGAATGGATGCGCCGGATCTGCGAATTGAGCGAGGCAAACAGCAACTGGAACCGGAAAATCTTGATCGAACAGGCGGTCGAGCCCGCGCAGCCGCCGATCAGCCCGATGATGAAAAAGAACACCACCGGGAAGCTGCCCCACAGCATGTAGTCGGCGCTCGCATAGCCGGTACCGGTCAGGATCGAAACGGTGTTGAACAGCGCCTCGCGGAACGGCGCCTCGCCGACGCCGGCCCGCTGCCATTGCCACAGCGACAGGCAGACCACCAGAATGCTGGCGACCATGAAGAACCCACGCACCTGGCGATCGCGCCACAATTGCTCGGGCGCGCCGGCCACGAATTGCACATAGCGGACGAAGGGCAGCGCGGCCAGCATCATGAAGGCCACCGCCACGTATTGGATGGCCGGGCCGAAGGCGGCAAAGGAATTGTCGTAATTGGCGAAACCGCCGGTGGCCACCGTGGTCATGGCGTGCACCGCCGCATCGAAACCGGACATCCCGAACGCGGCATAGAACAGCGCGCAAGACACCGTCAGAACAAGGTAGATCACCGAGATCTGCGAGGCGATCTGGCTGGCCCGCGGCAGGATCTTGCCATCGGTCTCGAAGCCTTCGGATTTGAAGATCTGCATGCCGCCAACGCCCAGGGCGGGCAGAAAGACCATGGCCACGACGATGATACCTACCCCGCCAAACCATTGCAGCAACCCGCGCCACAGCAGGATTCCCTGCGACATGGTATCGAGCCCCGAAAGGACCGTGGCGCCGGTGGTGGTCAGCCCCGACATGGCCTCGAAGAAGGCATCCACGTAGCGCGCCTCGGGGGCACCCAGATAGAATGGCAGGGCGCCGAAGATCGGCAGGATCAGCCAGACCGTGGTTGTCAGCAGGAAGATCTGTTGCAGGTTCAGCCGCCCGCCCGCGCCATTGGCGCTGGTCATCGCCACGAACATCCCCACCGCCATCGAGGCCACGGCGCTTTCCAGCATCGGCAGCCAGTTCTCGTCGCCGCGAGACAGGTCGAAGGCCATGGGCACCAGCATCGTGGCGCCCAGAACCGCAACCAGCAAACCCACCACATAGGAAACAGGGCGAATATCAATCATCCGCCAGTCCTGCGGCGCGCGCCGGTTCCTGTCAAGCGGTGGTGGAGAGCCGTGGTCCTTGCCGCGCTCCATCTGCGTTCGGGACGCCACCCTTCCGGGGCTCCGCCCGTTCGCGGCTCAAACGCTCCCCCGGAGCGTTTGCGGGACGCCACCCTTCCGGGGCTCCGCCCGTTCGCGGTTCAAACGCTCCCCCGGAGCGTTTGCGGGACGCCACTCACCCTACGTGGTACAGGGAATTGAACAGGCGGGGGTCGAGGCTTTCGGCGGCGAAAGTCGGGCCTTCGGTCAGCACGCTGACCGCATCGTGGCTGTGCAGGCTTTCCTGATGGCTGGCCACCACCCGGAAATCGCCCACGCGCGCATCGCCCAGAAGCTCGGCACAGAACAGCCGCGCGGCATCTTCCACGAATATCGGGTTTGCGGCGTTCAGCTCGGCGAAGGCCTGTTCATCCTCGCGCTTGACCATCACCTGCGTTTCCGTCGGCACCGCCCGGCGGCACAGGTCGATCAGATCCTCGAACCACAGGCAGGGCGCATCCTCGGCCAGTTCCACCGACACCCGCGCCACCGAGCGCTGGGAATGCGGCGTTGCCAGTTGCCCGCGCTCTCGCCGGGCATGCTCGCTCAGTTCCAGTGAACAGGGGCAGGTCGAAGAATAGACGAAGTCCAGATGCACGATCTTCTTGCGCACCCCGTCCTGTTCCACCAGTTCCAGCGCGATGTCGTAATACTGGTACCCCGACAGGCCCGAGCGCAGGCTGTCGACCTTTACCGGAAAGGAAAACCGCATCTGGATGCGGGCGTCGAAGCTGTCCAGATCGGTCTTGTAGGCATCCAGCGCCGCCTCGATCACCTCGAAGCTGAAGGTCTCTTCGGCATGGCGATAGAAGGTGCGCATGATGCGCGACATGTTGATGCCCTTCTTCTCGGCCTCAAGGCTGACCGTGCCGGTAACCGAGGTTTCCAGCGTCAGATCGCCGTTGTCACGGGTGTGAAAGCGGATCGGCAGGCGGAAGTTGGAAATGCCCACGTGCTGGATCTGCTGCCGCGCCCCCCGGATCAGGCTGGCGGGCCCGTTCTGCAGGTCCGGCAACGCCGCCTTGTAGGCCGGCGTCACCTGGAAGTCCGAAGGATAGTCGCGGGCCAGATCGGGATAGGCGCCGGCATTGCGCCCGGTCAGTGCGCCGATGCCGGGATGCAGGGTGTCCACCTCTTGCGCCCCGCTCTGCCGCGCCCAGCGGCGCAGCAGCGCCAGCGCCTCGGCGGCGTCTTCCCTTGTCGGTTCACGATCCTGCATCGGCGTATGAATATTCATCCTTGGGCTCCTCAGCTGGCGCTTGGCCGATCATGCCCGATCCCGCGGACAAAATCAGCCTCACACAAGCATACGTGAGCCAGCGTGACTCAGATCACTTCCAATCCGTACAGAAGATCCTGAAGCAGATCGCCGGCATCCTCCAGCCCGCAGCTGATGCGGATCAGACCCGGCGTGATGCCCAGTTCGGCCTTCTGGTCATCGGGCAGCCGCTGATGGGTGGTGGTGGCGGGATGGGTGACGATCGACTTGGCATCGCCCAGGTTGTTCGAGATCGTGAAGATCTCCAGCGCGTTCAGCAGCTTGAACGCCGCGTCCTGGCCGCCCTCGACGTCAATCGACAGCACAGTGCCGCCGCCTTCCATCTGCGCCGCGGCCACGTCCTTCTGGGGATGATCGGCCAGCGTCGGATAGAGCACCCGGCGCAGTTTGGCATGTCCTTGCAGGCTGTTGGCCAGCGCCGTCGCGGTATCGGCCTGTGCCCGGCAGCGCAGATCCAGCGTTTCCAGCCCTTTCAGCAGCACCCAGGCCGTGAACGGCGACATCGAGCCGCCGGTATGTTTCATGTAGGGTTCCACGGTCTTTCGGATGAATTCCTCGGTGCCAAGGATCACCCCGCCCAGCACCCGGCCCTGCCCGTCGATGTGCTTTGTCGCCGAATAGATCACCACATCCGCCCCCAGCTCCAGCGAGCGCTGGAACACCGGCGTGGCGAACACATTATCCACAAGAACCAACGCCCCCGCCGCATGGGCGATGTCCGAGATCCCGCGAATGTCGGCCACTTCCAGCGTCGGATTGGAGATCGCCTCGAGGAACACCGCCTTGGTATCGGGGCGCATCGCGGCCTTCCAGGCGTCCAGATCGGTGCCGTCGACGAACGTCACCTCGACACCATAGCGGGTCAGGATCTCTTCCAGGATATACAGGCACGATCCGAACAGCGCGCGCGCCGACACCACGTGATCCCCGGCTTTCAGCATTGCCGCCAACGCGCCGTTGACCGCCGCCATGCCCGAGGCCGTGGCGAAGGCATCCTCGGCCCCTTCCAGCGCGGCGATCCGCTCTTCGAACATGCGCACGGTGGGGTTGCCGTAGCGGGCATAGATGAACTCGTCCGGACCGCTTTCGATAAAGCGCGCCTCGGCCTGTTCGGCGGTGTCGTAGACGAAGCCCTGGGTCAGGAAGATCGACTCGGAGACCTCGTTGTACTGACTGCGGCGGGTTCCGCTGTGCACCAGCTTGGTACGGGTGTTCCAGGACGGATTCGTATTCTTGGCCATCGGGCCACTCCTTTCACCAATGTACCGGGAGAAAAGACGGCCGAAGCCTGACCTCTTTAGCGGTATATTTAACGTGGCCCGCAATCCGGCAACAAAGCGCCACAGGTGGCGCGATACAAATCCCCGCGCCTTGCGTCAAGGGGGGATGGCGGTTCAGGCCTCGGGATTGCTGTCGTCTTCGATGCCATAGGTCGCGAAAAGCCGGGTCTGCGCCATGAAAAAGGCCATGGTGGCCAGCGGCAGGCCGAAGGTCTTGAAATTCACCCAGACATCGGTGGAAAAGCTGCGCCAGATCACCTCGTTGGCGACCATCAGCAGGGCAAAGAACAAAGCTACGCGCCGGGTCAGCAGCATCCAGCCGTCATGTTCCAGCGGCACCAGTTCCTCCATCACGTAGCGCAGGTAGGACTGGCCGCGCAGCAGGCCGATGCCCAGCACGCCCGCGAACAGCGCATAGATCAGCGTCGGCTTCATCTTGAAGAAGCGCTCGTCGTTGAAAACCACCGACATGCCGCCGAACACCACCACCAGAACCGCCGTGACCACCTGCATCTTCGACAGATGCCCGGTCAGGGCCCACAGAGTGGCGGTTGCCGCCAGCAGGATCGGGATGAACAGGGCGGTGACCAGGATGAAGCCCGAGTATTCGGTGCCGCCGTATGTGAAGACCTGATCCTTCAGCCGCACGTAGCCGACGAAGAACAGCACCACCGGCCCCAGTTCCAGCGCCAGTTTCAGGTAGGGGTTGATCTTGCGGCCGGCCATGGGTCTTCCTTGCTGTGATCGCGCGGGGTTGCCTGTCACATCGGACGCCCGCGCGCCGGGGTCAAGCCCCCAGCTGGACGATGATGGCGCCAAGGGCGATCAGCGACATCAGCGCGATGCGGCGCGGACCGACGGTTTCCTTCAGCACCAGCCAGCCGATCAGCGCGGCAAACACCGGCGAGGTTTCCCGCAAAACCGCCGCCTGCCCGACCTTGCCGATGCGTGTGGCCAGCATCACCGATCCGAAGCTGCCATAGGCGACGAAGGCGCCGATCAGTCCGCGCAGCATCAGCGGTTTCAGCGCCGGACGCACGGCCATGTGCCGCCAGCGGCGCAGCGCCAGCACCGGCATCAGCAGCCCGTCGAGGAAGAAAAACCACGCCAGGAAGGTGAACGGATTGGCCGTCGCACGGATGCCGTAGGCGTCATAGGTGGTATACAGCGCCACGAAGCCCCCCGTCGCCACCGCCAGCCACAGCGCCGGAACCAGTGTCTCGCGGTCCAGCTTCACATGGATCAGGTTGTAGATCGCCAGCCCGAAGATCCCCGAGACCAGCACCGCCACCCCCAGCCACTGTGTCGCCGAATAGGTCTCGTTGAAAATCAGCCAGGCCGCGATCACGGTAAACAGCGGCCCGGTGCCGCGCACCACCGGGTAGACCACCGTATAGGCGCCGCGCTCGTAGGCCAGCGCCTGCAACAGCTTGTAGCCCGCGTGGATGAAGAAGACGCCGGCGAAGATGATCCACATGTGCGGCTCGGGCCAGGGCGTGACGAACAGGGCGATGGGCGCGGCCATGGCGCCATAGCAGAAATCGATCGCCCCACGGCTGAGCCAGGGATCGTGCCGCCCCTTCTGCAAGGCGCCGAAGACCGCGTGCAACAGCGCCGCCGACAGTGCCAGGAACAGCGCCACCTGCTGCCCGGCCTCGGTGCCTTCAAGGGAGATCAGCCATTCGCTCATGCGCCGTCGCTATCCGCTGCGGCGCGCCTGCACAATCGGTCTCGCGTCAATCCCGCGCGGTCACATGGCGGGATTGCACGGGCTGCATCACTCCGACAGGCCGGTCAGGGCGACGGCGAATTCTTCCGGGTCGAAGGGCGCCAGATCGTCGATCTGCTCGCCCACGCCAATGGCATGGATCGGCAGGCCGAAACGGTCGGCCAGCGCCACCAGCACGCCGCCGCGCGCGGTGCCGTCCAGCTTGGTCATCACCAGCCCCGACACATCAGCCAGCTTCTGGAACTCCTGCACCTGGTTCAGGGCGTTCTGCCCGGTGGTGGCATCCAGCACCAGCAGCGTGTTGTGCGGCGCGTCGGGGTCCTTCTTGCGGATCACCCGGACAATCTTGGCCAGCTCTTCCATCAGGTCGGCGCGGTTCTGCAAGCGCCCAGCGGTGTCGATCATCAGCAGATCGGCACCGTCGCGTTCGGCACGGGTCATCGCATCGAAGGCCAGACTGGCGGGATCCGAACCTTCAGGCGCGGTCATCACCGGCACGCCGGCGCGCTCGCCCCAGACCTGCAGCTGCTCGACCGCTGCGGCGCGAAAGGTGTCGCCCGCCGCAATCACCACCGATTTCCCGGCCGCGCGAAACTGGCTGGCCAGCTTGCCGATGGTGGTGGTCTTGCCCGCGCCATTGACACCGACCACCAGAACCACCTGCGGGCGCTTGTTGTAGATCGGCATCGGGCGGGCGACCGGTTCCATGATCCGCGCCACCTCCTGCGCCAGAAGCTGCTTGAGCTCGCGGCTCGACAGCTTGCTGCCCATGCGGCCCTGCGCCAGCGCCGCCGTCAACCGGCTGGCGGTCTCGACCCCCATGTCGGCGGTGATCAGCAGATCCTCGATCTGCTCCAGCATGTCATCGTCCAGCGCCCGGCGCGGCGCCCCCGTCGTATCGGCGCGCCCCATTAGTCGGCCGAGCAAACCCGGCTGTGTGGTGGCGGGCTTGGTCTCGGGTTTCGGGGCCTCTGGCTTCGGTGCCGGTGCCGCCGGAGCCGTCTCGTGCGCGGGCGACGCGGCTTCCGCCTCCTCCTCCACGATCGCTTCGATCCCTTCCTCCAGCCTGGAGGAGGACTTGAACATGCGATCCTTGAGTTTCGAGAAGAAGGACATCGGCTCAGCCTTTCAATACACCTGCCTTTCCCTAACCGCCTGTGTCCCCGGATGGAAGACCGCGCCCGCTTGCCGTGCACGGGTCAAGGGCGGCGCAGCCGGGGCGCAGCCTGCACCCTTGAGGCGGGTGCGGCAAGCCTCCACCCTCGCAAAGGCGCTCTGAGGACGCGCACCGCGCCCTCAGACGCCTCTCAGCAGATGCCCAACCCTTGCCGCCCTCCCGCCGCCGGGCACGGGGCGGCAACTGCCGGACCTCCGGTCCGGCCAGCAGGAAATGCGCCCGTCAGGGCGCGCCGTGTGACAGGATCAGATCTCGTCGGGGAAATGCTTCATGGTCAGCCGGATCGGGTTGGGCGCCGCCTGCCCCAACCCGCAGATCGAGGCATCGGCCATCACCGTGCACAGGTCTTCCAGCAAACCCCGGTCCCAATGTTCCGCCCGCATCAGTTGCACCGCCTTTTCGCAGCCCGCCCGGCACGGCGTGCACTGGCCACAGCTTTCATCCTCGAAGAACCGCAGCATGTTCAGCGCCGCATCGCGCACCCGGTCCCGGTCCGACAGAACCACCACCGCCGCCGAGCCGATGAAGGTCTCGTGCCGGTGCAGCGTGTCGAAATCCAGCGGCACGTCGTTCAAGCTGGCAGGCAGAATGCCCGAGGACGGCCCGCCCGGCTGGTAGGCCTTGAAGACATGCCCCTCGGCCATGCCGCCCGCCGCCGCGATCACATCCGTGATGGTGGAGCCTGCGGGCAACAGGTAGACCCCCGGCCGCGCCACCCGGCCCGAGACCGAATAGCTGCGCAGCCCGGCGCGGCCGTTCTTTTCATGGGCGCTCAGCACCTGTGGCCCCTCGCGGCAGATGCGCGCCACCCAGAACAGGCTTTCGACATTGTGCACCAGCGTGGGCCGCCCGAAGATCCCGACCTGCGCCACGTAGGGCGGCCGGTGCCGGGGCAAGCCGCGCTTGCCTTCGATCGATTCGATCATCGCGCTTTCTTCGCCGCAGATATAGGCGCCCGCCCCGCGCCGCAGATCGACATATCCCGGCGCGACCAGCCCGGCGGATTCCAAAGCTGCGATTTCCCGGCGCAGGATCTCCAGCACGGCGGGGTATTCGTCGCGCAGGTAGATGAAGCAGGTCTCGGCCTCCACGGTCCAGGCCGCGATCAGCATACCTTCCAGGAACAGATGCGGGCGGCGCTCCAGATAGTAACGGTCCTTGAAGGTGCCCGGCTCGCCCTCGTCGGCATTCACCGCCAGATAGCGCGGCCCGTCCGCGGCCCGCACGAAGGACCACTTGCGGCCCGACGGGAAGCCCGCGCCGCCCAGTCCGCGCAGCCCCGATTGCAGGATGCGGTCCTGCACCTCTTCGGGATCGCCCCCGGCGCGCAGGGTTTCCAGTTCGGCATAGCCGCCTTCGGCCCGATAGGCCGCCAGCCCTTCATAATCCGGGATCACCGGATGGGTGCGCCCCTCGGCCACGGCGGCCAGAACCGTTTCCGGCGTGGCATGATCTTCGTGGTAATGGCCCAGTTCGACCACCGGGGCGATGTCACAGCGGCCCATGCAGGGGGCGCGCAGCACCCGCACCTGCGCCGGATCGGTCCCGGCTTCCAGCGCCGCTTTCAGCGCCTGCGCCCCGGCCATCTCGCACGACAGCGAATCGCAGACCCGGATCGTCAGGGCCGGCGGCGGCGTCTCGCCTTCCTTCACCAGGTCGAAATGGGCATAGAAGCTGGCCACTTCCCAGACCTCGGCCTGCGACAGGCGCATTTCCTCGGCCAGCGCCCGCAGATGCGCCGCCGACAGATGGCCATAGCGATCCTGGATCAAGTGCAGGAATTCGATCAGCAGATCCCGGCGGCGCGGGCGATCGCCCAAAAGGGCGCGCACCTCGTCCCAGGCGGCATCGTCCAACTGCCGCCCCTTGGGCGTCTTGCGGCCTTTGCCGGGCGCCGACTTCCAGATCCCCTTGTGGAGCGTTTCCGTGCTGTCGCCTGCCATGGTTCCCTTCCTCCGACCGTCCTGTTTCTTGCTACGCAGCGGATACCGGACCCTGCCTTTCAGAAACGACGCTTTCCGGCCCGCAAGGGCCGTTTGCCCCTAGAACAGCGATCCCTGATCCGGCGGCGCGTCCTTCGGCTTGCGGCGTTTGCCGGACGGCGCGGGTTTTTCCGCAGACCCGGCGCCCACGCCCGTCGCGGGCACCGCCTCCAGCACCCCATCGCGAAACTGGATCTGCAGGGCGCTCTGGTCAGCCCCGGTCGCGGCACTGGTCACCAGCATATCGCCCGCGCGCACCACGGCAAAGCCGCGCGCCAGCGTCGATTCGTAGCCCAGCGAGCCGCGCAAGCGCTCCAGTGCCGCCAAGCCCTGACGCCGTTCCCCCATGCGGGCCTTCCATGCCTGCCGCAGCCGCGCCTGCAACCGCGCCAGATCGCCCGGTGCCGCCGCCTGCTTCTGCCGGATCGGGCGCAGGGTGAGCCTTGCCGAAATCCCCGCCAGATCCAACGTACGACGCGACGCGACAGCCTCGGCGGCGCGGTCCAGCCGCTTGCCCGCCACTGCCAGCCGCTGCCGCTGTGCTTCCAGCCGGTCGTTCAGGCGGCCCGGATGCAGGCTGCCCCTGGCGCTGTTCAGCCGCGCGCGTTCCTGGTGCACACGGCTGCGCAAGGCCACCGGCAGGCGTTGCGCCACCGCGTCGAACCGTTGCTCCGCATGGCGGGTCAGATCCTGCGGGCGCGGCAATGCACGCGACAGGTCCCGCAACCGCTGGCCGCGCTGTGCGGAACTGCGCGCGTGCGCCCCGGCCAGTCGCGCGCCCATGCTTTGGGTAACCGCCAGAAGCTCGGCCAGCACCGGCACCGCCATTTCAGCCGCCGCTGTGGGGGTCGGCGCACGCCGGTCCGAGACGAAGTCGATCAGCGTGGTGTCGGTTTCATGCCCCACCGCCGAGATCAGCGGGATCTCGGAGGCCGCCGCCGCCCGCGCCACGACCTCCTCGTTGAAGCCCCACAGATCCTCGATCGAGCCGCCGCCGCGCGCCACGATCAGCACATCGGGCCGGGGCAGCGACCCGCCGGGGGTCATGCGGTTGAACCCCTCGATGGCACGCGCCACCTCGGGCGCGCAGCGGTCGCCCTGCACCGCCACCGGCCAGATCAGCACCTTGGACGGAAACCGGTCGCGCAGCCGGTGCAAGATGTCGCGGATCACCGCGCCCGAGGGCGAGGTCACCACGCCGATGACATTGGGCAGATAGGGCAGCGGCCGCTTTCGCTCGGGCGCGAACAGCCCTTCGGCCTCCAGCATCTTCTTGCGCTTTTCCAGCATCGCCATCAGCGCCCCGGCCCCGGCAGGCGTGATGCTGTCGATCACCATCTGGTATTTCGACTGGCCGGGGAATGTGGTCAGCCGACCGGTGGCGATTACCTCAAGCCCTTCTTCGGGTTGGGTCACCAGCTTGGCCGCCTGCCCCTTCCAGATCACCCCCGCCAGCACCGCGCGGTCATCCTTCAGGTCCAGATAGACATGGCCCGAGCGCGGCCGCGACACCCGGCCCAACTCGCCGCGCACGCGGACGCGAGCGAATCCCCCCTCGATGGCCTTCTTCACCGCGCCGGAGATCTCGGAAACGGTGAATTCCGGGGCATTGTCCCCCGCTGCGGGGCTTGGATCTTCGAACAGGTCGGACATTGGCGGGCCTTTGCTTGCGCATCTCGGACCCGCACCCTAGAACCCAAGGCCGAAAAGGCCAAGGAGGGCGGCGATGAACATTCTGATCTTGGGCGGCGGGGGCCGTGAACATGCGCTGGCCTGGGCGGCGCAGCAAAACCCCAAATGCGACCGCCTGATCGCGGCGCCCGGAAACGCCGGAATGGCCGATATCGCTGAACTGGCCGTCCTCGACATCGAGGACGGCCCGGCGGTCGCCCAGTTCTGCGTCGAGAATGCCATCGACTTCGTCATCATCGGTCCCGAGGCGCCGCTGGCCGCCGGGGTGGCGGATGAATTGCGCGCCACCGGCATCCTGTGTTTCGGCCCGTCGGCGGACGCGGCCAAACTGGAAGCGTCGAAATCCTTCACCAAGGAAATCTGCGACGCCGCCGGCGCCCCCACCGCCGCCTGGGCGCGCTTCACCGAGGCCGCCCCGGCCAAGGACTATATCCGCGCACAGGGCGCGCCCATCGTGGTCAAGGCCGACGGTCTGGCCGCGGGCAAGGGCGTGATCGTCGCGATGACCGAGGCCGAAGCGCTGGACGCCATCGACGACATGTTCGGCGGCGCCTTTGGCGGCGCCGGGACCGAAGTGGTGATCGAGGAATTCATGGAGGGCGAAGAAGCCTCGTTCTTCGTGCTCTGCGACGGCGAGACCGCCCTGCCCGTGGGCACCGCGCAGGATCACAAGCGCATCGGCGAAGGCGATACCGGCCCCAACACCGGCGGCATGGGCGCCTATTCCCCTGCGCCGGTGCTGACCGACGAGATCGCCGAACGCACCATGGCCGAGATCGTTTATCCGACCCTGCGGGAAATGGTGGCACGCGGCACCCCTTACCAGGGCGTGCTCTATGTCGGGCTCATGATCAAGGACGGCGCGCCGCGTCTGGTGGAATACAACGTCCGCTTCGGCGACCCCGAATGCCAGGCCCTGATGCTGCGGCTGGGGGCACAGGCCTTCGACCTGCTGCACGCCGCCGCCGAGGGCCGTCTGGCCGACACCCAGGTCACCTGGGCCGACGATCACGCCATGACCGTTGTGCTGGCCGCCCATGGCTATCCCGGCAGCTATGCCAAGGGCAGCGAGATCAAGGGCCTCGACACCCTGCCAGCCGACAGCTTCCATATGATGTTCCACGCGGGCACCAAGGAAGTGGACGGCAAGATCACCGCCAATGGCGGCCGGGTGCTGAATGCCACCGCCCGCGGCGCCACCCTGGCCGAGGCCCGCGACCGCGCCTATGCGCTGGTCGACGGCACCGACTGGCCCGAAGGCATCTGCCGTCGCGACATCGGCTGGCGCGCGCTTGGGTAAGGTCCGGGTCACAAGCCCCTGATCGCCTGTCGTTTTGCACCCTTGCGCCAAAATCGCACGGGTTGCTACAAGACGGGAACGACCCGGTCCCGGGTCCGCCCCCCTGTCAGAGGATCCCTGCCCCCATGACCCAACCGTCACTGCCCATGCATCCGATGGCGCCGGAGCATCTTCCGGCGTTCGTCACTCCTCCCGGCGCGTCGGATACCCTGATGATCGGGGTCGGGGTCTTTCTGGTGGTGGCGATCCTGCTGCTAGGGGTGCTGTACCTGTATCTGCACTCCCTGCCTGACCGGATGGCCCATCATTCCAACTCGGCGCAGTTCCAGTTGATCGGCGTGATGACCTTGTTGGCCTTGTTCACGCATAACAACGTCTTCTGGATCGCTGCCCTGCTTCTGGTCTTTGTCGACATTCCCGACTTCATGACACCGCTGCGCAGCATCGCGGCCTCGCTTGAAAAAGCCACCGGGCGCGAGGGGCTGCCCGAAACGGTCTCGGCCGACGACCTTGAAACCGCCGAGGGGGCCGACCGCCATGTTTGAGCTGATGTTCTGCTCGTTCTTCACGATCCTGCCCGACTACCTGTACCGCCGCCTTGTGCAGGGCAAGCGGTTTGGCAAGGAAATCAACCTGTTCTCGGTTTGGTACGAATTGCGCTGGGGTCTGACGGGCTGCTTCATGCTGACCGTGGGGCTGATCACCACGGTGTTCTACTTCCATCCCTCGACGACCGCGGTCTCGTCCTATTACCGGACGGTGACGATCCTGCCGCAGATTTCGGGCCGTGTTGACGAGGTCTTCGTGGTCTCCAAGCAGGAGGTGAAAGCCGGCGACCCGATTTTCAGGATCGAGGATTCCACGCAGCAGACAGCGGTGGAAACCGCCACCCGCCGCATCGCCGAGATCAATGCCGCCATGCATGTGGCCGAAGATCAGCTTGTCGCCGCCCAGGGCAATCTCGACCAGGCCGTCGGCCTGCTGGAACAGACCGCCGATGAACTGGCGCGCCAGTTGAACCTGCAAGCCCGCAATCCCGATGTGGTCGCGGGCCGCGAGATCGACCGGCTGCAAAACACCGCGGAGGCACGACAGGGCGCCGTGGATGCGGCACAGGCACAGGTCTCATCCATCGAGACCCAGATCAATGAATTGTTCCCGGCACAGCTTGCCACCGCCAATTCACAGCTTGCGCAGGCGCAGGCCGAACTGGACAAGACCGTGGTGGTCGCCGGTGTAGACGGGACGGTGGAACAATTCGGATTGCAGGAGGGCGACTATATCTCGGCCATCCTGCGTCCGGCCGGCATCCTGATCCCGCATGAGTTCGATCACGGCGTGTTTGCGGCGGGCTTCGGACAGTTGACCGGCCAGGTCGTGCAACCCGGCATGCTGGCCGAGATTGCCTGCGCCACCCAGCCCTTCCAGGTGATCCCGATGGTGGTGACCGCGGTGCAGCCGGTGATCTCCTCCGGCCAGTTCCGGCCGACCGACCAGTTGATCGATCCGGCCAAGGCCCCGGCGCCGGGGTCACTGACCACCACGCTGCAACCTCTGTTCGAAGGTCAGGCCAACGCCATTCCGCCGGGCAGCACCTGCATTGCCAATGCCTATACCAGCTTCCACGAACAGCTTGAGAACCCCGATCTGGGGTTCTGGACCAAGCTCGGCATGCATGGGGTTGACACTGTAGGGCTGCTGCACGCCATCATCCTGCGCATCCAGGTGCTGCTTCTGCCGGTCAAGACGCTGGTCTTCTCGGGCGGCCACTAGGCTGCCGGCCAGCGATGGCGCGGGTCCGGCGGGCCGGGTCAAGGCGCGCGCAGCGCCCGCGCACCGCGCGGCCTGGCCTTGATGCGGACCGGCGTACCCTGACCATGGACGCGGCGCTTTGAGGGGCAGACCTGCCCCTCAAACGCTTCTCAGCAGATAGTCCCCCATCCCGCCACAGGCGCTGTACCGATCCGTCCGCGCAACCGCCGCGCCCGTCAGGGCGCGGCGCGGCCCAACCCCGTCAGACACCGCAAGGTGTCGCAACGGGGGCGGGAGCGCCCCCTATCCGCCGGTCGGGAACTGCACCACCATCATGTCGACGGGTTCACCATTCATCGCGCGCGAGCCATGGCCGCCACCCGATACATCCTTCATCCAGAAGATGTCCCCCGGCCCGAAATCGCGCACTTCGCCGTCACCGGCCTCGACCCGGAACTGGCCACGCAGGATGAAGGCCACCTGTTCCAGCGGCGAATTATGCGGCACCCCCACCCAGCCCGCCGGAAGGGTCAGGGCCACCAGCGCACTGGCCGGAATCTTCTCGGACAGCAGCATCGGGGCGGCCGGCGGCGCGAAATGGGTGTCTTCCAGCAGGAAATCGGCCTCCTGAAAATGGGACACCCCCTCGGCATCTTCATCCAGTATCGTGTAGCGCATGGCGGTTTCTCCCTTTCCGAAAATCGTCGGACCGGGAGAAGCCTAGCATGGGAGCGGAAATTCCCGAAGAGGCCGCTGCCACGGCGGCCCGTCAGTCGGCACAGGCCAGAGCGGCGTCAAAGCCCGCCGCATCGGCGGGCAAACCCAGACGCCGGGCCCTCAGTTGTCCCGCATGAAGCTTCACGGCCACCAGACCGCGCCAGTCCGCCGTGGCCAGCACCAGTTCGGCACCCTGCCCGCAGCGTCGCAGCCCGCCCGAGATGTCCCGCTCTCCGATCCGGTGGTTGGTCACGCCCGGCAGCGCTGCAACCGGCACCAGCGCGCCGTCCTCGACCCGCCAGACGCGCAGGGTCCTGGCCAGATGCGGGCGGTCCACATAGGCGATCTCGATCCGTCCGTCGCCGTCCAGATCCCCGATCCCCGCCGGCGCCAGCCAGCGGAACCGCGTGCCGATGAAAGGCGTGGCATAGCGCAGGCCGCTGGCGTCATAGACCGCCAGACGTGCGCCGCGCCGCTGGTCGCTTTCGACCACCACGACCTCGGCCTGCCCGTCGCCATCCAGATCCGCCAGACGTGGGGCGGTATCTTCGAACACCCGGCTGTCGGGCAGCACCAGCCGCAGCGGCGGCGCGTCGGCGCGCTCCAGCACCAGCGCACCATATTCGATGCCGTCGCCCAGCACCGCGTGCGGATAACGGGTTGTGGGGTCGGCGTAGCGGGCGCCGGTGATCTCGGCGGCCACCGGCAGCGCCAGAAGCACGGCCAGCAATCCCAGCGCCGCTGCCCGCATGATGCGCATGCTCAGATCTGCTTTTCAGGCATCTGCACCACCAGCCCGTCCAGATCGTCGGTGACCTTGATCTGGCAGGTCAGGCGCGACCGGCCCGGCTCGGGCTCATAGGCGAAGTCCAGCATGTCCTCTTCCATCGGATCGGCGGCGGGCACCTTCTCGATCCAGTCGGGATGCAGGTAGACATGGCAGGTGGAACAGGCACAGGCGCCGCCGCAATCGGCCTCGATGCCCGGCACGTTGTTGTCGCGCGCGCCTTCCATCACGGTCAGCCCGACGGGCACATCGACAACGTGCTCGGTTCCATTGTGCTCGATATAGGTGATCTTCGGCATGTTCTGCCCCTTTTGCCTGGCTCACTTGCAAACTGTCGCTGGGGCGGGACATAGGCCAGCGCGGCGGGATTTTCCAGAGCCGCGCGCGCCCTTGTGAAATCGCCGCATTGTTCTATCTTTGTTCACATGCCCCGCAGCCTGACCCCAGCCCCGTCCGACATCCAGTGGCCCCGCCCGCCGCTGGCCCTGCCTGCCGCCTGGCTGGACCGACCGCCCAACGGCGCGCGGGTGACCGTGGCCGGGCTGGTGCTGGTGCGGCAGCGGCCCGGCACCGCGAAGGGGGTGATCTTCCTGACGCTCGAGGATGAGACCGGCGTGGTCAACGTGGTGGTCTGGAAATCGCTGTTCGACGTGCATCGCCGCGCGGTGATCGCCGGACGGTTGCTGCGTGTGACCGGGCGCATCCAGCGCGAGAATTCGGTCACCCACGTGGTCGCCGAACAGGTCGAGGATATCTCGGCCCTGCTGGACACGCTTGTGACACCGTAAGCCGCGCCCCGGCGAAAGGGGTCGTCAGGCGATCGAGATCAGATGCTTGCGTCCTGCCGCGGCGCGCACACGTTTCTCGATCATCAGGGTCCAGACCGCGACGATGATCCAGCTGCCATGGAAGGCCACCCCCAGCAGGAAAACCCAGCCGCCGTGCACCGGACCGATGGCGGCGCGCTGGATGAACTCGGCGAAATCGGCGGCGGGAACCGGATGGATCAGCAGCTTGCCGAAATAGGCCGTCGCCTGAACCGACAGGATATAGGCATAGTTGCGCCGCAGCCGCCGTCCCGCCGCCCGCAGGAACGAGATATGGAACGTCGGATAGATGTAGTCCGAGGCCAGCAGGGTGTTCCACTTGCCATCCATGTGCACGCCCTCGCCGCGCAGCATCGGGCCGTACATGTCGGTTTCCATCAGCCGGCAGCGCGCCCGCCAGACGTTGAAATAGCGATAGCGGCGCGCTTCGAACATCAGGAACACGCCCACCAGCAGGCCCACCAGCAACAGCGGCAGCGGCGTCGCCTCGGGTCCGGCAAAGGTCAGCGACAGCGCCAGACCCGTGGTCACCACAGACCAGTTGGTGGTCTGGTCCAGCCGGGTGCGCCAGATCGTGCTGCGATAGACCTCGCCACGGTAGAGATGCGCCAGCGCCCCCAACTCGGCGGCCGAGAAGTCTTCGGCTTTTTCCAGTGTCTGGGGTTTGAAATTCGGATGTGTCATCGGGCTTTCCGTCTGGTGCCCTCCGACTATTGCACCCCATCCGCGACCCGCCTAGGGCAAGTTCGCAAACTGCCCGGATTTTTAGCAGTTGCCGGAATGCGGTCCGCTGTGCCGATGGCGGCCTGGCGCCACGAAAAAGGGCGCCCGAAGGCGCCCCATCCATCATTCAAATAACCGGTGTCATTCCACCGACAGCGCCACGAAGCGCGGATCCCCGCCCCGGCGCACCAGCAGCAGCAGCGATTTGCGGCCAGCGTCACGGGCATCGGCGATGCGGTCCTGAAGTTCGGTCACCGAGCCGACTTTCTCCTGCCCGGCCTCGGCGATCACGTCGCCGCTGCGCAGACCCTTCTCGAAGGCGTCGCTGTCTTCGTCCACTTCGGTGACCACCAGACCGGTGCTGTCTTCTTCCAGACCCAGCTGGCTGCGCAACTCGTCGTTCAGAACGGTCACATCCATGCCCAGAACCGTGTCTTCGATCGGCTCGTTGGCAATGGCGGCGGCGGGCACGGTCTCGGCGGTTTCGCGGCGGCCAAGGGTTACCATCAGCGTTTCGGTCTTGCCATCGCGGAACACGGTGACGCGTACGGCCTTGCCGACCGAGGTGTTGCCGACCTTGCGCACCAGTTCACGGGTGTCGCTGACATCGGCGCCGTCGAAGCTGAGGATCACGTCCCCCGACTTCATGCCGGCATCCAGCGCCGGACCTTCCGGCACATCGGTGACCAGCGCACCGGCGGCGGCCTCAAGACCCAACGCATCGGCCAGTTCCTCGGTCACATTCTGGATGCGCACGCCCAGCCAGCCGCGACGGGTCTCGCCGAACTGCTTGAGCTGATCGACAACGTTCTTGACCACCGAAGAGGACATGGCGAAGCCGATCCCGATGGAGCCGCCGTTGGGCGACAGGATCGCCGTGTTCACGCCGATGACCTGACCGTCCATGTTGAACAGCGGCCCGCCCGAGTTGCCCCGGTTGATCGCCGCGTCGGTCTGGATGTAATCGTCATAGCTGCCCGACAGTGCCCGGCCACGCGCCGAGACGATGCCCGCCGATACCGAGAACCCCTGCCCCAGCGGGTTGCCCATGGCCATGACCCAGTCGCCCACGCGGGCGGCTTCGCTGTCGCCGAAGGTGACGAAGGGCAGCGGCGTGTCGCTTTCGACCTTGAGCAACGCAATGTCCGTCTTCGGATCGGTGCCGATGACCTCGGCCGGAAGTTCGGCGCCGCCGAAGAATTCGATCATGATCTCGTCGGCGGATTCGATCACGTGGTTGTTGGTGACGATATAGCCGTCTTCCGAGACCACGAAGCCCGATCCCAGCGCCGAACCACGCCGCTGGCGCTGCTGGTCGCCCTGGCCGTTGCGATCCATGAAGTCACGGAAGAAATCCTCGAACGGAGAGCCTTCGGGGATGATCGGCATGTTCTCGCCGCTGGCGGCGGCGACGGTTGTGCGCGTGGTGATGTTGACTACGGCGTCGCTGACCTGTTCGGCCAGATCGGCGAAGCTGTCGGGCGCGCCCCGGGCTTCGACGGGCTGGCCCTGTCCAAGAGCGACCGCAAAGCCAAGCCCAAGCGCCACGATGGCCGCCCGCACCTGAGAGGGTTGGGAAATGTCGCTGAAGCGCACTGTGATCTCCTTTTTCATTGGTTCAAGCAGGCCGCTCGGAAATATGCGGTCTGTTTGATAGGCAATATGGGGGTTTGGCGACGGAAAAGCCAACTCCCCCGCTGCTACACGTGCCGTCACACCTGCGTGAAAGAGATGAACCGCTTCAGAAGGTGATGTTCAGGATCGCCCCGAAGATCGGCGCGTTGTCATAGTCGCGCTGCACCTGCTTGCGGCCCTCCTTGTCACTGAGGGTGAAACGGCCATTGGTCTGCACCCCGGCAAAACCGGCAAGGCGGACCCGATCGTTGGGTTCCCAGCCGACACTGGCCACCAGCGGGAAGCTCTGGTCGCGGGCAATGCCGTCCGGCACGGCGGCATCGTCGTCCAGCCGGAATTCCACGTTTTCGACCCGGCCCGCGATGCCGACGCTCCACGCGTCGTTCAAGGCGTAGGTCAGCACCAGACCCGGCCCCTGCGTGGCGCCCAGTCCTTCCCCGGTGGCCAGTTGCAGACGCTCGGTGATGTCCCATTCCACCAGCAGGAAGGGGAACACCTGCACATCGTCGTCCAGCTTGGTGAAGATACCCAGCGCCGGGCCGATCACCAGATTGGGCGAGACCCGCCACGCCGCCCCGGCAAACATCCCCCAGGTCATCGCCTTGTCCATGTCGCCGTCGATCTCGCCGTTCCAGCGCACGGTCGGGGCGATGAAGCCGAAGCCGGTATCACCAAGGCGGAAGTCATAGGACAGCGAGATGCTGTCGCTGCGATAATCGAAACTCTTGCCGATGGCGGGAACGTCGCTGAATTCATAGCGGCCCCGGCCGATCTCGACCCCGACGCCGATGCCGGTGCGGCGGGTCAACAGGAAGGACGCGCCGAAGTTCACCACCCCGGCACTGGCGCTGACCGAGCCGCCGCCGTCAATGTCGGCCTTGGATTGATACAGCGCGCCCGTGGCAATCTCGTAAGTGGCCAGATCGGGACGCTCCTGCGCCAGGGCTGGCAGGGAAAGCAGGGCAAAGCAAAAGACCAGAGCGGAACGCATCGCGAACTCCAAACAAGGCAGGGTATTCCGATTACGCAGGCCAACCCGGTTCGGATCAACACAAACCGCGCATCCAGCGGTTTATCCGCCGCCGGTGCCGCCGGTCAGCCACAACAGCAGCACCCCGAACGCCAACGCGCCAAGCCCGAGGGCCCGGCGCGTGTCGATGGAAAGCGAGGCCAGATAGGCGGCCAGATCTTCAAGTCGTTTCGGGGCCAGTGCCAGCACCAGCCCCTCGGCCACCAGGACAAACCCGATGGCCGTCAGCACGATCACTTGTCGCGGCCCGAGGAGCCGTCCAGATAGTCGAAGAACTCGCTGTCCGGCGTGATGACCATGGACGAGTTGCCGCCCTGGAGCGCCCGTTCATAGGCGGTGAGTGACCGGTAGAACTCGAAGAAGTCCTGATCGGCGCCATAGGCCTGGGCGAAGACGCGGTTGCGTTCGGCATCGGCTTCACCGCGGGTGATCTCGGCATCCCGCGTGGATTCCGACACCAGTTCCACCACGGTCCGGTCGGCTTGCGCCCGAACCCGCTGGGCCGCTTCCTCGCCGCGCGCGATCTCGTCGGCGGCTTCGCGTTCCCGTTCCGCCCGCATCCGGGCGAAGGTGGCGTCAAGGTTCTGATCCGGCAGGTTGGTCTGCACCAGCCGCACGTCGACCACATCCAGCCCCAGCGCCGAGGCGCGCGCGGCGGACTGGTCGCGGATCCGCGTCATCAGCTCGGCCCGATCCGCCGACAGGATGGTGTTCGAGGTGACCCCATCCGCACCCAGCACCTGACGGGTCTGGGTGGTCAGGATCCCGGCCAGACGATCTTCGGCGACGCGCAGCCCGCCGACACCCACGGCCTGACGGAACTGGACCACATCGGCGATCCGGTAGCGTGCGAAGGCATCGACGATCAGGCGCCGGTCATCCGACGGCGTGACTTCGATGGGCGCCGTGTCCAGCGACAGGATGCGGTCGTCATAGCGCACGACCTCCTGGATGAGCGGGATCTTCATCGCCAATCCCGGATTTTCCTTCACGGCCTTGATCTGGCCGAATTGCAGCACCAGGGCCTTCTGACGCTCATCGACGATGAACAGCGAGGACAGCACCAGCGCCCCGACGACAACCGCGACCGGCAGCAGGAAAGTTGCTTTCTTCATGCTCATTCTCCTCATTGCCCGGCGCTGTTGCGACGCAGCTCATTCAGCGGCAGGTAGGGCACGACGCCCTGTCCCGTGCCCGAGCCATTGTCGTTCAGGATGACCTTGTCGACGTCGCCCAGAACCTTTTCCATGGTTTCCAGGTACAGACGCTTGCGGGTCACTTCCGGTGCGTTTTGGTATTCCTGCAGAACAGCGAGGAAGCGGCTGGCCTCACCCTGGGCTTCGTTGACGACCTGGGCGCGATAGCCCTCGGCTTCTTCCAGAAGCTGCGCGGCTTCACCGCGTGCCCCGGCCAGAACCCGGTTGGCATAGGCGTCGGCCTGACGTTGCAGACGGTCCCGCTCCTGCTCGGCGGCCTGCACCTCGCGGAAGGCATCGATCACCTCGATCGGCGGGTCCGCCTTGGCAAGGTTGACGCGGACGATGTTGATGCCGCTGTCATAGCTTTCCAGCGTCGACTGGATCAGTTCCTGCGCGCTGGCCTCGATCATGCCGCGGTCGCGGTTCAGGATTGGCGCCAGTTCGGACCGCGCGATGATCTCGCGCATGGCCGATTCCGACACCGAGCGCACGGTCTGGACCGGGTCGCGCAGGTTGAACAGGAATTTCGCCGGGTCGTTGATGTTCCAGACCACCTGGAAGTCGATGTCGACGATGTTCTCGTCGGTGGTCAGCATCAGCCCGCCATCGTCTCCGGCGTTGCGGCCGTCTCCAATGTCCTCGGATTGTTCGCGCGTCACCGGCAGAACCTCGTAGGTCACGAAGGGCCAGGGCGCGAAGTTCAGACCCGGGTCGCCGGTCTGGCTGTACTTGCCAAGGAACAGTTCCACCGATTGTTCTTCCGGCTTCACGGTATAAAGCGAGGCGAACACCCAAAGGCCCACCAGCACGATGGCGCCCAGTCCAAGCGCCCCCTTGGACATCTTCGGACCGCCGCCGAAGCCGCCGCCCTTGCCTCCGCGGCCGCCCATCAAAACCTTGAGCTGTTCCTGCCCCTTGCGGACAATCTCGTCGATCTCGGGGATCTGGGGCTGATCGCCCGAGCCGGGACGGCGCCCGCCGCCGCGATTGTCGCCGCCGCCGCCATCGCCGCCGCTGCCACTACCTGAATTACGGCCTCCGCCGCTTCCCCAGGGACCTCCGCTGTTTCCTGCCATGTGAAGCCTTCTTCCTGTTTCGTCTCAAGACGTCTTGAATTCTAGATGAGCGCACGAGCGTGAATATCAAGCCGTGCGCATCGGGTCCTTCATGGTGACCAGTTCCTCGGCCATGGTCGGATGCACCGCCACGGTGGCGTCGAACTGTTCCTTGGTGGCCCCCATTTTCACCGCAATGGCGGCCAGTTGGATCATCTCGCCGGCCTGCGGCGCCACGATGTGGCAACCCAGCACGCGGCGCGTTTCCTGGCTGACGATCAACTTCATCAGCACCCGGTCGTCACGGCCCGCAAAGGCCGACTGCATCGCCTTGAACGAGGTGCAGTAGACCTCGATCGGCTCCTGCTCGCGCGCGGCTTCCTCGGTCAGGCCCACTGTGCCCAGTTCGGGCTGGGTGAACACGGCAGAGGCCACAAGTTCGTGATCCGGTGCCGTGGGGTTGCCGTTGAACACGGTTTCCACGAAGGCCATCCCTTCGCGGATCGCCACCGGGGTCAGGTTGATCCGGTTGGTCACATCCCCAATAGCATAGATCGACGGCACCGCGGTCTGCGAATACTTGTCCACGACCACTTCGCCGCGGCGGCCGAACTCGACGCCCAGATCCTCCAGCCCCAGACCTTCGGAATTGGGCACCCGCCCGGTGGCATACATCACCTTGTCATAGGTGCGGTGCGAGCCGTCGGTGGCCTTGACCCAGATGCCCTCGGCGCCGCGATCCTCCATCTCGACCACATTGGTGCCGGTGTGCAGCTTGACGCCGCCTTCGATCATCTTGTCGGCCACCAGACCCCGCGCTTCGTCATCGAAGCCGCGCAGGATCTGTGCGCCGCGATAAAACTGTGTAACTTCGACACCCAAACCATTGAAGATACACGAAAACTCACATGCAATGAAGCCGCCGCCGACGATCAGGATCGACTTCGGCAACTGCTCCAGATGGAAAATGTCGTTCGAGGTGATGACATGCTCTGCGCCGTCCATCTCGGGCACGAAGGGGCGCCCGCCGGTGGCGACCAGGATGTGCTTGGCGGTGTAGCTGGTGCCATCGGCCAGTTCCACTGTGTGCGGATCGCGGATCACGGCGCGCTGGTTATACCAGTCCACGTCGTTGCGGGTCAGGATGCCCTGATAGACGCCTTCCAGCCGATCCAGTTCTGCTTCAAGCTTGCCGCGAAATCCCGGCCAGTCCAATTCGCCGTTCGAGACGTCCCAGCCGTACCCGCGCGCATCGTCAAAGATCGCCCGGTAAGAGGATGCAAACACCATCAGTTTTTTCGGCACGCAACCCCGGATCACGCAGGTGCCGCCCATGCGGCTTTCCTCGGCCAGGCCAACCCTGGCCCCGCCCTGCGCTGCCACGCGGGCCGCGCGCACGCCGCCCGACCCGCCGCCGATCACAAAGAGGTCGAAATCAAAACTCATACCGCGTCTCCTGAAACTGCGTCGTCATGCTACCGGAAGGGCCGCCGCCTCGGCCGGGTCCACCCGGGCAAAGACCGGCGCCGATCCATCCGCACGACGGGTTTCCACGCGCCCATCGGGATGGCCAATCACAACCGCGTCACACAGGCCCAGGAACAGGCCGGTTTCCACCACGCCGGGGACCTGCAGCAGCGCCGCCGCCAGATCCGCCGGGGCGTCGATGCGTTCCAGAGCCAGATCGACGATGTGATTGCCCTCGTCGGTGACGAAAGGTGCGTCCCCCTGCATCCGCAGACGGCTGCCGCGCGCCCCCACCGCAGCGGTTTCCAGCACCTTGCCGATCAGCTTGCTGGTAACGCCCATGCCGAAGGGCGTGATCTCGACCGGCAGGGGAAAGGCGCCCAGTTGCGCCACGTCCTTGCTGGGATCGGTGATGACCACCATCCGGTCCGAGGCCGCCGCGACGATCTTTTCCTGTAGATGCGCGCCGCCGCCGCCCTTGATCAGGTTCAGCGCCGGGTCGAATTCATCGGCCCCGTCGATGGTCAGATCCAGCCATCCGGCCTCATCCAGCGTGACCACGGTCAGACCCAACGCCCGCGCCAGATCGCCGGTCCGGGTCGAGGTCGGCACGCAGGTCAGCGTCAGACCTTCGCGTGCCACCCGCGCCGCCAGCGCCCGCACCATCCAATTCGCGGTCGAGCCGGTGCCCAACCCCAGTTTCATCCCGTCTTCGACAAGATCCACTGCGCCGCGCGCGGCGGCGAATTTTCCGGCATCGGCCTGGGAAAGAGGTTCGGACATCGGTGACTCCCTGCAACTTGCCATATCTATACGCAGCCTTTGACCCGGCTGCGAGGGCAATAGGGTAAAAAGCCTAGCCTTCGGTCCACCGGGGCGCGGCATCCAGCGCATCCAGCAGCACAGTCAGCCGGCCGCGCGGCAGAAAGACCAGCATCCGTGGTGCCTCCATGGTCAGATGCATCGGCCCGGTGGCGCGGTTCGAGGTGCCGATCCGGCCATCCGTCGCAAAATCCTGCCCATCGATCGGCCACTCCAGCCCGGAGCCCTGGCCGGTGACCGCGCCCATGGGAAACAAGGACACGCGGCAGCCCGGTTCCAGCGGTAGCGCGATCTCGGGCGGCAGCAGGGTGATGGCCTCGGACTTGTTGATCAGCACGCAGCGCCGGGTCGGATGGCGGGCCAGCGTGTTGAAGACCGCCAGCGTGTGATCGATGCGCCGGGCGGTAAAGCCCACGCCCAGCACCAGTGGTGCTGCGATGCGGGTCAGGCATTTCTCAAAATCGGTGCTGTCCTGATCGGGGATGTGATGCTGCACCTGCGGAGGCAGTGCCGCACGCCCCGCCGGGGTCAGCGAATCCATGTCGCCGATCACCGCCGTCGGGGTCAGCCCCCGGCCCAGCACCGCATCGGCGCCGCCATCGGCGGCCACGAGCACCGGCCCCCGGGCAAGGCAGGTATGCAGATCCTTGTCCCGCAGCCCGCCGCCGCCCACCAGCGTGACCGGTGCCTGCGAGGTGACCAGAGGCGCAGGCGCTGTCACGGCGATTTGTCCCCCTCCCCGGCTTCGGCGTCAGGGTCGGGCTTGCCGATGCCCCGGAACACGAACCGGAACGGGATCGCCCAGAGCAGGCCCAGCAGAACATAGACCAGCAATTCGACCACGAAGGGCGGCCGGCCCAGCAGGTTCAGCACGGTGACCACCGCGACCACATAGGCCGGCATGCCCAGCAGCAGGATCACCAGCGACCAGCGGCGGCGGGCTTTGTACGACAGGGCCATGGGCTATTTCTCCGCATCCTTTGCCCCGGCATCTGTGCGCCGGGGCGGGGAAGTCAAGGTCAGTCCGCGAAGGGATCGGTCACCAGAATAGTGTCGTCGCGTTCCGGCGAGGTCGACAGAAGCGCAACCGGGCAGTCGATCAGCTCTTCGACGCGGCGCACGTATTTGATGGCATTGGCCGGAAGATCAGCCCAGCTGCGCGCGCCTTCGGTGCTTTCGGACCAGCCCGGCATTTCCTCGTAGATCGGCTGGCAGCGGGCCTGCTGGTCGGCGGCGGTGGGCAGATAGTCCAGCCGCGAGCCGTCCAGATCGTAGCCGACGCAGATCTTCAGGGTTTCGAACCCGTCCAGGACGTCCAGCTTGGTCAGCGAGATGCCGGTCACGCCCGAGGTGGCGCAGGTCTGGCGCACCAGCGCAGCGTCGAACCAGCCGCAGCGACGCTTGCGCCCGGTGGTGGTGCCGAACTCATGGCCGCGCTCGCCCAACCGCTGGCCATCGTCATCGTCCAGTTCGGTCGGGAACGGGCCTTCGCCGACGCGGGTGGTATAGGCTTTCACAATGCCCAGTACATAGTCGATGGAGCCCGGCCCGATGCCGACCCCGGTGGCCGCCTGCCCGGCGATCACATTCGACGAGGTCACAAAGGGATAGGTGCCGAAATCGATGTCCAGCAACGCGCCCTGCGCGCCTTCAAACAGGATCCGCTTGCCGGCCTTGCGCTTCTCGTTCAGCACTTTCCAGACCGGGGCCGCATAGGGCAGGATCTGTGCCGCGATCTCCTTGAGCTGGGCAATCAGCCCGTCGCGGTCCACGGCCTCGATCCCCAAGCCCTTGCGCAGCGGATCGTGGTGCTGCAACGCGCGATCCACACGGGCCTCCAGCGTCGCATCATCGGCCAGATCGGCCACGCGCACCGAACGGCGGCCAACCTTGTCCTCATAGGCCGGCCCGATGCCACGGCCGGTGGTGCCGATCTTGGTGCCTTTCGAGGCGGCTTCTTCACGGGCACGGTCCAACTCGCCGTGAATCGGCAGGATCAACGGCGTGTTCTCGGCGATCATCAGGGTCTCGGGGGTGATTTCCACGCCCTGCGCCTGCACGGTGGCGATCTCCTGGACCAGATGCCAGGGGTCCAGCACCACACCGTTGCCGATCACCGACAGCTTGCCGCCGCGCACAACGCCCGACGGCAGCGCGTGCAGCTTGTAGACCTTGCCATCGATGACAAGCGTATGGCCGGCATTGTGCCCGCCCTGGAAGCGCGCGATCACATCCGCCCGCTCGCTGAGCCAGTCGACAATCTTGCCTTTGCCCTCGTCGCCCCACTGGGCGCCCACGACGACCACATTGGCCATGGGATACTCCTTGTCCTGTGCCGGTCTTCAAACCCGAGCCGTCTTAGCTTGGCTGAGGCGCGGACGAAACCCCCAATGCCAAGAGGCGGCCACAGCGGGCCGCCTCTTGGTGTCACAGGGCTTGCCGGCAATCAGGCGGCCTTGTCAGCCTTCTTTTCCCAGGCAAACTTGCGGAACACTTCGTCCACCGGGGTCTGGGCCACGTGGTTGACGTAGTTCGACATCACCTTCTGGCTGATGCCAAGGATCACTTCCAGCACCTGCTGCGGGCCATAACCGGCCGCATAGAAGGCGGCGATCTGGTCCTCGGACACCTCGCCGCGCTGGCGCACCATGGCCAAGGTGAAGCTGCGCAGCGCTTCCAGCTTGTCATTGCCCAGCGGTGCCTCGTCGCGCAGCGCCTCGGTCAGGCCCGCGTCCACGCCCATCATGTTGGCGATGCCGGTATGGGCCGGAACGCAGTAGTGGCAGGCATGTTCGACGTTGATCGACTGCCAGACGACGGTCAGTTCGTCCTTGTCGAAGCTGGAGTTCTGAAACGCGGCATGGGCCTGCTGGTAGACGTCCAGAAGACCGGGCGCGCCGGCCATCACCTTGTGCAGACCCGGTAGGCGGCCAAACCCCTTCTGCGACTTTTCCAGCAGCGGCTTGGCGGCGTCAGAGGCGGTGTCGAGGTCATAGGACGGAAAATCGGTCATCGGTGCTTCCTTTCGGGGTGTTGCATGTCGATGCGCCCTACCTAGTGGTTTTGAACGATTGCTCAAGAGCTTTTTTGAGCGATCACTCAAGCGTGAGGTCACAGCACCCTGTGCATCGCCGCTAAGCCGCGCTATATCTGACGCATGAGCATTCGTTCCAAATCCCACGATCGCGACAAGGCGCTGGCCCGCGCGCGCGACCTGTTCTGGAAACAGGGGTTCCACGCGACCTCACTGAAGGACATCGAAGCGGCGCTGCACATGCATCCGGGCAGCATCTATGCCGCCTTCGGCAACAAGGAGACGCTGTTCCGCATGGCGCTGGAACGCTACGCCGAAGAGGTCGCCGAAAGCCGTCAGAAGATCCTGGACGCAGCCCCCGACGCGCTGGAAGGGCTGGCGCGCTTCGTGGAAACGGCGCATCCGGTGACACGGGACGACCTTCCACAACCGGCGTGCTTCCTGGCCAAGACCGGGATGGACACCGGGCTGACGCAACCGGCGCTGCGGGCGGCGATCTCGGCGCTGCTGGACCGGACCGAAGCCGCTTTTGCCCAGACCTACCGCCAGGCGCAGGCCGAGGGCGCCCTGCCCGCCAATGCCGATCCCGACAATCTGGCCCGGCGCCTGCACGCCACGCTCACCGGCATCGGCGTCTACGCCCTGCGCCCCGAGCGGCGCGAGCAGGCCCGGCTCATGGCCCGCGATCTGGCCGACGAAATCCGCGCCCTGCGCCACCTGGCCTCCTGAGCCACCCCCAACCTGCCGATGCCCTCTCCGGCCGTCTGGACACCTGCCGCCGGATCGGTCACCGATAGCCCGACGCACAATCCCGAGGATTCCCATGAACATCGACCTGCTGAAACGGCTTTGCGAAACCCCCGGTGTGCCCGGACAGGAGGACCGCCTCCGCGACCTGATCCGCGCTGAAATCGACGGGCTGTTCGACGAGGTGCGCGAAGACAACATGGGCTCGCTGCTGTGCCGCCGGAATGGCAAGGGCGACGCGCCGCAGAAGATCATGCTGCTGTGCCACATGGACGAGATCGGCTTTCTGGTCAGCCACATCACCGACAAGGGCTTCTGCTACCTGCACCCCGTCGGCGGCTTCGATCCGCGCAACCTGTTCTCGCGCCGTGTGCGGGTCTGCACCGAGGGCGGCGATCTGCCCGGCGTGATGAACCCCGGCGGCCGCCCGGTCCACATCGCCACCCCCGAGGAACGCAAGAAGGTGCCCGAAGTGGCCGAATTCTTCGTCGATCTGGGTCTGGGTGAGGCCACGAAAGATCACGTCAAGATCGGCGACATGGTGGTGATGGAAGAACCCTTCGTCGAAATGGGCGACAAGATCGTCTCGAAGGCGCTGGACAACCGCATCGCCTGCTGGCTGGGCATCGAGGCCGTGCGCGCCATGGGCGATCACGCGGCCGAGGCCGAGATCCACGTCGCCTTCACCTGTCAGGAAGAGGTCGGCCTGCGTGGCGCCCGCACCGCCGCCTTTGCCGTGCGCCCCGACATCGGCATCGGCGTCGACACCACGCTGGCCTGCGATACGCCCGGTGTGCCGGAACAGGATGCCACCACGGTGCAGGGCAAGGGCGTCGGCATCCACCTGCGCGACGGATCGTTCATTGCGGATCGGGGGCTGGTGACGACTTTCGAACAACTTGCCGAGGCCAATGACATCGCCTTTCAGCGCACCATGCTGCGGTCGGGCGGTCAAGACGGCGCCGCTGCCCAGCAGGCGGCCGCCGGGGCCCGCGCCATCGGCATCGTGGTCGGCACCCGCTATATCCACACGGTCACCGAGATGATCCACAAAAGCGACCTGGAAGCGGCGCGCGATCTGCTGGCCGCCTATCTGAAATCGGTGTGATGCGCAGGACCTTCCGCCCGGATCTGGCAGTGGCGCGGAAGGTCCAGATCACTCTGCCCGGCGCTGCGCTCAGCCGCTGGCTGCTTTGGCCCGCGCTGGCATTGCTGCTTGCGGCGGCCATGCTGTTCCTCGGCGGCGGCTACCATGCCGGGTTTGCCACGCTGAACGGGCTGATGCCGCTGGTACCGCCCGTGGTCTGGGCGGTGCTGACCGAGTTCGGCGACACCGCCGTGGCGCTCTGCCTGCTGCTGGTGCTGCTGCCGGGGCGCTGGTATCTGGCGTGGACTGTTCTGATTGCCAGCGTCTTTGGAACCGCATTCACACATGTGTTCAAAGGCTTCTGGCCCGCACTTCGACCGTCCGGCCTGTTGTCGCCCGACAGTTTCCACAGCGTCGGTGCGCTGACCCCGGATCAGAGCTTTCCCTCGGGCCACAGTCAGACCGCGCTGACGCTTGCGGGGTTCGTCATGGTCTGCTGCCCAGCCCCCTGGGCGCGGGCACTGGCGCTTGCGGGCGGGCTGGCAGCGGCCCTCAGCCGGGTGCCGGTGGGGATGCATTGGCCGATCGACACGCTGGTCGGCGCGGCGGGAGGGCTGGTCTGCGTCTGGCTGGGGCTGGAGATGGCCCGGCGCTTGCCACAGGGCACCAACCTGGTGGTGGTCGGCGGCATGACCGGGTTGAGTCTGCTGGCCGCCGTCCTGCTGATGGCTGGCCATCCCCCGGCCAATCCGTTGGCGCATGGGGTTATGGCCCTTGTCGGCGCGCTGTCGCTTCTGGCCTTCGCCGGACAGGTGGCGCGCGAGGCACTGCGCCGCGCGAAGCACCGCGATCAGACGGCGATCTGATCCTCGATGTCGGCGATGCTGGCGGCGGCGCAGTCATCATCCAGGCTCGGACCCGGCGCCCCGGACACGCCAATCCCGGCAACGATGGAGCCGTGGCCATCCTGCACCACCAGCCCGCCGCCCAGCAGCAGGGCGATACCGTGATCTGCAAAGAAGGGGATGACCCGGTCGTTGAGCAGGTCTGCCGCCGTGATCGCTGTCTTCCCGGTGTAGAGCTTGCAGATCGCGACAGGGGTGCAGGTATCGACGAAGGTCTGCTGGCAGATCCGCCTCACACCCTTCATCGGGCCCACGTAGCAGATGTCCTGGCTGCCGAGAATGCCGGGATGGGGGCTCTCGATCTCGCCATGCGCCTCCGTCTGGCTCTTGGCCCTCTCCGGCGCCGCCAGCTGCTCCTCGGTCAGCGGGATGCCGTCCAGGGCCGCGCGGGCTTCGAGCGCCTTCAGGCGTTTCTTCGTTCGGTATGGTCCGCAGACGCATGGCGGCCACATGCCTCACTCTCCAACGCATTGCGCAGCCAGATCGAGCGCCCCCCCGGAGGCAGACACCATGATGCCCTTCTGCGGAAGCTCCCACGACGCCGGTTTCTGACCGAGCGCCGGGTTTTCGATGGCGTGTTCCACCACGGCCCTCTCGACATGTTCCGGCCCCCGGTTCTTCAGGACCGGCTTGCGGCGGGACAGATCCATCAGGGCCTCCTCGCCGCCCAGCTCGTAGAGCTTCCCGAACCGATAGAAGCTGTTCCGGCTGCATCCCATGACCTTGCACGCCTGGCTGACGCTGCCGAGTTGCTTGGCAAGTTCCGGCAGCCCGAGCTTCAGTTTGATGATCTTTTCCTGAATGCGTGTCATTGATCCACACTCCTGGCTTGTGCTCCGAAAGAGCAGAAATGTCAGATCAAGTCGTGTGTTCTACAAGTGAATTGTCGATGCGCCGCTGACCCTGCTTCTATGTATTCGGTCTTTCGCCGGGGCCGTTCGATTTGCCGCTGACCAAGATGGGAAGTTGCGCGTCCTGTGTCTCGTTGGCTCATCGGCACTCAAGGTCCATGCAGCCCATCAGACTGACAAAACGCCGATCGGTCGTTGGTCCATCTCCTCCGCGCTCGCAGTTTCCTTTGCCCGGTTTTGCGTCTTCCCGGCTACAGGCCGCTCAGTGCATTCGGTCGATATCGCTCACCCTTCGTCAACACAGCCCAGGCGATACGTGCCATCTTGTCGGCCATGGCGACCGCCGCGACGGCCACGTGCGCTCGCGCCTTCAGGCCGTCTGTCCAAGCTGTTATTGGCGACGTCCTGTCACGCACGAGATGCAGCACCGTTCGGCACTGGCCGACGAGAACCACACGCCGAGCCACACGGCCGAGTTCCGCGCACGCGGCGTTCGGCTTTTCCGCGAACATCGTTCTGACTGCGGCAGCGACAGTGCTGCCTGTCGGGCAATTGCCTCGAAGCCGGGATGTGCGTCTTTCAGCCCGCGGGACCGGTGTCAGCGCGCCGCGCGTGCTGCAGGCGTGTTGTCCGGACCGACGAGCGAGGCGAAGCGAACAAACCTGCACCAAAGAAGCGCGGGCCGTACGAAAAGCGTCAGCCGGAAATTTCACACTGACCTGCTGCCGCGACGACGGCATCCCGGCGATCACGCTCTGGCCCGAAGAGGACTTCGTGGTTTCCATGCACGCCTACAAGCAAAAGCTGCGCCCGCACCCGGTGATGCAGATGATGGCCGGACGGCTGTCGGACGAAGAGGTCGCCGCACTTGCCGCTTACTTCGCCCGGCTGGAGGAGTGACCGCCCCCCATTCCCGCATGAAGAAATCCCGATGACCCTGAACCGACGCAATTTCCTGACCGTTACCGCCGCCGCCACCGCGACCGCCAGCCGGTCCGCGCCGATGCAGGTCGATGATGTCACCACCTATCCCTTCGACCGCAGTTTCGAAGACGCAACCTTTGCGGTGAAATCCGCCATCGTCGGCAAGGGTCTGGTAATCGACTATGTCAGCCATGTGGGCGAGATGCTGGCCCGCACCGGGGCCGATGTCGGGTCAGGGGTGACACTGTTCGCGGCGGCGGATGTGTTCCTGTTCTGCTCGGCCGTCACCTCGCGCAAGGTGATGGAGGATGACCCGATGAACCTCGCCTATTGCCCCCATGGCATCTTCGTGGCCGACCGCGACGGCGATGTCGTGATCGGCTACCGCCACTATCCTGACGGTGCCATGCAGGAAGTCCAGAGCCTGCTGGAAGAGCTGCTCAACACCTATGGCGATGCCGAGGTTCTGGCGACGCTCGGCCTGGTCGTGGGCCTGCTGTTCGGCGCGTCGGCACAACATTCGCGGTTCTGTCTGCGCGCCGCCACCATCGAGGTCGGCAGCGGTCAGGCAGGGCCGCGTCTGGGCGTCTGGCTGATCGTCTTTGCCGCCGCCCTGTTGCTGACCCAGGGTGCGGTGCTGCTGGGCTGGCTTGTGCTCCGCAGCCCGATGCACGCCACGCGCCTCTTTGCGGTCTTCGGCGTCGGCCTTGCGGTGGCTCTGGGCTGGGTCGGCACCCATGCGGTGGCGCAACTGTCGTTCGAACCGGCCTCGGTCTCGAGCGTCACCAATACCGGCCCCGCCACCGACACGCTGATGGCCCTGATCAACGAACGCGGGCTGATCCTGTCGTTCTCTCTTGGGCTGGTGCCGGGGGTGTTCCTGGGCTCGGCCCTGACCGCCCTGTTGACCGGAGAATTCCAGCTGCAGCGCTTCGACTCCAACACCCGCATGGAACGCTATCTTGTGGGGGCGGTCCTGATGGGCTTCGGCGCGATGCTGGCGAGTGGGTGCGGGCGTATCGGGCCGCGCGATCTTCGCCCTGACCGCTTGGCTGGCGGTGTTCTGCATGTGGGTGGGCGCGCTGCTCACCTCGGCGCTGCTGGACCATTTCGACCGCAACAGCCCCCGACAGCCGCGCCCGGCCGAATGATGCCGCCCCGCAATCGGACCCCAAAGGCCGGAAACTGGCCCGCAAGGCGCCAGACCGGGCTTGCGGTGCGGCGGCACATCCCATAAGTAGCCACCTGATCCAACGAAGGCCCGGTTCATGGAAAACGTCCTGCTCATCGTCCATCTCATTCTGGCACTCAGCCTGATCGGCGTGGTGCTTCTGCAACGCTCCGAAGGGGGCGGTCTGGGCATGGGCAGCAGTGGCGGCGGCGGCGGCGTGATGTCCAGCCGGGGCGCGGCCACGGCCCTTGGCAAGCTGACCTGGGCCTTTGCCATCGCCTTCATCGCGACATCGATCACCCTGACCATCGTCGCGGCCAAGAATTCCGCCGGCAGCTCGGTCCTCGACCGCGTGACGGCCCAGCCCGAGGTCACTGCACCGGCCCCGGACGAAACCACCCCGCCGACCCTGCCCGGCGCCGAAGGCGGCCTGCTGCCGCCCAGCACCGGCGATGCCCCGGCCCTGCCGCCGCGCGCCGAGTGATCCGGACGGCCCTTCCGGCCCCAATACGCTGAAATCGACACCGCAACATTCACAGGATGTTGCGGATCACCCCTAAATCTTGTACTTCTTGAATCCCGTGATGCAGCGTTTTGCGGAAGCGAAGCGCTTTTGCCGAATCGAGCTCGTCGCGGGGGAGCAGCCAAACATGACACGTTACATCTTCATCACCGGCGGTGTGGTTTCTTCGCTTGGCAAGGGACTGGCCTCGGCGGCCCTTGGTGCGCTCCTGCAGGCCCGCGGCTTCACCGTCCGGCTGCGCAAGCTCGACCCCTATCTGAACGTCGATCCCGGCACCATGTCACCCTTCGAGCACGGCGAGGTCTTCGTCACCGACGACGGCGCCGAAACCGACCTCGACCTCGGCCACTACGAACGCTTCACCGGCGTCGCCGCCCGCGCCACCGACAGCGTCAGCTCGGGCCGCATCTATTCCAACGTGCTGGAGAAGGAACGCCGCGGCGACTACCTCGGCAAGACCATCCAGGTGATCCCGCATGTCACCAACGAGATCAAGGAGTTCATCGACATCGGCGACGGCGAGGTCGATTTCATGCTCTGCGAGATCGGCGGCACCGTCGGCGACATCGAGGGCCTGCCTTTCTTCGAAGCCATCCGCCAGTTCAGCCAGGACAAGGCGCGCGGCCAATGCCTGTTCATGCACCTGACCCTGCTGCCCTACATCAAGGCCAGCGGCGAGCTGAAGACCAAGCCGACCCAACACAGCGTCAAGGAGTTGCGTTCCATCGGGCTGGCCCCCGACATCCTGGTGTGCCGCTCCGAAGGGCCGATCCCGGCGAAAGAGCGCGAGAAGCTGGCCCTGTTCTGCAACGTCCGCCCCGATGCGGTGATCGCCGCGCAGGACCTGACCTCGATCTATGACGCGCCGCTGGCCTATCACGCCGAAGGGCTGGACCAGGCGGTTCTGGATGCCTTCATGATCTCCCCCGCGCCGCGCCCCAACATGGCGCGCTGGGACGACGTGCACGACCGCATCGTCCGGGCCGAGGGCGAGGTCCGCGTCGCCATCGTCGGCAAGTACATCCAGCTGGAAGACGCCTATAAATCCATCGCCGAGGCCCTGACCCATGCCGGCATGGCCAACCGCGTCAGGGTCCGCGCCGAATGGATCGACGCCGAGATCTTCGAAAAGGAAGACCCGGCCCCGCATCTGGAAGGCTTCCACGCCATCCTCGTCCCCGGCGGCTTCGGCGAGCGCGGCACCGAGGGCAAGATCAAGGCCGTCGAATTCGCCCGCACCCGCAAGATCCCCTATTTCGGCATCTGCCTGGGCATGCAGATGGCGGTGATCGAGGCGGCGCGCAACCTGGCCGGCATTCCCGACGCCGGATCGGAAGAATTCGACGACGAGGCCGGCGAGGCCCGCTTCACCCCGGTGGTCTATCACCTCAAGGAATGGATCCAGGGCAACCACACCGTCGCGCGCAAGAAGACCGACGCCAAGGGCGGCACCATGCGGCTGGGCGCCTATACCGCGCATCTGAAAGAAGGCTCCACCGTGGCCAAGGCCTATGGCACCACGGTGATCGAGGAACGCCACCGCCACCGCTACGAGGTGGACATGAGCTTCCGCGCCGCGCTGGAAGACCACGGGCTGCTGTTCTCGGGCGTCTCGCCCGACGGCCGCCTGCCCGAGATCGTCGAGGTCAAGGACCACCCCTGGTTCATCGGCGTCCAGTTCCACCCCGAGCTGAAAAGCAAACCCTTCGCCCCCCATCCGCTGTTTGCGGATTTTGTGCGGGCTGCTAGAGATGTGAGCAGGCTAGTCTAGACCAAGGATCACCATTGCGGAACATAGGTGATTTTCTCCATTCAGTTTTTGAACTGATCCGCGAAATCATTCGCCGACCATGGCCAGTGAAAGCTGCCGCCCTACTAGTTTCTGCGGGCGTTGCAACGATGGCGGTCGATTGGTGGCTTCCATTTGTCGAAGCCCTCTTTCAAATCCATTTCGATGTCGAACCCGATAGTGTATCAAATTTCGAACAAGGCCTTGTCCTGATTGGAATAGGCATATTCGTGTATTTTCTGCACTATTTCTCTTCAGCGCAGAAACCTCCCGAATCCACGCAGGAAGAACGACCGGAACCTGATCGTCGCATTGCGGCACAGTTCCGAAACAGATCCCCACTATCATTGGCTGACCCTTTGCATCCTTTCGTCCCGGTCCTCTCTACAGATACAGCGCGCCAACGAACGCAACATTTGGTTGAAATCTTGACCCAGGATGGGGTAAAATTCAAAGATCGTGAACTGGATGCTCAGCGAAAAAAGATCGTTGGACAAGCCCGCGAGTTTCTTCACCGGTTAAATGGGCCGCTAGCTATTTCTGAGGACTTCGCAGCCTCGGCAAGTGGCCTAAGTCAAGCTCGTCTAATTGACCAACAGCTTTCTGAACTGATATCCAAAGCTGCAGGGAACGAACAATGACGCAATTTGACCCGCAAGACGGAATCCACAAACTCGTCGAAGGATTTTTAGAAGACGTGACCAGTTATCACCGGCAAAGGCGCGTCATGTTCCTATGCGGGGTTATTCTTCTTGTCCTTTTGATCCTCGCACGCGCATTTGGCACAGCTCCGCTATATTCTTCAAAACTTGAGAATGAAGCGGTCTTTTTGCGAACAGAAGTGGCAGACCTAGACACGCGGCTCGGCAGTCACAGTTCCAGCACCGAAGGCCAGTTTGATTTCAATATATCTAACGAAGATATTGAAAAAATTCTGACAAAACAGACCGAGATTCTCGCCCGAACAGAATTGCTTGTGGCCGAGGCAAAGCGCTTGGCAGACACGGATTTCAAACACGACGACCAGTTATTCTACTTTATGGCCGGAATGTCTGCGATCCTGATCTTGGGCGCCGTGGGCCCCGGTATCATTTTCGGCACACGCTACGGTGATAAATTGTTGCAGTCTTTGGAATCCAGCGAAGCGAGACGTATGCAAACGCCGGACATCCAAGGGGACAGTCCCCAGCAGAATTCGCCCGGAAGCGATTGAACCTCGGTCAGTTCCCTGCGTTCGTCTGGGTGTCCGGCATTTATCAAGAAACATCACCATAACTGTTTCATACCGTCCCCAAGATCCCCCTCAATCCCTCGGCTTGCGATAGCTCGCCGCCCCCCCTTTGACAATGCGCGTCCCTCTGGTCGGCTCATGTCCACACGAAATTGCACCACAACCACCGCATCGGAACTCCCCGGTCCAATGCTGAACGTTGCGCCCACCTGTGCGGCCGCGACCTCGGGCGCGATTTTCGGTATACTGGGCCCGATCCCATCGTGAGGGTTGGTCATGTCCGAACTGGAACTCAAGAAGCTGGAGCTTGACGCCGCCCATGAGGCGCAGGTGCTGGAGCATCAGACCCGCCGGGCGGAAATCGCCGCCGGGGTGCGCAAGGTCGTCTACGGCACCATGATCGTCGGCATCGTCGCCGCGATGTTTCCCTTCCTGATCGCGCTGGCCGAATTGTTCACCACGCGGTCGGTCGAACAGATCAAGGCCGACGCCGAGATCCGGGTGGTCGAGGAAACAAACCGGCTCGAACGCGAACTCGCGGCGGAAAAGGCCGGGATCGAACGCCAGAAAGACACCCATTCCCGGCTGGAATCGCTGGCCAAGGAGGGCCGCAGCGAGGACATCGCCAAGCGCATCGTGCTGGCGCAATACTATTCGCATCTGGCGGTGGACGATGACGACCGGAAACGCTGGCAGGCCTTCCTTGCCTATCTGGTCGGCCTGCAAGGCGAGGAAATCGCCGCCTCGAACCGGGCCGTCGATACCGGGCTGAGCGACGCCGAGCGTGGCGAGGCGCTTCAGGATCTGGCCCGCATCCAGGAAATCACGCGGCCGTCGCCCTCGATCTACGTCTCCAGAAACATTGCCGTCCTTCAGGATGCCATGAACCGCAGCCAGCTCTGCGCAAACCAGGACCTTGGCGACAGGATTTTTGTCGACGGCATCTACGGACCGCAGACCGAGCACTGCTTGCGCACTGCGCTCGGTCTTTCGGGAGCCGACATCCGCGATTTGCTCGCATACCAGGAAGGCATCGCCCTCCTGCTGGAGGTGATCAACGGGCAGGCCGACACCAGTATCCTGTCCACCGCGGATCGGACCGGCTGGCGCCCGGTTCCAACCGACGGTTTCCTCGGCTCACCATCCACCAATCCGATGATCTACGACCAATCCCGCGACCGTTCGGCGGATCAATCCCCCGGCTTGCGATAGCTCGACGCCGCCGCGCCGGCCTTCTTCGCGATCTCGGCGAATTCCGCCGGGGTCCAGGCGCGCACCGTCTGCAGTCCGGTCCCGGCCCCCGACGCGCCGGCCACCATCGCCGCGGCCACCGCCGCGTTGGGATCGTCCGACTCGACGATCATCAGGATGTCGCGCTCGCCGGCGGTAAAATACAGATCCTTCAGCGTGGCGCCGGTGGCGGTGAACAGCGCGCCCAGCGCCGCGCGGCGATCCTCGGGCTTGTCGATCATCCCCTGCATGCTCTGTTGCGTCAGGTTGGCGGTCATGATGAATGTTGGCATCGGTCGTTCCTCCCCTTGATTGACCTTGCGTCATTTTAGCACAGTTTCGCCCGGCATCAGAGAGGCCACTGGGGTGTTTCCCGCATGGACCGGTCCGAATTTCCCGCTAGGGTAGCCGAAACACTCAGGAGACCTTGCCATGACCCCCACCCGTATCGCCTTGTTCGCCGCCCTGCCCCTGCTGGCCGCCTGTGTCGTGCCGGCGCCCTTCGTTTCGGCCTACAACGGTGACAGCGTGACCGTGACCCTGCCGGTGGGCGGCGCCGTGGGATCGGCCTATACGATGGCGACGGAAACCTGCCAGCGCGGCGGCAAGGGCACTTCGCAACTGGCGTCCTCCAAGGCGCTGCCGAGCTATGGTGGCACCGAATTCCTGTTCCTCTGCCTCGACTGAGGCTGCCGCACGCGCCCGGGCAGCAGCCATACGCCCGCCATACCTTTTCCAGACGGTTTCCAGACGCGGTGTTTTGCCATTTCAGGGCTTGGCCCGCGCCGCACTCCGGCCTAGCCTGCGGCCATGTTTGGAACGCTTCTGAAAGGCCTGATGGCCCCCGATCCCAAGCCGCTGCCCGATGCCGACGCAAGGCTGGCGCTGGCGGCGCTTCTGGTGCGCGTGGCACGCTCGGACGGCGATTATGCCGATGCCGAGATCGACCGCATCGACCGTATCCTCGCCACCCGCTATGGCCTGTCGCCCTTCGAGGCCACGGATCTGCGCGCAAAGGGCGAGGCGCTGGAGGCCGAGGCCCCCGACACCGTGCGCTTCACCCAGGCGATCAAGGAAGCGGTTCCCTATGAGCACCGCACGGCGGTGCTCGAGGCGCTCTGGGCCGTGGTGCTGGCCGATGGCGCCCGCGACGGCGAAGAGGACAGCGTGTTGCGCATGGTCGCCAGCTTTCTGGGCGTGAACGATCGCGACAGCAACCTGGCGCGCCAGCGCGTGCAATCGAAGCTCTGACGCGGCGTTATTTCGGGCAGGTGCGGGTTTTTCCGCCGCACCTGCCCGGCAAGCCTTGTATTCCTGCCCCTTTTGCACCGTAATCCCCGGATGAAACGCGCAAGGGGTGGGCAAGCGTGGCAACGGACCCGGTCATCGAAATCCGAGAGCTTCACAAGGCCTATGGCCAGTTGGAGGTGCTCAAGGGCGTGTCGATCAACGCCCACAAGGGCGATGTGGTCTCGCTGATCGGCTCGTCGGGGTCCGGTAAATCCACCATCCTGCGCTGCCTCAACCTGCTGGAAGACAGCCAGAGTGGCGAGATCCTGTTCGATGGCGAGCCCATCGCCTGGAAGGGCGAAGGCCACAACCGTCGCCCCGCCGATGGCAAGCAGGTGCTGCGGGTGCGCACCAATCTGTCGATGGTGTTTCAACAATTCAATCTTTGGGCGCATCTGACGGTTCTGGAAAACGTCATGGAGGCGCCCGTCACGGTTCTGCGCCAGGACAAGGCCGAGGTCGAGGCCCGCGCGCGCGGGTTGCTCGACAAGGTCGGCATCGGCGACAAATGCGATGTCTACCCGGCACAGATGTCCGGCGGCCAGCAACAGCGCGCCGCCATCGCCCGCGCGCTCTGCATGGAACCGCAGGCGCTGCTGTTCGACGAGCCAACCTCGGCGCTGGACCCCGAACTTGAGCAGGAAGTCATCAAGGTCATCAAGGACCTGGCCGCCGAAGGCCGCACCATGCTGATCGTGACCCATGACATGCGCATGGCCCGCGACATTTCCAGCCACGTGGTGTTCCTTCACCAGGGGCTGATCGAGGAACAGGGGCCGCCCGAAACGCTGTTCGACGCGCCGCGTTCGGACCGGCTGCGCCAGTTCCTGTCCCATTCTCAACCGGCGTAGACCGGATCCAACCCAACCAGCACGGGAGTTTTCCATGAAAAAACTGCTACTTGGCACCGCCGCCCTGGCGCTGTCCGCCACCTTCGCCACCGCCGATGTGGTGCGCATGGCCACCGAGGGCGCCTACCCTCCGTTCAATTTCATCAATGACGCCGGCAATGTGGACGGGTTCGACATCGCGGTCGGAAACGAAGTCTGCGCCCGCGCCCAACTGACCTGTGAATGGGTCACCAACGAATGGGACAGCATCATCCCCAACCTCGTGTCGGGCAACTACGACACCATCGCCGCCGGCATGTCGATCACCGCCGAGCGGGACGAGGTCATCGACTTCACCCAGGCTTATGCGCCGCCGGATCCCTCGATCTACGTGGCCATGTCCGAGGATGTGGACTTGAACGGCGGCGTTATCGCGGCGCAGACCGGCACCATCCAGGCCAACCACGTTGCCGAAAGCGGTGCCACGCTGGTGGAATTCGCCACGCCCGACGAAACCATCGCCGCCGTGAAGAACGGTGAAGTGGACGCGGTGATTGCCGACAAGGGGTTCCTTGAGCCCTTCGTGACCGAAGACGCCGAACTGATGTTCGTCAGTGACAACGTGATGCTGGGCGGCGGTCTGGGCATCGGTGTGCGCGAAAGCGATGGCGAGTTGAAGGCCGCGCTGGACGCCGCGATCCAGTCCATGAAGGACGACGGCACGCTGAACGAGCTGATCAAGAAATGGCTGCCCGCCAGCGCCTTGTTCTGAACCTGTCCGGTGATCGGACAAGAGATTTCAAGGCGGCCCGGTTGATCCCTCGACCGGGCCGTTCCATGACCGGACACGGCCGCAGGACGCAATGGTTGCCGGGTGACAAGCCCCCCGACCGCCGCCATACTGCATCGACTGTCCCACGACGATGATCGGTTCCGCTCTCAGTGTTCGACTTCTGCACCGACCCCGACGCAATTGAAGGAATGACCTGGCTTGCCTGCTATCTGACCACGGGCAAGCACATGGCGTTCTACACCTCCTTCGGGACGGTGCTGCTGTTGCTTGCCATCACCGCTCCCATCGCGTTGCTGTTCGGCTTTTTCGGCGCGGTGGCGGCCCGGTCCCAGATCGCACCGCTGCGCTGGCTGGGCAAGGGCTATACCGCCATGGTGCGCGGCGTGCCGGATATCGCGTTTTTCCTGTTCGTGCCCATTGCCATGGATCAGGGGTTCGAATGGCTGCGCCACAAGGCCAAATGCCCCGACTGGGACTTCCCGGTGCGCCAGGGCAGCGATTTCGTGGTCTGCGACATTGCCAAGCTACCGCAATCAAGTTCGGCGCAATGGGTGCATGAGGCCTATGGCTTCACCCTGGCGGTGCTGGCTTTCGCGGTGGTGTTCGGGGCATTCGCGGCCAATGTCCTTTACGGTGCCATGAACACGGTGCCACGCGGACAAGTGGAAACCGCCGAGGCCTATGGCATGTCCAGGCGTCAGACCTTCTGGCGCATCGTGATGCCGCAGATGTGGGTCTATGCCCTGCCCGGCCTGTCGAACCTCTGGCAGATCCTGATCAAGGCGACACCGCTGCTGTTCCTGCTGGGGGTCGAGGACATCGTCTATTGGGCGCGGGAGTTGGGCGGTTCGAAAACCTCGACCTACGCCTATCCGCATCCTGACTGGCGGCTGTATTACTTCACGGCGCTGCTGGTCTTCTACCTGACCCTGACCTCGCTGTCCGAACGGTTCTTCTCGGGCATGACAAACCGATTGTCCCGTGGGCAGGCCACCATGGGCGGGGATGCCCAACGAAAGGCCGAGGCATGAGCTGCTGGCAAACCATTCAGGACTATGGCCTGCGGTCGCTGGGCCTTGGCGAACGCCTGCTGCCCAGGTCCGATTTCACCCTGTGCCAGCAGTTCACGCTGATCGGCTCGGGGATGTTGTGGAACATCTATTTCGGGCTGCTGGCGCTGTTGCTGGGGTTTTTCCTGGCCACCGCCGTGGCGCTTGGCAAGGCCGCGCCCAACCCGCTGATCCGCAAACCATCTGAATGGTTCATCTTCCTGTTCCGCGGCTCGCCGCTGTTCATCCAGTTCTTCCTGGCCTATCAGGCCTTCGTGCTGCTGCCGCGCAACGGGATCGAGATCAACCTGGGCTTTGTCGAACTGACCGCCCAGACCCGCTGGCTGACCAAGGCCTGGGCCGGGGCACTGATCGTGCTGTTCCTGAACACCTCGGCCTATGCCGGAGAAATCTTCTATGGCGCCCTGCGCTCGGTCCCGAAGGGAGAGCTTGAGGCCGCCGATGCCTACGGGCTGTCGGGCTGGGCCAAGTTCCGGCGCATCACCTGGCCCACCATGCTGCGGCTGGCCTGGCCGTCCTACACCAACGAGGCGATCTTCCTGTTCCATGCCACGGCGCTGGTGTTCTTCTCGGGGTTCCCGGCGTGGCAACAGATGGGCGACGCGCTGTATTACGCGAACTACTTTGCGGACAAGACCTTCAACCCCTTCGTGCCCTACCCCATCTTCGCGGGCTATTTCATCGTGCTGACCCTGTGTGTCATCACCCTGTTCAGCTACATCAACCGGCGCCTGAACCGGCACCTTCCGGCGGCGCAGCGGCGGCGCCTGCGCATCCGCCCGCAGGTCATCCGATAACGGCATGGAGATCGAGACCAAAAGCCTGCGCACCGCCTGTGCCGACCTGAACGGCCAGATGCGCGGCAAACGCTTGCCGGCCTCGCAGGCGGCCATGCTGGAATACGCGGGCCAGAGGATGCCGCTGTCGGCGCTGTCGCTGGACATCTGGGGCCGCGATGTCGAGGACAGCCCGCTGGTCTTTGCCTCGGGCGATGCGGACGGGCAGTTGCGCTGCACCGAACGCGGCCCGGTGCTGATGCCCTGGCTGGACCAGCCCGCCACCCTGATCCCCATGTGGATGTATTGCGAGGACGGCCAGCCGTTTCAGGCCGACCCGCGCCATGCCCTGGCCAGCGTTCTGAAACGCTTCGACCGCAAGGGCTGGAAGGTCGTGGCGGGCACCGAGATCGAATTCACCCTGGTGGACAACCGCACCGGCAAGCTGGCGCCGGTGCATGCGCCCGGTGTCGGACGGCCCCTGTTCGCGGGCGAGATCACCGGCGTGGCCGAGATGGATCGCTTCGCCGCCTTCTTCGATGACCTGTACGACGGCGCCGAAGCGATGGGACTGCGCCCGCTGGCGGCATCTTCCGAAGGCGGGGTCGGGCAGTTCGAGGTCAGCCTCCAACACGGACCCGCCATGCGCACGGCTGACGACACCTGGCTGTTCAAGACGCTGGTGCGCGGCATGGCGCGCAAGCACGGCATGGCCGCGACCTTTCTGGCCAAGCCGTTCGACGGCGATGCGGGCAACGGGCTGCACGTGCATTTCTCGATCACCGACAGCAAGGGCCGCAACCTGTTCGACAACGGCGTGATGACCGGCACCGCGCTGCTGCATCACGCGGTGGCGGGTCTGATCTCGGGCATGCCGGGCGCCACGCTGATCTTCGCACCCCATGCCCCGAGCTATGACCGGTTCGCGCCCTACAGCCACGCCCCCACCGGCGCCAGTTGGGGCTATGAGAACCGCACCACCGCAATCCGCATTCCCGGCGGCGCCAACGCCCACCGCCGGATCGAACATCGCATGGCCGGCAGCGACACCAACCCCTATCTGGTGATGGCCGCCATTCTGGGCGCGGCCTTCATGGGGCTGGAAGACGAGCTGACCCCGCCCGAGCCGATCATGGGCAACGCCTATGGCCAGCGCGTGCTGATGATCCCCACCGACTGGGACGAGGCCATCGCGCGCTGGGAATCCTCGCCCAAGATGGCGCGGATCTTTCCCGGCCTGCTGATCGACATGCTGCAACGGCTCAAGCGCCAGGAACAGCGTCTGTGTCAGGGCCTGTCGCCCGAACGGCTGGCGCTGGAAACCTTCGAGACGGTCTGAACACTGGACGCTTGCACCGCACGCAGCTAGCGTCGCCGCACGCGCAAAAGATCGTGCTGGCCGTACTGCGCCGCCCCGAAGCCGCAAGTCCGGCCAAGCCGACCGCAACACAGATGGAAGACCATGACCAAAGCTCCACCTGCCTGGCTCTCTCAGGCCCCCGAAGCCGCCCGCAGCTTTCTGGAAGGGCATCGTCTGGACGAGGTCGAATGCATCATCTCGGACCTGCCCGGCATCGCGCGCGGCAAGGCGGTGCCGGCGGGAAAATTCGCCCGTCAGAAGCATTTCTACCTGCCCGAATCGATCTTCTTCCAGACCATCGCCGGCGGCTGGGGCGAAGCGGCGGGGCCTTCAGGATTCACCGAACCCGACATGGTGCTCGTGCCGGATTACTCCACCACCAGTGCCGCACCCTGGACTGGCGACTGGACCCTGCAGGTTATCCATGACGCGGTGAATGCCAAGGGCGCGCCAATCCCCTTCGCCCCGCGCAACGTGCTGAAACGGGTGGTGCAGGCCTATCGCGATCGCGGGCTGGAACCGGTGGTGGCCCCCGAGATGGAATTCTACCTTGTCGCCCGCAATCTCGATCCGGCCCGCGCCATCGAACCGATGCTGGGCCGCAGCGGCCGCCCGGCCGCCGCACGGCAGGCCTACTCCATGTCGGCGGTGGATGAATACGGCCCGGTCATCGACGACATCTATGATTTCGCCGAAGCGCAGGGCTTCGAAATCGACGGCATCACCCAGGAAGGCGGCGCAGGACAGGTCGAGATCAACCTGCGGCATGGCGATCCGGTGAAACTGGCCGACGAGGTGTTCTACTTCAAGCGGCTGATCCGCGAGGCCGCCCTGCGCCACGATTGTTTCGCCACCTTCATGGCCAAACCGATCGAGCAGGAACCGGGCTCGGCCATGCACATCCATCATTCGGTGCTCGACAAGGCCACCGGCCAGAACATCTTCTCGCATCCCGACGGCAGCGAGACCCCGGCCTTCCGCCATTTCATCGGCGGCCTGCAGGCGCATCTGCCCGAAGCGGTGGCGATCTTTGCGCCCTATGTGAACTCGTACCGGCGCTACGTGCGCGACCACGCGGCCCCGATCAACCTGGAATGGGGCCGCGACAACCGCACCACGGGCATCCGGGTGCCGGTGTCGGACGCGGTCTCGCGCCGGGTGGAAAACCGGCTGGCGGGCATGGATTGCAACCCCTACCTCGGCATTGCGGTGTCGCTGGCCTGCGGGCTGCTGGGACTGGACCACGAGGTCGAGCCGCGCGCCATGTTCAACGGCGACGCCTACAGCGGCGAGGCGGACATGCCCTGGGGGCTGTTCTCGGCGTTGGAACTTTTCGCCGATGCGCACGGTCTGCGCGACCTGCTGGGCGAGGATTTCGCGCGGGTCTATGAAATCGTGAAAGACACCGAATACAATGAATTCCTGCAAGTCATCTCTCCATGGGAGCGTGAACACCTGCTGATGAACGTATGAACCTGCTGCACGAAAATGACCGGCCCGGCGCCTATCCAGACAGCTGGTACGCGGCGACCTCGGGTCCCATCGGCCCCTTCCCGGCGCTGACGGGAGAGGTGCGCACCGACATCTGCGTGATCGGTGGCGGCTATACCGGGCTGTCCGCGGCGCTGCATCTGGCGCGGCGGGGCTTTGACGTGCGGCTGCTGGAGGCGCAACGCATTGGCTTTGGCGCCTCGGGGCGCAACGGCGGCCAGGTCGGCTCGGGCCAGCGGGTGGATCAGCCGGGGCTTGAGAAGCTGATGGGCGACGCGGATGCCCGCCTGCTGTGGGACATGGGCGAAGACGCCAAGGCCCTGGTCCGCAGCCTGATCGACGACCTGAAGATCGACTGCAACTGGCGCGACGGGGTGGCGCATGTCTACCACCAGCGGGTCGGGTGGCAACACGCCTGCACCGAGGCCGAACACCTGCGCCGCTCCTATGGCCACGACAAGCTGGAAATCCTCGGCCCGCGCGAAGTCGAAGCCGAAACCGGCTCGCAACTGTTTCGCGGCGGCGTCATCGACTGGAGCGCCGGACACCTGCACCCGCTGCGCTTTGCTATCGGGCTGGGACGCGCCGCCCAGCATCTCGGGGTCAAGCTGCACGAGCAGAGCGAAGTGACAGAACTGGACCCCGGCGAGCAGGTCGTGGTGCGCACCGCCCAGGGCAGCGTCCGCGCCCGGCAGGTGATCCTGGCCTGCAACGGCTATCTTGGAAAACTCTCGCCGACGGTGGCGCGGCGGGTGATGCCGATCAACAATTTCATCGTGGCGACCGAACCGCTGGGCGAGATCGCCCCCGAGATCCTGCCGCGCGACATTGCCGTGGCCGACAGCCGCTTCGTGGTCAACTACTGGCGGCGCGGCAGCGACGGGCGGCTGCTGTTCGGCGGCGGCGAAAGCTATGGCTACCGGTTTCCGCGCGACATCGCGGCGCTGGTGCGCAAGCCGATGCTCGAGATCTATCCGCAACTGGCCGATGCACGCATCACCTATGCCTGGGGCGGCACGCTGGCGATCACCCGCTCGCGCCTGCCGCATTTCCACCGGCCCGAGCGCAACGTGCTGTCGGCCTCGGGCTATTCCGGGCACGGCGTGGCGCTGGCGACGCTGGCCGGGCAGATCCTGGCCGAAACCGTCGCCGGCACAGAGGAGCGCTTTGACCTGATGGCGCGCCTGCCCACGCCCGCCTTCCCCGGCGGCACGGCCATGCGCAGCCCGCTGCTGGCGCTGGCGATGACATGGTTTTCCCTGCGCGACCGTCTGGGCTTCTGAGCCGCCTGCCCCTTCGTCATGTCACATGTCCCCGGATTTTCCGGAATCGGTGTCATGCAATTGTCGCCAACCGTGTTATACGGATTTTCGAAAGATGATTTTCAGGAAATCCGAACATGCCGCAAACCACCGCCCCGAACGTCTATGATGCCGAACCGATCCCCGAGGCCGCCCGTGCCGAAGTGGCGCGCCTGCTGAGCAGCGGCGATCTGTTCCGCTACACGTCCGAGGCATCTCCGGTGGCACTGCTGGAGGCGGAGTTCGCCGAGATGATGGGCAGCCGCTATGCGCTGGCGGTGGCCTCCTGCTCGGCGGCACTGTTCCTGACCCTGAAGGCGCTGGATCTGCCGCGTGGTGCCAAGGTCCTCATACCGGCTTTCACCTTCGCCGCCGTGCCCTCGGCCGTGGTACATGCCGATTGCATGCCGGTGCTGGTCGAGGTTGGCCGCGATTACCGGATCGACATGGCGGATTTCGAAGCCAAGCTGACCGATGACGTGCAGGCCATCCTGATCTCGCACATGCGCGGCCACACGTCGGACATGGATGCGATCCTGCGTCTGGCCGAGGCGCGCGGCCTGCCGGTGATCGAGGATGCGGCGCATTCTCTGGGCACCGAATGGCACGGTCGCAAGATCGGCACGCTGGGCCGGGTTGGCTGCTTCTCGTTCCAGTCCTACAAGCTGTTGAATGCGGGCGAAGGCGGTATCCTGATCACCGATGATGACGAGAATGCCGCCCGCGCCGTCATCATGTCCGGTGCTTACGAGCACAACTGGAAGAAACACGCGGCGGTCTCGGGTCGGATCGCGCACTGGCAGAACAAGCTGCCGCTTTACAATACCCGGTTGAACAACCTGTCGGCGGCGCTGATCCGGGCCCAGCTTGACGAACTTCCGCGCCGGGTGCGCGATGGCCGCGCCAATCATGACCATGTGACCGCGCAACTGAACGCCTCGCCCTGGCTGGAGGTTCCCGCCCCCCTGCCGCCCGAGGTTCGCGCGCCGGATTCGCTGCAATTCAATCTTCAGGGCTTTACCGACGACGAGGCCCGCGGATTTCAGCAGGCCGCCGCCGCGCGTGGCGTTTCGGTTCAGATCTTCGGCCTGTCCACCGACAACGCCCGCGCCTTCTGGAACTGGCAGTTTCTGGACGACCGGCCCGAGCTGCCGCAAACCCGCGAGATGCTGATGCGCGCCTGCGACACGCGCCTGCCCGCGCGGCTGACCCGGCCAGAGCTGGATTTCATCGCCGGGGCGCTGCTGATGGCGGTGTCCGACATCAAGGAGGCCCGCGCCTTCGGCACCTAGGGCGCCGCCGCGCCCGGCCCGCTGTCCAGAACCTTCAACTGGCCCGCCAGCCACGGCATCTGCCGGACCGAGGGCGCGACGATCATGTCTTGCAGAATGGCCCGCAGCCGCGCGGCGGTCTGCGCCGGCACCCGGCCCATGACCTCGCGGCGGGCATGCAGCGAGATCCGGCGCGACAGCGGCTCCATCGGCAGCGGACAGATCCGCACGTCGTCAAAGAACCGATGCGCCCGCAGAAAGCCCAGCGGTGTCAGGATGGTCCAGCCCGCCCCCTGCGCCACCATCGCAAGGATGGCGTGATAGCTGTCCATCTCGAACCGATGCAGAAGCGAAACGTTCTGGCGCGACAGATGCGCGGCGATCTGGCGGCCCATGTGATGGCGCTGGGTGTATTGCACGAAGGGAAGTTCGCGCAGATCGGCCAGCACGACGGGTTCGGCCCCGCCCTTGGGCAGTGCGGCGACGAAGGGTTCCGCCAGCAGCGGATGCACCTCCATCCAGTCCGCCGCAACCGAGGTGTCCGCCGCAACGATCACGTCCAGCGCCCGTTCGTCCAACTGGGTGAACAACCGGTGACTGGCGCCGGTTTCCAGCAGGAAGCGGCAGGCGCGCAGATCTTCGGCCATCTCGGTCAGCAGGCGCGGCGTCACATCGGCATCGAAATCCTCGATCATGCCCAGACGGAACCGTGCCAGATTGGCCATGTCGCGACGGGCCAGTTCGGCGCGGGCCAGGTCGGCCTCGTCCAGGATGTTGCGCGCGCGGCGCAGGAAGATATGGCCTTCGGGGGTCAGTGTCAGGGGCCGCGCGCTGCGATCCACCAGCCGGGTCGAAAGACCGGCCTCAAGGTTGCTGAGTTGCTGGCTGACCGCCGAGGGGCTGGCCTCCAGCCGACGCGCTGCCGAAGAGATCGACCGCTCCTCGGCGATGGCGGCAAAGACTTCCACCATCCAAAGCGAGATGCGACCGGGGCTGTCTGCCATCAGGGCCAGCCCCCGGCGGCATCATGACCCGGTCGCGACGAGCGGGCAATCATTTGCCCAGCTTCGACATCTTCTCTTTCAGTTCCGCCAGTTGGGACTTGATGTCTTCCAGTTCCTGACGCTCGTCATTGCTGAGGTCTTCCGGGACCGGCGCGGCCTCTGCGCCCTGGCTTTCGCCTTCGGGGTCTTCGGGCATCGGCATGGTGCCACCCGGCCCGCCCTTCCAGCCCGGCATCATCGACGACAGGAAAGCTTTCTGCTGCCGCTGCATCGCCTCGAACCCCGACATCGGGTTCATCGGCGACGGCATATGCGTGAAGTTCTCCATCATCTTCGACTGGCTGTCGCGGAGCATTTCGAAGGACATGGCCAGAAACTGCGGTACGACGCTGTTGGCCTGGGTCGTATAGCTGCGCACGAGATCGGTCAGAACGGCGATCGGCAGGACGCTTTCGCCCTTGCTTTCGTGTTCCGCCACGATCTGCAGAAGATACTGGCGGGTCAGGTCATCGCCGCTTTTCAGATCAACAATCTGAACTTCTCGCCCCTCGCGGATAAAGCGGGCGATATCGTCCAGGGTTACATAATCACTTGTTTCCGTGTTGTAGAGGCGCCGACTTGCATAGCGCTTGATCAACAACGGCTTGTCACTGTCTGCCACGGTCATCCTCCAACTGGGATCGCTGCAACGCAGAGTATGACGGGTTCTTCACAAAAGAAAAGAGCGGGCTTGGCGCCCGCTCTCCAGAAAACCCCAAAAACACAGAGTTTTCTCTAATTCTACACCTGTACTTGCGACAGACGTTGCTTACTTGGCAACGGTGGTCGCTTTCTTGGCGGCCGCGGTAACGTCGGCAGTGGCTTTCTTGACGGCGGCGGTGGCATCTTCCGAGATGTCCTTGCCGGCGGCCAGCATCAGCTCGACGGTTTCCATCTGAACTTTCTTGGCGACTTCAGCGAAGGCAGCCAGAGCTTCCGAGGTCATTTCGGCCTGGGCCGAAGCGAAATCGGTCACGGCCTTGCCGTAGTCGGCGGGCTCTTCCTTGACGGCGGTGACAGCGGCCAGTTTGGCCAGGGTGTCTTTGGTCCACTTCGAGGAGATCTCGGTCGACTTCTCGGCGGCTTCCAGAGCCACTTTCGACATCTTCTCGCTCAGGGTCGCCTGGGTCTTGAAGGCGTCCTGGATCGCTTTGGTGTCAACAGGGAACGAACCCATCATTTCCTGCATCATCTTGGTCACGTCGTTTGCTTTGGTAGCAGCCATTGTATCTCTCCTGAGTTGTCGGTGCCCCTTGCGGGGTGCACCGTGCTGTTCCTGAGACACAATATGGCTGCTGCAGCGCAGCATTTCAAGTATTTTTTCTGCGTTGCAGCATTTTTTTTAATCCAGCAATATCATCCGGTTGAACGCTGAACCACGTAAGTTCCGGGTGCCGGGCACAATACCGGATGGTCCGAATCGCCGGGTTCTCGGGCCTCGACCATGCGGCCGGACTTCTTCTTCAGCCAGTCTTCCCAGCGCGGCCACCACGAGCCTTCGTGGAACTCCGCCCCCGACAGCCATTCATCCGCCGGCAGTTTCATGTCCGGGTTGGTATAATGGCCATATTTCTTCTTGGACGGCGGGTTGATGATCCCGGCGATATGGCCGGATTCCGAGACGATGAAGGTCTTCGACCGGCTGCTGAATTTCTGGAAGCCGTTGTAGCAGGCCTTCCACGCGGCAATGTGGTCGGTTTCGCAAGCGATGGAGCAGAAGGTCGTCTTCACGTCCGAGGCCATCAGTACCTCGCCACAGATCTTGTAGCCCTCTTCGGCGAACTCGTTGTGCTGGCACAGGCCGCGCAGGTATTCGACCGCCATGCGCGCCGGCAGGTTGGTGCTGTCGCCGTTCCAGTGCAGCAGATCGAAGGCCGGCGGGGCCTCGCCCATCATGTAGCGGCGGGTGGCGGGCGCATAGATCAGATCGTTGGCCCGCAGGAACGAGAACGTCCGCGACATGAAGAAACTGTTCAGGATGCCGGTTTCCGCCACCTCGCGCTCGACACCGTCGATGAAGCTGTTGTCCAGGAAGACCCCCACTTCGCCGGGATCCGAAAAATCGGTCATGGTGGTGAAGAAGGTTGCCGACTTGACCGATTTGTCGCCGCGCTTGGCCATCAGCGCCAGCGTCAGGCTGAGGGTCGTCCCGGCGATGCAATACCCCACCGCGTTGACTTCTTTCTGACGGGTGATCTTCTTGACCTCGTCGATGGCGGTCAGGAAACCGCTCTCGATATAGTCGTCCATACCGACATCGCCGTAGCTGCCATCGGGGTTCTTCCAGCTCACGATGAACAGCGTATAGCCCTGATCGACGATCCACTTGATCAGGCTGTTCTTCTCCTTCAGGTCCATGATGTAGAACTTGTTGATCCACGGCGGGAAGATGATCAGCGGGGTCGCGTGGACCGTTTCGGTCGTCGGCTTGTACTGGATCAGTTCGAACAGACGGTTGCGGAACACGACCGAACCTTCGGTCGTGGCCAGGTTCTCGCCGACCTTGAAAGCCTTGGGATCCGACAGTGTGACCAGAAGCTCGCCGTCGTTGGCCTCGATATCGGCCACGAGGTTTTCCAGACCCGTGACCAGCGACTCGCCCTGCGTTTCGACAGCGCGTTCCAGCGCATCGGGGTTGGTGCCCAGAAAGTTTGTCGGCGACAGCATGTCGACGATCTGCTGGGTGAAGAATTCGACCTTCTTCTTCTCGTCATCGTCCAGCCCTTCGATATCCTTGATGGCGTTCTCGATCGCCTCGGACGTCAGCTGGTAATTATTCTTGATGTAGCTGAAGAACGGATGGGTGTTCCAAAGCGGGTTCGAGAACCGTTTGTCCGCCGGATGCTCCCCTTCCGGAGCGGGCGCGACAAGACGCCCGGATGCCAGCGCTTTCTGGGCCTCGAAATAGTGTTTCAGCATCGACCCCCAATAGCCCACCTGATGCTCCATCAGCTTGGCGGGGTTCTGGAAGGCTTCCTGCATGTAAGCCGTTGCCGCCTTGGCAAACAATTCCTTTTTGGGTCCGTGCAGGGCCGGGTCGACAGCACGCTTGTGCGCCATGGCAGTGACCAGACGTTGGGACAGCTCTTCCATCTTGCTCAAATTCTCGTTCAGCCGATCCAGTTCTGCGCCTGCAGCATTTTCGTCAGTTGTCATGTCCCGATTTCCCCCGTAGGTTCATGCCCGATATATGTACCGCCGCTTAGGTGGGGGGCCAAAGCGACGAATTGTTACGGGGGGGAACCCCGACGGGAGATACTGATGCGTTATATGGCAACTTATGACCTGATGGAGACGGTTCGAAACACCAACCAATGGCTTGGTGCGACGGCCCGCGCTTTCGGCTCCTATCCCGCAACCGGCCTGTTTCCGACACCTGCATTCAAGGTGATGGCGGCCTGGGGCGAGGTCATGGAGCGCAGTTTTTCCCGCATGATCGCCAAGCCGGACTGGAACATCAGCTCGGTCGTCGGCGAGGACGGGCGCGACCATGTGGTCACCACCCATGCCTTGGTTGAACGTCCCTTCGGCGACCTCATCAAGTTCGAAGTTCAGGGCCGCGGCCCGATGCGCCGCCGGGTGCTTCTGGTGGCGCCGATGTCGGGGCATTATGCCACGCTTCTGCGCTCGACGGTGATCTCGCTTCTGCCCGACTGCGACGTCTACCTGACCGACTGGCACAATGCCCGCGACATCCCGGTGTCGGAAGGCAAGTTTGATATTGAGGATTACACCCTCTATCTGGCTGAATTCATGGAACATCTGGGCGCCGATCTGCACGTCATCGCGGTCTGTCAGCCGGCCCCTCTGACGCTCGCCGCCACCGCGTATCTGGCCGAGAAAAACCCCGACGCCCAACCCCAGACCCTGACGCTGATCGGCGGCCCCATCGACCCCGATGCCGCCGCCACTGACGTGACCGATTTCGGGGCCCGCATCACCATGGGCCAGCTGGAAGAGGTCGCCATCCAGCGGGTCGGCTTCAACTACATCGGCGCGGGTCGACTGGTGTATCCGGGCCTGCTGCAATTGTCGTCCTTCATGTCGATGAATGCCGACCGCCATGGCGAAGCCTTCTTCAACCAGATCCTGCGCGTCGCCAAGGGCGAAGCCTCGGACCACGATCATCACAACCGCTTTTACGACGAGTATCTGGCGGTGATGGACATGCCGGCCGAGTTCTACCTGTCCACCGTGGAACGGGTGTTCAAGAACCTCGAAATCGCTCGCAATGATTTTACCGTCGCCGGTCACAAAGTTGACATCGGCAAGATCACCACGGTCGCCGTGAAGGTGGTTGAGGGCGAAAAGGACGACATCTCAGCCCCCGGTCAGTGTCTTGCTGCACTGCGGCTTTGCACCGGACTACCCGAGTCGAAAAAGGCTGCGCATCTGGAGCCGGGCGCCGGTCACTACGGCATTTTCGCGGGCAAGAGCTGGCGCAACAACATCCGCCCGCTGGTTCTGGATTTCATCGACACCAACGGCATCGAAGCCGCCGCACCGTCGCCGAAACCGCAACTCAAGACGGTCTGAGCCGCCACCAGGACACTGCAAAGGCCCGCTCACCCGAGCGGGCTTTTTCATGGCCACCCGTTATCCCAGATCCTTCTCGAAGAAGACCTTGCTGACGGTGCCGTCCCCGAAGCCGTCCTGCCGGTAGACCTCGCGATACCCGGCGCGTCGATAGAAGGTCGGCGCCTGAAAGCTGAAGGTGTTCACAAAGGCCCGGCGTCCGCCCTGGGCCCGCGCCCGGCGTTCCAGATCGGCCAGAAGCCACGACCCGATTCCTTGCCCGCGTCCATCGGGGTCCACCCACAGCAGGTCGATCTCCAGACATTGCCCCCACAGCACCGCCGCAACACCTCCCAGAAGATGGCCGGCCCTGTTGCGCGCCTCCAACACGACAGGGCTTTGATCCCCGATGGTCGAGACGCGCCGATTGTCCGCGATCAGGTGCTGACGCAACTGATCCTCGGCCAAGGTCGGATCCGGCGCGGCGGCAATGGCAATCACCGCGCCAGACGGACCTACAGGCCCCGCGCCCATGCCACGATACGCTCGGCGATCGGTGCGGTCTTGTTGGGACTCAGGATGTCACCGGCCAGAACATGCCCGCCGGGATCGTCGCCTTCGACACGCACGACCGGCACCAACTCGCTCGGCGCGCCCCAGTCCGCCGACGCGCGGCGGGCCAGCTTGGGGTCGATCACCTGATCTTCGTTCGACACGAAGAAGATCGCCGGCACCGTCATCGCCCCAAGATCCATGTTGCGCACCTTGTGGCTCAGCGCCCCCAGGCGCGCGACGGCCTCAAACGGATAGGAGGTCGTCCAGTTTTCCGCATGGCCGGCGTTGCGCGGCTCGAAACTGTAGGTATCGCCAATCACCAGCCGGCCCCATGAATTGATCAGCGGCCATTCGATGGCCCGCCCCTTCAGCCCGGCGGCGCCGAAATTCGGCGACATCAGCACCAGCCCGGCCATCTGGGCGTTCAGCGTCGAGTCAGCCGCAGCGGCCACCGCCAGCGTCGAACCGGTGGAATTGCCCATGACGATCACCCGCTCGCCCAGGCGCGCACCGACGGCCAGCGCCTCGGCCACGGCGTTCATCCAGTCGTGCACCGTCGGCTCGCCCATCGCCGCCGAGTCCCGGCCGTGGCCCGGCAGACGGGTCAGAAACAGGTTGGCCCCCAGCGCCGCTGCGACCATGTCCGGCAGCGGCCGCAATTCGGCCTTGGTGGCGGAAAACCCGTGGATATAGACCACCGACAGGGGCGTCTGCACGCCCGGTTCCCCCGCCCAGACGATCTCCTTGGCGGCATTGTCGCGCAGGTTGGCCACCTGCCCCTCCTGCTCGGCCAGCCAGACATCCAGATCGGCGCCCACTTGCGCTGGATCATAGTCGACGGTCAGATCCGCCGGTTCGGTCGGCCCGATCCAGTCCAGAAGCGCCAGCGTTCCCCAGGCCAGAACGGCCAGCCCGACCGCCCATTTCACCAGTGTCAGGATCATTCCCATCATCGCGCCTCTCCCGTTGCTGCCAAGACCTGCTCCACCGAGCCCTCGATCAGAGCCAGGCATTCCGGGGTGGAAAACCGATGATCCGCCCCCTTCACCAGTGTCAGTCGCAGATCCGGTCCGGTGGCATGTGCCAGCAGGCGCAGGGCCACATCCGTTTCGACCGCCTCATCCTCGGTGCCCTGCAGGAAGCGCACAGGGACCTCAAGTGCCAGCGGTTTGTCCAGCACCGTCTGCTTCCGGCCATCCTCGATCATCCCCCGGGTGATCCGGTACGGCGCGTCGTAATCCGAGGGGATCTCATAGATGCCCTCCTCCATCACCTTGCGCTGCCCGTCCGCGCCCAGCTCTGCCCACATCGAGGTGGTCATGAAATCCGGCGCCGCGGCAATCGTTACCAGCCCGGCCACCCGCTCTGGCATCGCGCGGGCGCACAGCAGGGCAATCCAGCCGCCCATGGAGGATCCGACCAGCACCTGAGGCCCTTCGGTCAGCGCCTCCAGCACCGCCATCGCGTCCTCGGCCCAATCGCCGATACAACCGTCGATGAAGGCTTCGGACGATTGCCCGTGCCCCGAGTAATCGAAGCGCACGAAGGCGCGGCCCTGCGACCGTGCCCAGTCTTCCAGATGCACCGCCTTAGTGCCTTCCATGTCCGACACGAAACCGCCCAGAAACACCAGTCCAGGCCCGGACCCGGCGCTGCGATGATAGGCAATGCGCCGCCCCTGCGGCGTGTCCAGATAGTTCGGCTCGGTCATTTCGGCTCCTCGATTTGTCGGCCAAGCCTCGCCGCTGCCGCCGTCGCGGACAAGGGCTTTCTGCGGCTCAGTCCGGCCGCAATGCGGGCAGGCCGATGCCCGTGGCCTCGAAACCGCCATCGACAGACAGGGTTTGCCCGGTGACGAAACTGGCCTTGTCCGAACTGAGGAAGACGATGGCGCGGGCGATCTCTTCCTCGCTGCCATAGCGGTTCAGCGGCAGGGCGTCGTGATAGGCCGCAATGATCTCGGGGCTGTGCACCGCCATGGCCAGCTTGGTGCGCACCGGCCCCGGCGCCACGCAATTTGCCCGGATGCCATATTCCCCCAGTTCCACCGCCTGCTGCTGGGTCAGATGGATCACCCCGGCCTTCGAGGTGCCATAGGCCACCCGCAGGGTCGAAGCCCGCAGCCCCGAGATCGAGGCGATGTTCACAATGGTCCCGCGCGTCTTCCTCAGCGCCGGGAACGCCGCCTGCGAACACAGGAACACCCCATCCAGATTGGTCTCCATCACCCGCCGCCAGCGGGCGAAATCGGTCTCCTCAATGGGTCCGAAATCCGCGACCCCGGCATTGTTGACCAGATGGTCGATCCGCCCGAAAGCCGCCACGGTCTCGGCGATGATGGCCACCGCATCCTCGGGCCGCGACACGTCGCGCTCCAGTGCCAAAACCCCGTCCAGTCCGGCTGCGGCCTCGCGAAGCGCGGGCGCATCGCGGTCCACCATGGCCACGCGCACCCCTTCCTCAAGAAACAGCCGCGTGGTGGCCAGACCGATGCCCCGTGCCGCCCCTGTCACAATCGCCACCCGCTCGCTCATGCCCTGCCTCCGCTGGTTTCCCGGAACCCTAGGCAATCGCCGGGACGGCGGCAATCGCCCGCACCCCGTCCCTTTTTCTTGTCAAAAATACTCAAGGCACAACATCGGCCCCCGACCAACCCGCCCTGCCGTCTTGACACCCCGCCGCCAAGCGCCCAGAAGACCCGGCAAACCATACCCGCAACCGGGCGTTCCGTGGGCGCCAAACCGACGAGGAGGCCAGATCATGGCAGACATCTCCCTTACCTTTCCCGATGGCAACAGCCGCTCTTACCCCGCAGGCGTGACCCCCGCTGATGTGGCCGCTGGTATTTCCAATTCGCTGGCCAAGAAGGCCATCTCGGCCACCGTCGCCGGCCAGCACTGGGATCTGCAATGGCCGATCGAGGCCGATGCCGAGATTGCCATTCACACCCTGAAGGACGACGCCCCGGCGCTGGAACTGATCCGCCACGACTGCGCCCACATCATGGCCCGCGCCGTGCAGGAGTTGTGGCCCGACGTGCAGGTCACCATCGGCCCGGTGATCGAGAACGGCTGGTATTACGATTTCGACCGCGCCGAGCCCTTCACCCCCGAAGATCTGGGCGCCATCGAGAAGAAGATGCGCGAGATCATCGCCGCCCGCGATCTGGTCCGCACCGAGATCTGGGCGCGCGACCGCGCCGTCCAGCACTACAAGGACAAGGGCGAACCCTATAAGGTCGAACTGATCGACGCCATCCCGGGTGACGAGCCGCTGCGCATGTACTGGCACGGCGACTGGCAGGATCTGTGCCGCGGCCCGCACCTGCAACACACCGGACAAGTGCCCGCCGATGCCTTCAAGCTGATGAAGGTGGCCGGAGCCTATTGGCGCGGCGACAGCAACCGCCCGCAGTTGCAGCGTATCTATGGCGTGGCCTTCCAGAACAAGGACGGGCTGAAGAAATACCTCAACTTCCTCGAAGAAGCCGAGAAACGCGACCACCGCCGCCTTGGCAAGGAGATGGAGCTGTTCCACTTCCAGGAGGAAGCCCCCGGCATGGTGTTCTGGCATCCCAACGGCTGGACCATCTACCGCGAGTTGGAAGACTACATGCGTCGCCAGTTGACGCGCGACGGCTATAAGGAAATCAAGACCCCGCAGGTGGTGGACCGCAAGCTTTGGGAAAAGTCCGGCCACTGGGACAAGTACCGCGAGAACATGTTCACCACCGAGATCGATGAGGAACATGCCAACGAAAAGCGCACCAATGCGCTGAAGCCGATGAACTGCCCCTGCCATGTGCAGGTGTTCAATCAGGGCCTGAAGTCCTATCGCGACCTGCCCATGCGGCTGGCCGAATTCGGCTCGTGCCACCGTTACGAGGCGCATGGCGCGTTGCACGGTCTGATGCGGGTGCGCGGCTTCACTCAGGATGACGCGCATATCTTCTGCACCGAAGACCAGATCGAAAGCGAATGCGCCAAGTTCATCGACCTGCTCAGCCGCGTCTACACTGACACCGGCTTTGGTAAATTTGACATCAAGCTGTCGACGCGCCCCGAACAGCGTGTCGGGTCGGACGAGATCTGGGACAAGGCCGAGGCCGCGCTGGAAAAGGCGATCCTCAGCGTGCGCAACGATTTCGAGCTCGATCCCGGCGAAGGCGCGTTCTACGGGCCGAAGCTGGACTTCAAGCTGACTGACGCCATCGGGCGCGAATGGCAGTGCGGCACCTTCCAGGCCGATTTCAACCTGCCCGAGCGCCTGAACGCCACCTACATCGGCGCCGATGGCGACAAGCATCGCCCGGTAATGCTGCACCGCGCGGTTCTGGGCTCGTTCGAGCGGTTCCTGGGCATCCTGATCGAGAACTACGCGGGCAAATTGCCGTTCTGGCTGGCCCCGCGCCAGGTGGTGGTGGCCTCGATCATCTCGGACGCGGATGCCTATTGTCAGGAGGTCGTCAACGCGCTGACCGCCGCCGGCGTGCGCGCCGAGGCCGACCTGCGCAACGAGAAGATCAACTACAAGGTGCGCGAGCATTCACTGGGCAAGGTGCCGGTGATTCTGGCCATCGGCATGAAAGAGGTCGAGAACCGCTCGGTCTCGGTCCGCCGTCTGGGCGAAAAGTCGACCAGCGTCGTGCCGCTGGACGAGATGGTCGGACAACTGACCCAAGAGGCCACGCCGCCCGATCTGGTCTGATCCGTTTCTCGATCCTCTATTGCAACGGCCCGCGGTTTCCCGCGGGCCGAATTGTTTCAGGCCGGGAAATTTCGGCGCGACCCGCCAACCCCGCGTGCCGTGAAACCTGTAACATTTCGTGTGTAGCGGCCGAACCCAAGGTCGCGGCGTGTAATACACTGGCAGCATGTCGTTAAATATCAATGCTTTGGATGGGAACTCACCCCGCCCCGATCTGACAGGATATGACAGCCCGGTGAGTCACAGAGCCGTGTGTGGGATCGCCGATTTCCACCGTCTAGGATTTCCCTGTCGCCCGCTGCGGCACCGAAACACACAGAACCCAACAAGGATTGACCCATGTCGAACACCGTGAAGCACCTTGCCGTTGCTGGCGCCGTCGCCGCCGCCGTTGCCACCGCCGCCACTGCCCCGGCCCACGCGCAAGCCCAGGAGAAATGCTATGGCGTGTCGCTGGCCGGCGAAAACGATTGCGCGGCCGGCCCCGGCACCACCTGCGCCGGCACCTCGACCGTCGACTACCAGGGCAACGCCTGGACACTGGTGGCCAAGGGCACCTGCACGGAAATGGACCTTCCTGATGGGCGCATGGGGTCGCTGGACGCCCTGGACCGCGATCTGCCGGCCTGACCGGCCTATCGGGCAGGCCGCAACCGGCCTGCCCATCCCTGATTTCCCGAGGTGCCCATGTCGCCCAGCCGCCTGCCCTTCAACGCCCTCCCTGATGCCGTCGGCGTCGGCTACAAGTCCCGCCATTTCGCGGCGATCGAGGCCGATCCCAGCCCTGTCCGCTGGTTCGAGGTTCATGCCGAGAACTACATGGGTGCAGGCGGACGCCCCCTGGCGCAAATGCGGGCGCTGGCCGAACGCTTCCCGATCTCGGTGCATGGCGTCGGTCTGTCCATCGGCGGAGACCGCCCGCTGGATACCGACCATCTGGCGCGCCTGAAGACGCTGCTGGGCTGGCTCAATCCGGCATCGTTTTCAGAGCATCTGGCCTGGTCGACCCATGACACCGGCTTTCTGAACGACCTTCTGCCGCTGCCCTACACCGCCACCACGCTGGACCGCGTCTGCACCCATATCGACCAGGTGCAGGAGTCTCTGGGCCGCCGGATGCTGCTGGAAAACCCCTCGACCTATCTGGCCTTTGCCGAGACCGAAATGGCCGAGGTCGATTTCCTGCGCGAGATTACCACCCGCACCGGCTGTGGCCTGCTGCTGGACGTGAACAACGTGTTCGTGTCGGCCACCAACCAGCAGACCGATCCCGTCGCCTATATCGACGCCTTCCCGCTGGATCTGGTGGGCGAAATTCATCTTGGCGGCCATGACGAGGACACCGACGACGCGGGCGCGCCCCTGCTGATCGACAGCCACGGCGCCCCGGTGGTGGACCCGGTCTGGACGCTCTATGCCCATACCCTGCGCCGGGGCGGTCCGCGCCCGACCCTGATCGAATGGGACACCGATGTGCCCGACTGGCCCGTGCTTGCGTCCGAGGCCCGCCGCGCGGCAGAGCTGCTGTCCCCGGCCCCGGTTCCGGCGCAATGACCCGTCTTTCAACCTTTGGGCAGGCCGTTCTGGACCCCCAATCCCCGGTGCCAAAGGGTCTGACCGGCCCCGATGGCGCCCCCGCCGGGAAGCGATTCGACGTCTACCGCAACAACGTGGCCGTCAGCCTGACCGAAGCCTTGGAAACCGGGTTCCCGGTCATTCGCAAGCTGGTCGGAGAAGACTTTTTCAAGGCCATGGCAGGCGTTCACCTGCGGCAATCGCCCCCGCAAACGCCGCTCCTGATGTCCTATGGGGCCGCGTTTCCAGCCTTCCTGGAATCCTTCCCGCCGGTGGCGCATCTGCCGTATCTTGCCGATGTGGCGCGACTGGAACTGGCCCTGCGCGAGGCCTATCACGCCGCCGACAGCACGCCCATGGATCCCACATGCCTGCAAGACCTTCCCACTGACGTGCTGATGACCACGAGGTTCTCCATGGCCCCGGCCATGCGTCTGCTGTCCTCGCCCTATCCGATCCACGGCATCTGGCGCGCCAATACCGAAGCCACCGCCCCGCCCCCGCAACCGCAGGCCGAAGCGGTGCTGATCACCCGGCCAGGATTCGACCCGATTGTTGATCCGTTGACGCCCGGTGCCGCGGTGTTCTGCTCAATCCTTCATAGCGGCGCGCATTTCGGCGCGGCGCTGGACCGGGCCTGCAAGACCGATCCCGACTTTGACCTAAGCGCCACTCTGGGCCTGCTTCTGACCCGTGGCGCGATCCATTCCCTGACCGAAAGCTGAGACCATGAACACCCTTGTTTCCCTGTACAATTCTGCCTTCGGGCTGCTGGAACGCGCCACCGATGGCTGGCTGACCCCGACACTTGCCCGGCTGGTCTTCGCCGGCACCCTGCTGGTCTACTACTGGGCATCGGCGCTGACCAAATTGGGCGACGGTATCTTCGGCTTCCTGTTTCCCTCCCCGGGCGCCTACATCCAGATCTTCCCCAAGGCGGTGGAGGCCGCGGGCTATGACACCAGCCAGTTGGGCTTCTTCCACTGGCTGGTCGTGCTCCTGGGCACTTATGCCGAGTTTCTGCTGCCGTTGATGATTGTCATTGGGCTGCTCACCCGCGCCGCAGCCCTTGGCATGATCGGCTTTGTCATCGTGCAAAGCTGGGTGGACATCACCGGGCACGGGCTGGCGGCCAAGGACATCGGCGCATGGTTCGACCGCGACCCGAGCAGCCTGATTGTCGATCAGCGGTCGTTCTGGATCTTTCTGCTTCTGGTTCTGGTGCTGAAAGGCGCGGGTCCCTTCGCCGCAGACCGCTTTGTCCTGAACCGCAAAAGCGACGCCTGACCCGCGGATCGGCTGCCTGAAAACCGGGCAGCCGTGTCGCCGATGCCGGGGGCCACGGGAAAAAATGGCCCGGGATCCGGCACTCCGGACTTGCCTTTTTGCTCCAACATGCTTGTTCAATAGTTACGGGGCGCGGTTCCACCGCTCCCCATGCACCACGGTCGATACGGTTTCGGCTGAAGACAAACGGCCCGCTCCGGCGGGGAGGACAAGGAGACACGCGATGCCCACAGGCACCGTGAAATGGTTCAACACCACAAAAGGCTACGGCTTCATCGCCCCCGACGACGGCGGCAAGGATGTGTTCGTACATATTTCAGCGGTAGAGCGCGCCGGGCTGACCGGCCTCGCCGACAATCAGAAGGTTTCCTATGAATTGCGGGAAGGCCGCGACGGTCGGGCGTCAGCCTCGGAACTGTCTCTGGAAAGCTGAGCCGGTTCTGACCGCGAGAGATCAAGCAAACGGCCGCCATCGCGGCCGTTTTTTGCGTTTACAGCCGCAACCATTCGCCCAATTCGCAGGCCGGCGCGGTGCTGCGCAGCGGTGTGCGGGCCACCACCGTCCAGTCGGCCGGATCAATCCGGGGAAAGAAGGTGTCGGCATCTGGCACGTCGAGATCGACCTCGGTGATCATCAGGCGATGGGCCAGCGGCAGCATTGCCGTATAGATCCCCGCGCCACCAATGCCATAGATCCGGTGATAGCCCGCAGCGGCGCAGGTGGTCATGGCCGCCTCGACACTGGTGCAGACTGCGTCCGCACCGTCGATCTGTGCACTTGAGACGACGCAGTTGAAGCGGCGTTGCAACGGGCGGACCGGCAGGCTTTCCCAGGTCCGGCGGCCCATGATGATCGCCCCGCCCAGGGTTTCGCGCTGAAACGCCTTCAGATCCTCGGGCGCATGCCACGGGATATCGCCGTCCCGCCCGATGGCACCGTTTCTGGCCCTCGCAACGATCAGTGTCAGCATGGTCAGACCGCCACCGGCGCGCGGATCACCGGCGCCGGGTCATAGTCGAGAAACTCGAAATCCTCGTAGCGGTAGTCGAAGATCGACGGGACGTCGCGCGTGATCTTCAGGGTCGGACGGGCGCGCGGGCTGCGAGAGAGTTGCTCGGCCACCTGTTCCCTGTGGTTGGAATAGATATGCGCGTCGCCGATGGAATGGATGAACTCGCCAGGCTTGTAGCCGGTGACCTGCGCCAGCATCGCGAGCAGCAGCGCGTAGGAGGCGACGTTGAAGGGCACGCCCAGGAACATGTCCGCCGAGCGTTGATAGAGCTGCAGATGCATGGTGTCGCCCTGCACGCGAACCTGCCACAGGGTGTGACAGGGCGGCAGCGCCATCTCGTCGACCTCGCCGGGGTTCCAGGCCGAAACGATCAACCGGCGGCTGTCGGGGCTGGTGCGGATGGCCTCGACCAGCTTGGCGATCTGGTCCACCTCACCGATGATCGGACCAGCGGGACCGGCCTCGACCTTGGGGAAATGCCGCCATTGGTGGCCATAAACCGGGCCGAGGTCGCCGTTTTCATCGGCCCATTCGTCCCAGATGCGCACCCCGTTGTCTTTCAGGTAGCGGATATTGGTATCGCCGGACAGGAACCACAGAAGTTCGTGGACGATCGACCGCAGGTGCAGCTTCTTGGTGGTGACCAGCGGAAATCCCTCGCGCAGATCATAGCGGCATTGCAGCCCGAAATACGACCGGGTGCCGGTGCCGGTGCGATCCGAGGAGTCGACGCCCTTTTCCAGAACCGTTTGCAATGCGTTGAGATATTCCTGCACGATTTTTCCTCCCGTGGGGCCTGCTCTGACCGGCGCGACTCGGACCCCGGATGCCGTTTCCCGATATGTACCCGTTCCGTGACAGGCGGCAAAGCGGTTCGCCGGTCCGGGAACACACATCGCGGCCCGGCGCCAAGGCATTTGCAACCGCCGCCGGTCCGCCTATGTTTGCGCCATCAACAACAGGGGATCCCGATGACGATCAAATACCTCCACACCATGGTGCGCGTGAAAGATCTTGAGGCGTCGATGGCGTTCTACCGCCTGCTGGGACTGGAAGAAACCCGGCGCACGGACAGCGAGGGCGGGCGCTTCACGCTGATCTTCATGGCACCGCCGGATCAACCGGACTGCCCGCTGGAACTGACCTACAACTGGGATGGGGACGAGGGGTTGCCCTCGGACAGCCGCCATTTCGGGCACCTGGCCTATGCGGTCGACGACATCTACGCGACCTGTCAGCACCTGATGGACAATGGCGTGGTAATCAACCGTCCGCCGCGCGACGGGCACATGGCCTTCGTGCGGTCGCCGGACAACGTGTCGATCGAATTGCTTCAGAAGGGAAAATCTCTGCCCCCGCAGGAGCCCTGGGCGAGCATGGAGAACACCGGTCACTGGTGATCTGGGGGCGTTTGGACCGTTCTGGTCCCTTGTTCGGGCGGCGCGATGGCGCCCGGACGATGCTCAGTAGATATAGCGGATCTGGTCGCTCCAGTACCGCTCGACCCGGCGCAGCGAGGTGTTGATCTGGGCCATGCCATCGGCGCCCATCACCCCATGGCTTTCCAGCCCGTCAGCATGGCGCGCGAAGAGATCCTGCATGGTGGCGCGGATATCGCGGCCCTTTTCGGTCAGCTTGACCCGCACCGAGCGGCGGTCGATCTGGCAGCGCTGGTGGTCCATGAACCCCATCTCGACCAGTTTCTTGAGATTGTAGGACACGTTGGAGCCCTGATAGTAACCGCGGCTTTTCAACTCGCCCGCAGTGACCTCGTTGTCGCCGATGTTGAACAGCAGCAGCGCCTGCACCGCGTTGATCTCGATGATTCCGAGCCGTTCGAACTCATCCTTGATCACGTCCAGCAACAGCCGGTGCAGCCGTTCGACCAGCGACATGACATCCAGATAGCTGGACATCACCGACTGATCCGCCTTTTCCCCGATACCTGGGTGAACACTCATTCTGAAAACCTCCGCCAATAAGCAACTGGCGAAAACATTCAGCGCATTTTCCCAAGATCACGTTAAACTGGGCGCGATCCCGGCGAGACTGCGGTGGTTTGGCTGTCGGCGATGCGGGTCATCAGGTCCAGATACTCGGGCGGGGTCGGTTTCTGGCCGCTGACCCATTGGTACAGGTCATGATCGTTTTCCGACAGCAGCGCGTCATAGATCGCCAGATCGGCCTCGTCCAGCCCTTCAAGCTCACGATCCGCGAAACCGCCCAGGATCAGATCCATTTCCTTGATGCCGCGCCGCATCGACCGCATCTTCATGCGCTTGATCCGTGCCTCTGCCGTTTCTGCCATCACTTGTCCTCTTTCAGCACCTGCCGCAGGCGCTTTTCCAGCAGGCCCACGCGGTCGGCGCTGCGCTGCATCTCGGATTTCAGCACCCGCATCTCGGTCAGGATCGCCGCCAGATCGTCCGAGATCGTGTCCTCGACCGCCGGACCATCCAGCCCTTCGCCCTCGGCCGTCAGCAGCCAGGTCAGCGACACGCCAAGGATGCCCGACAGCATCTGCAGCTTGTTGGCGCGCGGCTCGGAAAAGTCATCTTCCCATTTGGCGACCGTGGTTTCCTTGACGCCCAGCCGCCGGGCCAGTTGCCCGCGACTCATGCCGGCGGCTTCCCGCGCGCCGGCCAGCCGGTCTCCGAAGGTCGAAGTCTCGGAACTGAACCATTCTTCGGGTTTTTCAGCGCCGCTCATGTCCATGGTATCTTGATCCGTCATGCGGCGCACCCTAAGCATAGCCAATCCCCATGACAACCGGAGAGACCGATGAGCTTCCTGTCCGAAACCCTTGCCCGCGTGAAACCCAGCCCGACGATCGCGGTCACCACAAAGGCCGCGGAACTGCGCGCCGCCGGCAAGGACGTGATCGGCCTGGGCGCGGGCGAGCCGGATTTCGACACGCCCCAGAACATCAAGGATGCCGCCGTCGCGGCCATCGCCGCGGGCAAGACCAAATACACCGCCCCCGATGGTATCCCCGAGCTGAAGCAGGCGATCTGCGCCAAGTTCAAGCGCGATAACGGGCTGGACTATGCGCCCGCGCAGGTCTCGGTCGGCACCGGCGGCAAGCAGATCCTCTACAACGCCCTGATGGCCACGCTGAACCCCGGCGACGAAGTGGTGATCCCGGCCCCCTATTGGGTCAGCTATCCCGACATGGTGCTGCTGGCCGGCGGCGAGCCGGTGATTGCCGAGGCCACCGCCGAGAACGCCTACAAGCTGACGCCCGAGGCGCTGGAGGCCGCGATCACGCCCAAGACCAAATGGCTGATCTTCAACTCGCCGTCGAACCCGTCGGGTGCTGCCTATTCGCGCGCCGAACTGAAGGGGCTGACCGATGTGCTGATGCGCCATCCCCACGTCTGGGTGATGAGCGACGATATGTACGAGCACCTCGTCTATGACGATTTCGACTTCTGCACCCCGGCCGAGGTCGAGCCGGCGCTGTACGACCGCACCTTGACCGTCAACGGCGTGTCAAAGGCCTATGCGATGACCGGCTGGCGGATCGGCTATGCCGCCGGTCCCAAGGAACTGATCGGCGCGATGCGCAAGATCCAGTCGCAAAGCACGTCGAACCCCTGCTCCATCAGCCAATGGGCGGCGGTCGAGGCGCTGAACGGCACCCAGGATTTCATCCCGGTCAACAACGAGACCTTCAAGCGCCGCCGCGACCTTGTGGTGGCGATGCTCAACGACTGCGACGGCATCACCTGCCCGACACCGGAAGGTGCTTTCTATGTCTACCCGTCGATTGCGGCCTGCATCGGCAAGACCTCGGGCGCGGGCACCGTCATCGAGAATGACGAAACCTTCGCCACAGCCCTGCTGGAGGAAACCGGCGTCGCCGTGGTCTTCGGCGCGGCCTTCGGCACCTCGCCCTGCTTCCGGGTCAGCTATGCCACCTCGGACGAGGCGCTGACCGAGGCTTGCGGACGGATCAAGGCGTTCTGCGCGGCGCTGTCGTAAGCGACCGGATCAGGCGGCCGGCGCCCTGCGCGCCGCCGCCACCTTCGGCACGATCCGGGTCCAGAACCGGCGCATCATCAGGATGCCGGCCATGGTCAGACCCAGCGCCAGACCCAACCAGATTCCGACCCCGCCCAACCCGGTGTGGAAGCCCAGAATCCAGGCCACTGGCGCGCCGACGCCCCAATAGCTGACCGCCGCATAAATCATCGGCACGCGGGTGTCCTGTACCCCGCGCAACAGCCCCAGCGCCATGACCTGCGCCGCATCGGTCACCTGGAAGATCGCGGCCGCCGCCAGCAGGCCGACACCGATGGCCACGATGGCGGGCAGTTGCGGATCGTCGGGATCGAGGAACAGCCGGATCAGCGGCTCGGGCAGCGTCAGGAAGACGACAACCGTGACAATCGCCGCCACAGCCGACAGCGCAAACGCCGCCTTGGCCCCGCCCACCAGCAGATCCACATCCCTGCGCCCATAGGCGCGCCCGGCCCGCACGGTCGCGGCCTGTGACAGGCCCAGATGCACCATGAAGGTGGCCGTCGCGCATTGCAGGGCGATGCCATGGGCGGCCAGCGCCTCGGCACTGATCCAGCCCATCAGCACCGAGGCGAAGGAGAACAGCCCGACCTCGGCCAGACTGGTCAGCCCAATGGGCACACCAATGCGAAACACCTGCCGCAGCGCGATCCAGTCGGGCCGCCAGAATCGCACGAAAATCTCGCGCCGCCGCTCTTTCCAGCGGGCGTAGATCACCAGCAGGATGGCCGCTGCAACATTCGACCCGACCGAGGCCCAGGCCGCGCCGCGCACCCCCATTTCGGGAAATCCGAAGGAACCGAAGATCAGCAGATAGTTCATCAGCGCGTTCACCGCCGCCGCCGCCAGCGTGACCCACAGAACCACCTGTGTGCGCTCCAGCGCCGACAGGTAACTGCGCAGCAGCATGATCACCAGCGCGGGCACGGTCATCCACAGGCCAATGGCGAAATACTGGCCGGCCAGCGTCGCCACCTCGGGCACCTGCCCCAGCATGCCGAACAGATCGGGCACCATTGCCAGCGGCGGCAGGACCACCACGCAGAACCCCATCGACGCCCAAAGCCCCATACGTGTGACGCGGCGCACCTGGATGTCGTCGCCCTCTTCGGCGGCCGCGGCCACCAGGGGCATGACGCCCCAGGCAAACCCTGAGCCAAGGATCAGGAACACAAAGATGACCGAGGTCGCCACCACCAGCGCCGCAAGCTCGGGCACGCCGTACCAGCCCATCATCACCGTATCGGTGACCTGGATCAGCAATTGCCCCAACTGCCCGCCGATCAACGGCAGGCCAAGGGTCAGGGTCGCTTTCACATGCGTGGAAAAGGGTTGGGGATTGGACATCCCCGGCCCTTACTCCGATTGGCCTGCCCCCTCAAGGGCCGTGCGGTTCCGGGTTATTGAACCTCGACCAACCGGAACATGGCGCGGCTCAGGTTGCTCTGATGGAAAGACCGCAGCGATTTCGCCTTTGGGATCAGCCGAATACCGACCGACAGAGAGTCGTAATTCCGCTGGCCACGGTAATCGTCGAACGCTTCGGCGTAATCCAGGAACAGGCTTACCGGTGCATCGCCGAAACGGTATTCGGTGCCGAATCCGTAGACCGCGCCATCGGTATCCGCCAGCGCCCCTGCCATCAGCAACCAGTTGTCATTGATGTAGAAGTCACCATCGACCTGGCCGAACAACCCCGGCCCGTCGCGCCCCGGCACATCGTCGGAATCGGCGATGAACTGCGCGCCGAACAGCCCGTGCCAGTCGATGGAACGGCCGAAATGCTCGGCGCTATAGGCCAGCTCGGTCGTCGTGGACAGATCATCGGCAGCGCGGAACCGCGCCCCGGCGGCATAGCGCTGCATGCCGACGCGCCGCCCGAATGCCAGTTCAAACCCGTTGACCGCCGGATAGTGTCCGTCGAAATCCTCGTTGCGCACGCCCAGTTCCAGCGCCGCCCGCATCCGTCCGTCGCCCAAGGCATCCCAACTCAGCGCCATGGCCAGCCGGAATATGTCGTTGTCCGATTTATCATGATCGCCCGGTTGAAGGATCTCGTCGCGCGCTGCATAGTTCAGTGCCGCGTCGAACTCGACATTCTGTGCCTGCGCCGTCGAAATGCCCGCAAGGACAGCAAGAACCGCCCCGAAACCTACTGCTCGCATCGTTTTTTCCCATGCGTTTGCCTCCCACATGTTGTGGCACGAGAGGCGAATCAACGCAAGTGAAGGCGCGGGAGTGATTGCCCTTCCCCGCCCGCTGCCTGTAGACTGACCGCAAACACCAACAAAAAGAGCAGTTCCATGGCCGATGACCTTCTGACCGGCGCGCAACCGTCGCCCGCCTATGACGCCGCCTCGATCGAGGTGCTGGAAGGGCTGGAACCGGTGCGCAAGCGGCCGGGCATGTATATCGGCGGCACCGATGAACGCGCCCTGCATCATCTGGTGGCCGAGGTTCTGGACAACTCGATGGACGAGGCCGTCGCGGGCCACGCCAGCCGCATCGAGATCGAACTGCACGGCGACTGCTCGGTCACCATCAAGGACAACGGGCGCGGCATCCCGGTGGATCCGCATCCGAAATTTCCCGACAAATCGGCGCTGGAAGTGATCCTGTGCACCCTGCACGCGGGCGGCAAGTTCTCGGGCAAGGCCTATGAAACCTCGGGCGGTCTGCACGGCGTCGGTGTGTCCGTCGTCAATGCCCTGTCCGATTTCGTCCGGGTCGAGGTCGCGCGCAACAAGACCGTGTACGCGCAGGAATTTTCCCGTGGCATCCCGCAGGGACCGGTGACCGAGGTCGGGCAGGCCCCCAACCGCCGTGGAACCTCGGTCACCTTCCACCCTGATGCCGAGATATTCGGTAAGTTAAGGTTAAAGCCCGCGCGATTGTTCAAGATGGCCCGCTCCAAGGCCTATCTGTTCTCGGGCGTCGAGATCCGCTGGAAATCCCACATCGACGATGGCGAAACCCCGGCCGAGGCGGTGTTCCACTTCCCCGGCGGCCTGTCGGACTATCTGACCGAAACCCTGGGCAACGCGGCCACCTATGCCGACCGCCCCTTCGCCGGAAAGGTCCAGTTCCAGGAGCGTTTCGGCGTGCCCGGTTCTGTCGAGTGGGCGATCAATTGGACCCCGGCCCGCGACGGCTTCATCCAGTCCTATTGCAACACCGTCCCCACCCCCGAGGGCGGCACCCATGAAGCCGGCTTCTGGGCCGCGATCCTGAAGGGCATCCGCGCCTATGGCGAACTGGCCAACAACCGCAAGGCCAAGGACATCACCCGCGAAGACCTGATCACCGGCGGCTGCGCGCTGGTATCCTGCTTCATCCGTGAGCCGGAATTCGTCGGCCAGACCAAGGACCGGCTGGCCACCACAGAAGCCGCCCGGCTGGTGGAAAACGGCGTCCGCGATCATTTCGACAACTGGCTGGCCGCCGACACGAAATCCGCCGGTGCGATCCTCGACTTTCTGGTTCTGCGCGCCGAGGAACGCCTGCGCCGCCGTCAGGAAAAGGAAACCGCCCGCAAGTCGGCTACCAAGAAGCTGCGTCTGCCCGGCAAGCTGGTGGATTGTTCGGCCGCCAACCGCGCCGGCACCGAGTTGTTCATCGTCGAGGGCGACAGCGCCGGCGGCTCGGCCAAGATGGCCCGCGACCGCAAGACCCAGGCCCTGCTGCCCCTGCGCGGCAAGATCCTGAACGTGCTGGGCGCGGCCTCGTCGAAGATGACCCAGAACGCCGAGATCAACGATCTGTCGCAGGCCTTGGGGGTCTCGATGGGCACCAAGTTCCGCGTCGACGATCTGCGCTATGAGAAAATCATCATCATGACCGATGCGGACGTCGACGGCGCCCATATCGCGGCGCTGTTGATGACCTTCTTTTTCAGCCAGATGCGCCCGCTGATCGACAACGGCCACCTCTACCTCGCCTGCCCGCCACTGTACCGGCTGACGCAAGGCGCCAAGCGCGTCTATTGTCTGGACGAGGTCGAGCGCGACGAATGGCTGGCCAAGGGGCTGGGCGGCAAGGGCAAGATCGACGTCAGCCGCTTCAAGGGTCTGGGCGAGATGGACGCCAAGGATCTGAAAGACACCACCATGAACCCGGCCACCCGAAAACTGATCCGGGTCTCGGTGGACGACGACGAGCCCGGCGAAACCGCCGATCTGGTGGAACGGCTGATGGGCAAGAAACCCGAGAAGCGGTTCGAGTACATCCAGGACAACGCGCGGTTTGTTGAGGAACTGGATGTCTAGGCGCGCGTTGTGATCCCTGACGTGGCGGCGCAACGCGCGGAGCGCACTGGACAGAGTCCGCCCGCGGCCCCACGTTGAGGAAACCAAATGTGGAGATCGTTCATGCCTATCAAGCTGCTCGCCTTGCCCCTGCTTGTACTAAGTCTTGCCGCGTCGGCAGGCTGGGCGGGAAACCACAAGGACAATCCCGGAAAATCCAAGGGCAACGGACACAGAACCAGTCTGACGGCCGGCAACAGCGGCAAGATCCCGCCGGGCCAGATCAAGCGCTATACCCGCGGGGCGAAGCTGCCCGCGGATCTCGACTATGTGCGGATCACCGACCTGTCGCGCTACAAGCTGCCGAAACCGGGCAAGGGCCAAAGCTATGTGATCATTGACGATGAGATCGTCGAGATCATCAACGACACCAACACGGTTGTGGATGCCATCGGAATTGTCGCAGACTGGCTGAACTGACGCATCCCCAGCAGGAGGCCACGATGCGCGCTTTCGAGGACATCTATTCCATTGCCGTTACCCGCAAAGGCGCGCCCGACGCTGTCGAAGCCCAGGTGCACGGCCCCAAACCACCCGCCGAGATCGCGCAGATCCCCGAAGCCGACTGGCTGGCCGCCTTTTCCGGCGCAATCTTCTCCACTGGCCTGAACTGGCGCGTGGTGGAAAACAAATGGCCGGACATTCTGGCGGCCTACAAGGGCTTCGACGTGAACGCCTGCGCCATGATGGATGACGGCTGGTTCGATGAGCTCATGTCCGACCCCCGCATCATCCGCAACGGCGCCAAGGTCACCTCGGTGCGCGACAATGCGGTGTTCCTGCAATCCCTGCGCGCGCAGGGCGGCGCCGGACAGGTCTTCGCCGAATGGCCCGCCACCGATTTCATCGGCCTGCTGGCCCTGATGAAAAAACACGGCGCCCGCATCGGCGGCACCACCGGCCAATACGCCCTGCGCAAGATGGGGGTCGACAGTTTCATCCTGTCCAAGGATGTGGTTGCCCGGCTGATCGCAGAAGGGGTGATCGACAAACAGCCGACCTCGAAAAAGGCCATGGCCGCGGTGCAGGAGGCGTTCAACACCTGGATGGACCAATCCGGCCGCTCCCTGACCGAGGTCAGCCGCGTGCTGGCCCTGTCGGTCTGAGGCCTTCACCCAAGCGTGATGCAGGGCCTGCACGTTCGGCGCTAGGATGGGGAAAACAGCAAGGATCCCCCCATGCGCCGCATCGCTCTCGCCCTTACCCTTCTTGCCAGCCCCGGCTTTGCCGACAGCATCGCCCCGCGTGACGGCTGGGCGATCCACGCCAGCACCAAGACCTACGACCAGATGATCGACGCGGTCAAAGCCGCCGCTGCCGAAAACCAGCTTGGCGTCGTCACCCAGGCCGGTCCCACCGGGGCCGCCAAGGCGCGCGGCATCACCATTCCCGGCAATCAGGTCATTGGGCTTTTCAACAATGTCTTCGCGGTGCGCATCCTCGGCCTGTCCACTGCGGCAATGATCGAAGCCCCGATTCGCGTCTACGTGACCGAGGAGCCTGACGGCACGGCGCTGCTGTCCTACAAGACCCCCAGCCACGTCTTTGCCCCCTATCTAGACGAAGGCGGCACCGATCTGGCCGCCGCCGCCGCTGAACTGGACGCGCTGTTTGCCGGTGTCGCCGAACAAGCCCTGGCGGACTGACCCCCCATTGCCCACCCCCAACCGGTGTGCTTTGTGATCCCGGAAGGAGATCGCAATGCCCGAGATGTTCAAATACGCCGCCGTCATGTTCCTGGCCGGTCTCGGCATCCCGGTGCTCGCGGCGCTGAACGCGGGGCTTGGGCAACGCATCGGCTCGCCGGTCTCCGCAGCGCTTGTTCTTTTCGGCGTCGCGCTTGCGGCCACAGCACTTGTGGTGCTGCTCAGCAGCGCCCCCCGGACGCCCGCGATCCTCACGGGCCACCCCTGGCCGCTGTACCTCGCCGGAACGCTGGTCGCCTTCTACGTGCTGACCATCACCTGGGCCGCGCCCCATTTCGGCGTCGGCAACGCGGTGTTCTTCGTGCTTCTGGGACAGCTCGTCTCTGCCGCCCTGATCGACCGCTTCGGGCTGCTCGGCGCGCCGATGACCGACCTCAGCCCGCTGCGCCTGGCGGGCATCGCCACCATGGCCCTGGGCCTCGGCCTGGCCCTCAAGGGCTGACCCGAGCCCTTTTTCTTGGCAGAAATACTCCCGCCGAAGGCGGAATTCCGCGGCCGTCAGGCCGCCACCAACTGCCCAGCCTCCAGCCGCAACACGCGGTCCATGCGTGCCGCCAGATCCGGATTGTGGGTCGCCACAAGACCGGCCAGACCGGTATCGCGCGCCATGGCAACCATGACGTCGAACACCGTTTCTGCCGTGTCGGGATCAAGGTTCCCGGTGGGCTCATCCGCCAGCAACAGCCCCGGACCATTGGCCAGCGCCCGGCAGAAGGCGACGCGCTGCTGCTCGCCGCCCGACAGGGCCGCTGGTCGATGCCCGGCCCGCGCGCTCAGCCCGACGCGGCCCAGCAGATCTTCGGCCCGACGGGCGGCCTCTGCCTGCCCCACCCCATTGGCCAGTTGCGGCAGGACGATGTTTTCCAGTGCCGAAAACTCCGGTAACAGGTGGTGAAACTGGTAGACGAACCCCACCTGTTCGCGCCGCATCCGGGTGCGGGCACCATCGCGCAGCGCGCCGGTGTCGCGCCCGTCAATACAGACCCGGCCCGCATCAGGTCGGTCCAGAAGCCCCGCGATGTGCAACAGCGTCGACTTGCCGGCGCCTGAGGGCGCCACCAGCGCCACCAGTTCCCCCGGTGCGACGCGCAGATCGACCCCGCGCAGGACCGAAACCTCGCCCGGCCGCCCCTTGTTGTAGACCCGCGTGATCCCGGTCAGCTCCAGCATTGGCTCAGCCATGACGCAGCGCCTCCACCGGGTTCATCCGCGCCGCACGTCGGGCCGGGAAGATCGTCACCACGAAGGACAGGAACAGCGACAGCCCCATGGCGGTCAGCACATCGTCCCAATGCAATTGCGCCGGCAGGTAATAGATCCCCCGGATCGACGGATCCCAGACCCCGCCCCCCGACAGTCCGTTCACCAGCGCGAAGATCGGATCGATATAGAGCGCAAAGAGACAGCCCAGCACCACCCCCGCCAGCGTGCCGATGACCCCGACCGAAGCCCCGCAGATGAAGAACACCCGCAGCACCGCGCCCTCGGACAGCCCGATGGTGCGCAGGATGCCGATGTCGCCCTGCTTGTTCTTCACCAGCATGATCAGCCCCGACACGATGTTCATCGCCGCGATCAGCACCAGCACCGACAGCAGCACGAACATCACGTTGTCCTCGACCGCCAGTGCCCGCAGGAACGCACCCGAGGCATCCTGCCAGGTTTGGAACAGCCCGTCGTTGCCCGCCGCGCGCCACAGGTCCGGCATCACCGCGGCCAGATCCTCGGGATCGGCCAGCATGATCTCGATCTCGTCGGCCATCCCGTCGCGGTTGAAGAACAGTTGCGCTTCGGCAAAGGGCATGTAGACCCGCGTGGAATCGATGTCATAGCGCCCGGCGCTGAACACATGCACCACCTCGTAGACACCGACGCGCGGCGAGGTGCCGAAGGGCGTCTTGGCCCCGTCGGGCGAGATCAGCTTGATCTGGTCGCCGGGCAGCAGCCCCAGCATCCGCGCCACGCCCGCGCCGATGGATACACCTTCGCCATAGCGGGCCAGGTCGCCGGTGCCCATCTCGGGATCGGCGATGCGCGGCAGGGAGGCCAGATCCTCGGCCGCCATCCCATAGACCTGCACCCCGGCGTTGCGTCCGCGCCCGCCGGCCAGCACCTGCCCCTTGACCAGCGGCGCCACGCGGGTGACGCCGGGCACGGCGCGCAGACGCTCGGCCACCTCAAGGTAGTCGGGGATCAGCCGCTCGGGCTCGCCCGCGTCATTCAGCCGGGTGATGTTGTAATAGGTGACATGGGCATTGGCGCCCAGGATCGTGTCGACAAATTCCGCCCGGAAGCCCGAGCGCACGGCCAGCGTGGCAATCAGGGCAAACACCGCCAGCGCAATGCCCACTAGCGAAATCCAGGTCATCACGCTGACGCCACCTTCGGCCCGCCGCGCGCGCAGATAGCGCCAGGCGATCATCCATTCGAAGCGGGAAAAGGGCGGTGTCTGGGCCATGTACATCTCTGCCTGTCTGCTCGCGCGGACCCTGAGCGAGCGCGCAGCAGAGGTCAACCCGGGGCAGCCGAACCGCCCCGGCACGGGATCACAAGGTCATGAGGCGCCTAGGACGCCCAGTCGTAGGCACGCTCGCCGTGCACTTCCAGATCCAGACCCTTGTGCTCCTGTTCTTCGGTGGCGCGCAGGGGCGTGACCAGACCGACCAGCTTGATCAGCACCACCGTCACAACGGCGGTGAAGACGCCGACCACTGCCAGACCGCCCAGTTGCGCCACCCATGTGCCCTGCCCGAAGACCGCGATCATGAGGGTGCCGAAGATGCCGCCGACACCGTGCACGGCAAAGACGTCCAGCGTGTCGTCGATCTTCCAGACGTTGCGGATCAGGTTGACCGCCTCTTGACACAGCACCCCGGCCACCGCGCCAATCAGCAGGGCCTCGACCGGGCCGACAAAGCCCGAGGCGGGGGTGATCGAGGCGAGCCCCGCGATGGTGCCCGTCACCGTGCCCACCAGCGAGGCCTTGCCGTATTTGATCCGCTCCCACAGCGCCCAGCTGAGCGAGGCCGTCGCCGCCGAGATATGGGTCACGGTCAGCGCCATGGCGGCCCCACCGTCGGCGGCCAGTTGCGAGCCGCCGTTGAAGCCGAACCAGCCGACCCAGAGCATCGCTGCCCCCATGAACACGAAGGTCGGGTTGTGCGGTGGCGTGGTGGTGTGGCGGCGCGGGCCCAGGAAAGCGGCAAGGATCAACGCCGCCAGACCGGCGGTTTCATGCACCACGATGCCGCCGGCGAAGTCGCGCACGCCAATTTCGCCGAAAATGCCGCCATCCGACAGCATGCCGCCACCCCAGATCCAATGCACCACCGGCGCATAGCACAGCAGCATCCACAGGCCCGAGAACAGCAGCACGAAGCCAAAGCCGATGCGCTCCACATAGGCGCCGACGATCAGCGCCGGGGTGATGATGGCAAAGGTCATCTGGAAGGCGAAGAACAGAACCTCCGGCAGGGTGCCCGACAGGGTGTCGGGGGTGATGCCCAGAAGGAAGGCCTTGTCCAGCCCGCCCCACAGCCCGCTGGTGCCGCTGCCGAAAGCGATGGAATAACCCGCCACCAGCCACAGCACGCTCATCAGGCAGGCGATCGCGTAGCAATGCATGAACACGCTCAACACGTTGCGCGCGCGGACCAGCCCGCCGTAAAACAGTGCCAGCCCCGGCAATGTCATGAACAATACCAGCGCCGTGGCGACAATGATCCAGGCGGTATCCGCTCCATTCATGATGGTCATCCCTCTCCCATTCGATGTTTCATGGGCTCAAAGCGGATGCGGGATGATTAGAAAAGCATCAAAATGTCACAGGCCCTGCTCAGGAAGCAGGCATGTGTGGTATGTCTGTTTTTTGGGCTGGTTTCGCGCGCAACGCCCAACAATGGGTCGGTTTGCGAACGGACGGCGGTGAGGACCGGCCCCACCGCCGGAGGGATCAGTCTTCGTCGCTCATCACGCCCCAGAGGAACGCGCCAAGCGCACCGCCAACCAGCGGCGCCACCCAGAACATCCAGAGCTGCTCCAGCGCCGGGCCTTCGGCGAAGAAGGCCACCCCGGTGGAGCGCGCCGGGTTCACCGAAGTGTTGGTCACCGGGATCGAGATCAGGTGGATCAGGGTCAGCCCCAGCCCGATGGCAATGGGAGCAAAGCCCGCTGGCACCAGGGACGATGTGGCACCCAGGATGATGATCAGGAAGGCCGCGGTCAGCACCACTTCGATGACCAGCGCCGACATCAGCGAATAGCCCATGGGCGAGGCCTCGCCATAGCCGTTGGAGGCAAACCCGCCGACCCCGGCAAAATCGGGTTGGCCCGAGACGATCAGGTAAAGCACCGCTGCAGCGGCGACCGAGCCCAGAGTCTGGGCGATCCAATAGGGCGGCAGATCCTTGAGGTCGAACCGACCGGCGACGGTCAGCCCCAGGGTGACGGCAGGGTTGAAATGCCCGCCCGAGATGCCGCCCACCGCATAGGCCATGGTCAGCACGGTCAGGCCGAAGGCAAAGGCGACGCCCAGCCAGCCGATCCCCACATCGGGCACACCGGCGGCCAGCACGGCAGCGCCGCAGCCGCCGAACACAAGCCAGAAGGTGCCAATGAACTCCGCCATCAATCTATTGGTCATGAAACACTCCGCAGTTGGTCAGGTTGGTTAACCGCAGTCTGCAACAGGCCCGGCGCGGCGCAAGCGATTTCAAGCGGTTGCAGGCGCGAAAGCGGCAAAAAGGCACCGCACGTCATGCGCGATGCCCTTCACTTGCCCATCCGGTGCGTGCGGGTCAGATGTCGCGATAGATCTCGACGATCCGCGCTACCGCGTCCTCGGCCGAGACCTCGACGCTGTCGCCGGTCTTGCGCGAGGTCAGCTCGACCACGCCGTTTTTCAGGCCGCGCGGCCCGACAGTGATCCGCCACGGCAGGCCGATCAGATCCATGGTGGCGAATTTCGCCCCGGCGCGTTCGTCGCGGTCGTCGTACAGCGGCTCCAGCCCGGCCCTGGTCAGCGCGGCATACAGGTCCGCACAGGCCCCATCGGTCGCCGCATCGCCCTGACGCAGGTTGACGATGCCGCAATGGAAGGGGGTCACGCCTTCGGGCCAGATGATGCCCTTGTCGTCGTGGCTGGCTTCGATGATCGCGCCCAACAGGCGGCTGACGCCGATGCCGTGGCTGCCCATGTGCACCGGGATCTGTTCCTGCTTGTCGTTGATGACCGTGGCGCCCAGAGCGTCGGAATACTTGGTACCGAAATAGAAGATCTGCCCGACCTCGATGCCGCGCGCCACGCGGCGGCGCTCTTCCGGGATCTGGTCGAACAGGGCAGCGTCATGGGTTTCGTCGGTGCGGGCATAACGCGAGGTGAACTCGTCCAGCACGCCCTGGCACTGAGCCACGTCGTCATAGTCGATCTCGCGGTCCCCGAAAGTCAGATCGGTGACCTGGCTGTCATAGAACACCTCGGATTCACCGGTGTCGGCCAGAACAAGAAACTCATGCGTATAGTCGCCGCCGATGGGGCCGCCATCGGCGCGCATCGGGATCGCCTGAAGGCCCATACGTTCATAGGTGCGCAAGTACGCGACCAGGTGCCGGTTGTAGGCGTGCAGCGCGTCGTCCTTGGTCAGGTCGAAGTTGTAGCCATCCTTCATCAGGAACTCGCGCCCCCGCATCACGCCGAAACGCGGGCGGATCTCGTCGCGGAACTTCCACTGGATGTGATAGAGCGTCAGCGGCAGATCCTTGTAGCTTTTGACGTAGCTGCGGAAAATGTCGGTGATCAGCTCTTCATTGGTGGGGCCATACAGCATGTCGCGGCCATGGCGGTCGGTGACGCGCAGCATTTCCTCGCCATAGTCGTCATAGCGGCCGGATTCGCGCCACAGGTCCGCCGATTGCAGCGTCGGCATCAGCATCGGAATGTGGCCGGCGCGGATCTGTTCCTCGTTCACGATCTGCTCGATCCGCTTCAGCACCCGGTAGCCCAGCGGCAGCCAGGAATAGATCCCGGCACTGGCCTGCTTGATCATTCCGGCCCGCAGCATCAGGCGGTGGCTGGCGATCTGCGCCTCGGCGGGGGTTTCCTTGAGGACCGGCAGGAAGTAGCGGGACAAGCGCATGTCGGGCACCTTTGTAACTGGCATTTGGCGTTCAAGACCGCTTAGGCCATCCCGGCAGGGCAGACAAGCGCGCCCGCACCCCAAGGCGCCGATGCGCCTGCGGCATGAATCCTTGCGCCCGTCTGGACCATGGGCGATGAAAGGGCGAACCGCAGGAGGAAGCATGGCCCTACCCGTCCAGACCCAGGCCAAGATCTGGGGCACCGTTGCCGTGGTGTTCTTTGCCGTGCTCTGGGCCCTGGGCAACGTCCTGCTGCCGTTCCTGATCGGCAGTGCCATCGCCTATCTGCTGGATCCGCTGGCCGACCGGCTGGAGGCGCGAGGTCTGTCGCGCACGGCCGCAACGGCGGTGATCTCGGTCGGCTTCGCCTTGGTGGCGGCGGCGGGGCTGTTGATCATCGTCCCGGCGATGATCCGGCAGTTGATCGACCTGATCCAGCTGGCCCCGGAACTGACCGCGCAGGCACGCACCTTTATCGAGACCCGGTTCCCCTCGATCGGCGAGCAGATCAGCCAGTTGCATGGCAATATGCCCGGCATCGGCGACACCATCCGCGAACGCGGCGTGGCTGTCCTGACCAGCGTGCTGAGCGGGGCCATGAGCTTCGTCAACGTGGTGGTTCTGATCTTCGTGGTGCCGGTGGTCACGGTCTACATGCTGCTGGACTGGGACCGGATGGTGGCACAGATCGACTCGCTGCTGCCCCGCGACCACGCGCCGACGCTGCGCCGTCTGGCCGCCGAAATGGATCGCACCATGGCCGGCTTCATCCGGGGTCAGGGTCTGGTCTGCCTGATCCAGGGCAGCTTCTATGCGGTGGCGCTGATGCTGGTGGGGCTGAACTTCGGCCTGCTCGTGGGCGTCTTTGCCGGGCTGATCTCCTTCATCCCCTTCGTGGGATCACTGGTCGGCGGCGCGCTGTCCATCGGGCTGGCGCTGTTCCAGTTCTGGGATCAGCCGCTGATGATCCTGCTGGTGGCCGGGATCTTCGCCTTCGGGCAGGTGGTCGAGGGCAATTTCCTGACCCCCAAGCTGGTCGGTGGCTCGGTCGGGCTGCATCCGGTCTGGCTGTTGCTGGCGCTGTCGGTCTTCGGGACATTGTTCGGTTTTGCCGGGATGCTGGTCGCCGTGCCGATCTCGGCGATGATCGGGGTTCTGGTGCGGTTTGCTGTCGAACAATACCGTTCCGGGCGGCTGTACCTCGGGATCGGGTCCCGGCGTGCGGCCGAGGCGCCGGCAGAACGGGATGACCCCGCCGCAGAATGACCGAGACGCAGCTGCCCCTCGACCTGTCGCCGGACCCGCGCCTTGGCCGGGCCGAGTTCCTGCCCGCGCCGTCCAACGCGGCCGGGCTGTTCGCCGTGGACAACTGGCGCGACTGGCCCAACCACCGGATGCTGCTGTGCGGACCGCTGGGCGCGGGGCGGACCCATCTGGCGGCGATCTGGGCGCGCGACACCGGGGCCGCGATGCTGTCGGGGGCGCGGCTGGAAACTCCGCCCGCCCCCGCGCCGGCCTATGTGGTGGATGACGCGCATCTGGTGGCCGGGCATCCGGCCCGCGAAGAAATGCTGTTCCACCTGTTCAACCGGGTGACCGCCGCCCGCGCGCCGCTGCTGCTGACCGCGCCCGACACCCCCGGCACATGGGGGCTGGCCCTGCCGGATCTTCTCAGCCGAATGCTGACCCTTGCCGTCACCCGCATCGACGCACCCAACGACACGCTGCTGCAAATGGCGCTGGTCAAGCTCTTTGACGACCGTCAGGTGCCGGTCACACCCGAGACCATTACTTATCTGACCCGGCGTCTCGATCGCTCCCTCAGCACCGCCGAGCGTGTGGTCGAAGCCCTTGACCGCGCCTCGCTCAGCCGTCAAAAACGGATTTCCCGCGTGATGGCCGCGCAGGTGCTTGAGGATCCCGACGCATTCCTCGCACTCTCCGGCCCGGATGCGGAGGACACCGACGCCCCCTGACCCAAGGATGCCCTGCCCCAGATGACCGCCGCCGATTTCCTGAACACGCCCCTCCCGGAACCTGTCGAGTTGCACGACACCGACCTGACCGGACCCGCGCGGTTCTTCAATCGCGAACTGTCCTGGCTGGCCTTCAACTGGCGCGTGCTGGAAGAGGCGGAAAACCGCGCCGTGCCGCTGCTGGAACGGGTGCGCTTTGTCTCGATCTCGGCCAACAACCTGGACGAATTCTATACCGTGCGCGTGGCGGGCCTGCGCGAACTGGCCCGCGAAGGCCACACCACGCCTGCGGCCGACGGATTGCTGCCGGCCGAGCAACTGGCGCTGATCGACAAGAACGCCCGCGCTCTGATGCAATCGCAACAGCGGGTGTTCGCCCTTCTGCGCAAGGAAATGGAAGCCGAAGGCATCTTCCTGCTGACCCGCCGCAAGCTGACCGCTGCCGACAAGCGCCATCTTGAACAGGTGTTCCTCAGCCAGGTGTTCCCGGTGCTGTCGCCACTGGCGGTAGACCCGGCGCATCCCTTCCCCTTCATCCCCAACACCGGGTTCTCGCTGGCGCTGATGCTGGAACGGCGGTCCGACAAGAAACCGCTGCGCGCCCTGCTGCCGATCCCGCAGCAGATCGACCGGTTCGTGCCGCTGCCTGCCAAGCCCGGCCAGTTGCGGTATCTGCCGCTGGAAGAGCTTCTGCTGCTGCATCTGGACAGCCTGTTTCCCGGTTATGACCTGAAGGGCGAATGCTCGTTCCGGGTGCTGCGCGACAGCGATCTGGAGGTCGAGGAAGAGGCCGAGGATCTGGTGCGCGAGTTCGAAACCGCCCTTAAGCGCCGCCGCCGGGGCGAGGTGATCCGGCTGAAGATCTCGACCAATGCACCGGGCGAGTTGACCCGTGTCATCACCGAACAGCTGCACGTCAGCGGCGACGAGGTGATCGAGACGCGCGGCATGATCGGGATTGTCGATGTCAAGGAACTGGTCACCGATGCGCGCCCCGATCTGCTGTGGCCTTCCTACACCCCGCGGGTGCCGGAACGCGTGCAGGACCATGACGGCGACATGTTCGCAGCCATCAGGCAGAAGGACATGCTGCTACACCACCCCTACGAGACTTTCGACATGGTGGTGCGCTTCCTCAAGCAGGCAGCGCAGGATCCCAATGTTCTGGCGATCAAGCAGACGCTGTACCGCACCTCGCACAACAGCCCGATCGTCGAGGCGCTGTGCGAAGCCGCCGAGGACGGCAAGTCGGTCACCGCGCTGGTCGAACTGAAGGCCCGGTTCGACGAGGCCGCCAACATCCGCCAGTCGCGCCGTCTGGAACGCGCCGGCGCCCATGTGGTCTACGGGTTTGTCAACTACAAGACACACGCCAAGATAAGCTCGGTGGTGCGGCGCGAGGGCGACAAGTTGGTCACCTATTCGCACTGGGGCACCGGCAATTACCATCCGATCACGGCGCGGATCTATACCGACCTGAGCTTCTTCACCTGCGACGAAGGGCTGGGCCGCGATGCCACCAAGGTCTTCAACTACCTGTCGGGCTATGCCCCGCCCGTGGGTCTGGAGAACCTCTCGCTCAGCCCCAAGGACATGAAGGCCGACATCATCGAGATGCTGGAAGCCGAGGCCGACCACGCCCGCGCCGGACGCCCGGCCGAGGTCTGGATCAAGATGAACTCGCTGATCGAACCGCAGGTCATCGACGCGCTGTACCGGGCAAGCCAGGCCGGGGTGAAGATCCTCTGCGTCATCCGCGGCATCTGCGGGTTGCGCCCCGGCGTGAAGGGGTTGTCCGAAACCATCCGGGTGAAATCCATCGTCGGGCGATTTCTGGAACACTCCCGCATTGCCTGTTTCGGCAATGGCGGTGGCTTGCCGTCGGACCAGTCGCGGGTGTTCATCTCGTCCGCCGACTGGATGGGGCGCAACCTGAACCGCCGGGTCGAAACGCTGGTCGAATGTCACAACTGGACGGTGAAGAAGCAGATCGTCGATCAGATCATGGTCGCCAACCTGCATGATCGGGCCCAAAGCTGGGTGCTGAACCCCGATGGCAGCTTCACCCGTGTTCTGGATGACCAGCCCGAAAAGCTGTTCAACTGTCACCGGTTCTTCATGGAAAACCCGTCGCTGTCGGGGCGCGGATCAGCCGGGGCGGACGATGTGCCACGGCTGACCACACGTCCCTTGCTGACTCACGAAAGTTGACGCGGAAGGCCATGGCGGGCAAGGTCGCCCCCGCCGGGCTGAGGGAAAGGGCGCGCGATGGTGCAGGATCTGCTGGCGGACTGGGGTCCGTTCGGACACCCGTTGTTTCAAGATCCCCGGGCCCGCAAGCTGTCCCGTGTGGGCGTTGTGGACGTGGGATCGAACTCCATTCGTCTTGTGGTCTTTGACGGCGCGGCCCGTTCGCCCGCCTATTTCTACAACGAAAAGGTCATGTGCGGGCTGGGCAAGGGACTGGCCGACACCGGCCGTCTGAACCCCGAAGGCAAGACCCGCGCGCTGGACGCGCTGCAACGGTTCCAGTCGCTCGCAGACGGTCTGGGGCTGGAGCCGCTGAACGCCGTGGCCACCGCCGCCATGCGCGAGGCCGAGGACGGTCCCGAATTCCGCGAAGAGATCGAACGCAAGACCGGCCTGAAACTCTATGTCATCGACGGCCAGGAAGAGGCGCGGCTGGCGGCGCAAGGGGTGCTGCTGGGCTGGCCCCGCGCCGAAGGTCTGGTCTGCGACATCGGGGGCTCGTCCATGGAAATGGCCCAGGTGTCGCGCGGCAAGGTCGGCAACCGCGAAACCTCGGCGCTGGGACCGCTGAAACTGCGCGATGTGAAGGGCGGCAAGAAGGCGCTGCGCAACCATATCGACAGCGAGTTGAACACGCTGAAAGAGGCGCTTGGCGCAACGGACGACCGTCTGTTCCTTGTCGGCGGCTCATGGCGGGCGATTGCCAAGCTGGACATGGTGCGGCGCGACTATCCACTCAGGGTTCTGCATGAATACAGGATGTTGCCAGACGACCTTGAAGAAACTTTGGACTGGATCAAGAACACAGATCCAGAGGAGTTACGCAGTCTGGCCGGCATCTCGTCGGGGCGGATGGCGCTGGTGCCGGACGCGGCGGATGTCTTGTTGGGCGTGCTGCGCGTGTTCGATCCCAAGGATATTTTCGTGTCCTCCTACGGCCTGCGCGAAGGGCTGCTGTACGAACAGATGCCGCAGGTGCTGCGCGACCGCGACCCGCTGATCGAGGCGGCGCGCTTCGCCGAAGCCAAGGATGCCCGCGTGCCGGGGTTCGGCAAGGCGCTGTACCGGTTCATCCGGCCGATCTATGCGAAAGAGCCGCTGGCCCTGCGGCGACTGGTCAAGGCGGCCTGCCTGCTGCATGACGTCAGCTGGCGCACTCATCCCGACTATCGCGCGGATGTCTGTTTCGACTATGCCACCCGCGCCAATTTCGGCGGGCTTAGCCATGCCGAGCGGATTTTCCTGGGGCTGGCACTGCTGCACCGCTACAAGAACAGCCGCGCCAATGGGCGCTTTGATGCGCTGGTGGATCTGATTGATCCCGAAGACGTCACCCGCGCCGAGGTTCTGGGCCGCGCCATGCGCTTTGGCGCCATGTTCACCGCCCAGCGGGCCGAACAGATGGGCACCCTGCGCTGGCAGCCCAAGGAACGGAAACTGGGGCTGACCATCGGGCCACAGGCGATGACCCTCTATGGAGAGGTCGCCCAGGCCCGGTTTGCCTCGCTGGCGCGCGCCCTTGAGGCTGAAACCGAGGTTGTCGCCCTCAGCCGGGCCAAGCCGGGTTAGCTGGGCTCTCCCGGCGGGACCATCGCGCGCAACATGGAATGCCAGTGCAGGCCCGAGGCCACCACACAGGCGCGCCCGTTGGCCTCGGTCACGACAATGGTCCAGCTGCCGCTGATCGGGTCGTTCCAGACCTCAAGAAGCTGGGTTGCGGATTGCAGGCCGGCAGCGGACAGGCGTTCGCCATAGGTCTTTTCCAGGGTTCTGGCGATCACCTCGCGCGGCGCGCAGGCCGTCGGCGATTGCGCATGAACTGGCGGCGCTGTGGCTGCGGCGCCAAAGATAAGGGCTGCGGATATCAAGCGTTTGAACATAGTGTCCTCCATCAGGTTGGAAGACGCATCCCGGCGGGCGCCGAAACGCGCCTCATACCCTTAATATCAGACTCTCGGGCATCCGCGACAAGGCGGGATACCCTCAACGTGATGCCAGGTGACAGGCAGAGTTTGGAAAATATTTCCCGTTCACGCGCGGGAATTTGATATTTCTTCCCAAGCGCTGTTCACCGCGATCAACCGTTTCTCGGCCAGCTTGATGGCTTCTTCCGGCAGGCCCCGCGACATCATCCGGTCGGGATGGGTCTCGCGCACCAACTGCCGCCAGGCCGCGCGCACCTCGGGCAGGGGCGTGTCGGGTGTCACACCCAGCACGTCATAAGGATCCGGCGCCATGTCGGGCACGAACCGCCTGCGGATGCGTGCCACTTCTGCCGCGTCCAGACCGAAGATCTCGGCCACCTGGCTGAGGAAATCATGCTCGGAGGGGTGGTATTCGCCATCGGCCACCGCGACGTAATACAGCCCCTCCATCAGGTCGTAGAGTGCGCGGTGACCTTCGCCGAACATGCGGCGGATGCGGTGGGCATAGACCTCGAACCCGGCCACGTCCTGCCGGGCCAGGTTGAACACCCGCGCGGCGTTGGCCTCTTCCGATTGTGGGATGTGGAACACCTGCCGGAAGGCAGCAACCTCGTCACGGGTCACCTGCCCGTCGGCTTTGGCCATCTTGGCGCCAAGCGCAATCACGGCGATGGTGAAAGCCACCGAGCGTTCCGGCGGCGTGCGCAGCCGGTCGAACACATCGGCCAGCGGCTGCCCCTGGGTGAGGGCAGACAGGGCATCGGCAATTCGGGTCCAGATCGACATGGGCGCAGGCTAACCGATTGTGCAGGCGCGAAAAGGGGCAACTTGGCCGCTGGCGCGCATTTCCTGCCGTGCTAGGCTGGCCGGACCCTTCTTTCGTTGACCCGGAGTTCCCATGACCGCCCCCCTGCACACCGGAAGCTGCCGCTGCGGACAGGTTCGCATGACCCTTTCGGCCAAACCGCTGATGACTTCGGCCTGCCATTGCCGGGGCTGTCAGCAGATGACCGCCAGCGCCTTTTCACTCAGCGCGCTGGTGCCCGCCGCGGCCCTACTGGTGGAGGGCGCAGACCCGGTGATCGGCGGGTTGCATGGGGCCGAGCAGCGGCATCATTTCTGCCCGCATTGCCTGAGCTGGATCTTCACCCGCATCACCGGGCTTGAGGACTACGTGAACCTGCGCAGCGTCCTGTTCGACGGGCTGGCGGATCAACCGCCCTTCATGGCCACTTGCACCGCCGAAGCCTTGCCCTGGGCGCACACCGGCGCCACCGTCAGCTTTGCCGGGATGCCCAGCGAGGCGGATTTCTACGACGCGATGGGACGGTTCGAGGTTCAGTCCGCAGGCTGATCGTCCATGATCTTCTGCATCAGCACCAGATCCAGCCAACGGCCAAACTTGCGCCCCACCTGCGGCATCCGCCCGGTTTCGGCATAGCCCAGGGCGGTGTGAAACTGCCGGGCTGCGTGGTTATCGGCGTCGATGGCGGCAACCATGACATGGACCCCGGCGGCGGCGGCCTGCGCCTCCAGCACCTGCATCAGGGCGCGACCGGCGCCCTGCCCGCGCGCCTGCGGGGTCAGGAAGATCGAATGCTCCATGGTGTGGTCATAGCCGTCGCCGCCGCGAAACCGGTCGTAGGTGGCAAAGCCCAGCACCGTGCCCACCGCATCCACCACGACCCACAGATCGCGTCCCGCCGCACGCCGGGCCGCGATCAGATCGGCGACCTGGGGGGCGGTCCATTCGTTGGTGTGAAAGATGGCGGTGGTCTGGCGCACCACATCGGTGCGGATCGCGGCAATGGCCGCGTGATGGTCGGGGGTGGCCGGCAGAATCTTCATGCCCCCGACATAGCAGGACGCCGCGCGGGCGGCGTCCTGAAAATCATGGTCTGACGACAGGGAAGACTCTCAGGCCGCCTGCGACCGCGCCTTGCGGATCAGGGTCAGGATGTCCTTGGCGGCCTCGGGAATATTTGTGCCCGGCCCGAAGATCGCCTTCACTCCGGCCCTGGTCAGGAAGTCATAATCCTGCTGCGGGATCACGCCGCCACAGATGACGATGATGTCCCCGGCGCCCTGGGCTTTCAGCTCTTCGATCAGCTGCGGTGCCAGCGTCTTGTGACCGGCAGCCTGCGAGGAAATCCCCACCACATGCACATCGTTGTCGATGGCATCCTGCGCAGCCTCGGCGGGCGTCTGGAACAGCGGCCCCACGTCCACGTCAAAGCCGATGTCGGCAAAGGCAGTGGCGATGACCTTGGCGCCCCGGTCGTGCCCGTCCTGCCCCATCTTCACCACCAGCATGCGCGGGCGGCGGCCTTCGGCCTCGGCGAAGTCCTCGATGCTGGACTGGATGGCGGCGAAATCGTCGTCGCCCTCATAGGCGGCGCCATAGACCCCGGCCAGCGTCTTGACCTCGGCACGATGGCGGCCGAATTCCTTTTCCATTGCCATGCTGATTTCTCCAACGGATGCACGGGCGCGCGCGGCCTCTACCGCCGCTTCCAGCAGATTGCCGCCCTCTTTGGCGCGACGGGTCAGTTCGGCCAGGGCAGCCTCGCAGGCGGCCTCGTCGCGTGTGGCGCGGATCTTTTCCAGACGGGCGATCTGCGAGTCCCGCACCTTGACGTTGTCCACGTCCAGAATGTCGATCGGGTCTTCCTTGGCCAGACGGTGCTTGTTGACCCCGACGATCACCTCTTCGCCGCGATCGATCATGGCCTGACGGCGGGCGGCGGATTCCTCGATCCGCAATTTGGGCATCCCCGAGGCGACGGCCTTGGTCATGCCGCCCATCTCCTCGACTTCCTCGATCAGCTTCCAGGCTTCCTCAGCCAGTTGCGACGTCAGGGTTTCGACGTAATACGACCCTGCCAGCGGATCGACGACCTTGGTCACCCCGGTTTCTTCCTGAAGGATGATCTGGGTGTTGCGGGCGATCCGGGCCGAGAACTCGGTCGGCAGGGCAATGGCTTCGTCCAGCGCGTTGGTGTGCAGCGACTGGGTGCCGCCCAGAACCGCCGACATCGCCTCATAGGCGGTGCGGATCACGTTGTTGTAGGGATCCTGCTCCTGCAGCGACACGCCCGAGGTCTGGCAATGGGTGCGCAGCATCTTGGAACGGTCCGACTTGGCCCCGAACTCGGTCATGATGCGATGCCACAGCATCCGCGCGGCGCGCAACTTGGCCGCTTCCATGAAGAAATTCATGCCGATGGCGAAGAAGAAGCTGAGACGTCCAGCGAATTTGTCCACATCCATGCCGGCCTCGATGGCAGCGCGCACGTATTCGCGTCCGTCGGCCAGCGTATAGGCCAGCTCCTGCACCAGGTTCGCGCCGGCTTCCTGCATGTGGTAGCCGGAGATCGAGATCGAGTTGAACTTCGGCATCTCGTTGCTGGTGTATTCGATGATGTCCGAGATGATCCGCATCGACGGCTCGGGCGGGTAGATATAGGTGTTGCGCACCATGAACTCTTTCAGAATGTCGTTCTGAATGGTCCCGGACAGCAGGCTGCGGTCATGGCCCTGCTCTTCCCCCGCGACGATGAAATTCGCCAGGATCGGGATCACCGCGCCGTTCATGGTCATCGAGACCGACACCTTGTCCAGCGGGATGCCGTCGAACAGGATCTTCATGTCCTCGACGCTGTCGATGGCGACGCCCGCCTTGCCGACATCACCCACAACGCGTTCATGGTCGCTGTCATAGCCCCGGTGCGTGGCCAGATCGAAGGCGACAGAAACCCCCTGCTGCCCGGCGGCAAGGTTCTTGCGGTAGAAGGCGTTTGATTCCTCGGCGGTGGAAAAGCCCGCGTACTGGCGGATGGTCCAGGGACGACCCGCGTACATGGTCGCCTTCACGCCGCGCGTGAACGGTCCGAATCCCGGCAGTTCGCCCATCTGCGGCAGGGCGGCTGTATCGGCCTCGGTATACAGCGGCTTGACGTCGATTCCCTCCAAAGTGGTCCAGGTCAGATCGTCCAGAGGCCGGCCGCGCAATTCTTTTTCGGCCAGGGATTTCCAGGTGTCCAGCTTGTCGCTCATGCGCAGGCCCTTTCTAGATAGGGGTCCGGCCGCCCGTCAGGCGCAGGTCCGGCAGGACGTGAGAAGAACGTAGGGGAAGGCAAAGCACGATGCGGTGAAATCGCCTGTGCTTCGCGCCCTCCCCCGCCTATATTTTCAGGAACGGGAGGCCGCATGAGACCTTTAAGATCACTCGCATTCGCCGTTCTGACGCTTTCGATGGCCGCCATCTTTCCGGTGTCGGCCCAGGACATGGACCGACCGCTGCTGACCGAGGCCACGGAACTGGAGCAGTTTCTCTGGGTTGCCCGGCCCGTGGTGGTCTTTGCCGACACGCCCAATGATCCGCGCTTCATCAAGCAGATCGAACTGCTGAACGCCCGCAAGGGGGAGCTTTGGGCGCGTGACGTGGTGGTGATTGCCGACACCGACCCGGCGGCAAAATCCGCGCTGCGGACGCAGTTGCGCCCGCGCGGCTTCCAGCTGACGCTGGTGGGCAAGGACGGCAAGGTTGCGCTGCGCAAGCCCGAGCCCTGGGATGTGCGCGAACTGACCCGCGCCATCGACAAGATGCCCCTGCGCAAGCAGGAGATCCGCGACGCGGCAGGCGGCGCCGGGTAGTCCCGCCGCCGCGCTGGTGTCGCGATCCGGGCGCAAGGGCTCGGATCCGCCAGCCGGGATATGGCTGGCCTGTGCGTCATTCGAATTCCATGATCACATCATCCACCGCCAGGCTGTCGCCGGCGCTGGCGTTGACCTTCGAAACCTTGCCGGATTTCTCGGCGCGCAGGATGTTTTCCATTTTCATGGCTTCCACCGTACACAACGCCTGACCTTCCTGAACCTCGTCGCCGACCTCGACATCGACTTTCACGATCAGGCCGGGCATCGGGCACAGCAGCATCTTCGATGTATCGGGTGCCATCTTCTCCGGCATCAGCCGCGCCAGTTCGGCAGCGCGCGGCGTGCGCACCTGCACCTTCAGGTCGGCGCCACGGGTGCGCAGGCGGAAGCCGCCGGTCACCTTGCCCACCTTCATCACCAGCGGACTGCCGTCCACATCCACATTGGCCAGGCTATCGCCGGGCGTCCAGTCCGACGCCACCCGCAGGCTGCCGCCGTCGTCGAAGCGGATGGTCGAGCCTTGGGCATCCGCCGCGATCACCACCGGGAATTCCTCGTCCTGCAGGGTGACCACCCAGTCGGTGCCCACTTTACGTTCGTGGTTGTCCATACGGCCCGACACGCGGGTGCGGCGAATCTCGGCGATCCGGTACATGGCGGCGGCGGCGGCGGCGATGCGTTTCAACTCGGTGTCCGGCAGGGTCACGCCTTCGAAGCCATCGGGAAATTCCTCGGCGATGAAGGCCGTGGTCATTTCGCCCGAGATGAACTTGGGATGATCCATCACCGCCGACAGGAACGGCAGGTTGTGACCGATGCCCTCGACCTCGAAGCTGTCCAGCGCCACGCGCATCGCCTCGATGGCCTCCGACCGGCTGGGCGCCCAGGTGCACAGCTTGGCGATCATCGGGTCGTAGTACATCGAGATCTCGCCGCCCTCATAGACGCCAGTATCGTTGCGCACGGCGGTCGGGCCTTGCGGCGCCTCGCCCTGCCATTTGCCGTTGACCAGCAGCGGACCGGCGGCCACTTCGGCGGGCGGGCGGTAGGCGGTCAGACGACCAATGGACGGCAGGAAACCGCGATAGGGATCCTCGGCATACAGCCGGTTCTCGATGGCCCAGCCGGTCAGCTTCACATCGTCCTGGGTGAAGCTCAGCGGCTCACCGGCGGCGACGCGGATCATCTGTTCGACCAGATCGACGCCGGTGATCAGCTCGGTCACCGGGTGCTCCACCTGCAGGCGGGTGTTCATTTCAAGGAAGTAGAAGTTCTTCTCGCCATCGACGATGAATTCCACGGTCCCGGCACTGGCGTAGCCCACGGCCTGTGCCAGTGCGACGGCCTGTTCGCCCATCGCCTTGCGGGTGGCTTCGTCCAGGAAGGGCGACGGCGCCTCTTCGACAACTTTCTGGTTGCGGCGCTGGATCGAGCATTCGCGTTCGCCCAGATAGACCCCGTTGCCGTGCTTGTCGCAGAGCACCTGAATTTCGATGTGGCGCGGCTGGGTGACGAATTTCTCGATGAAGATCCGGTCATCGCCAAAGCTGCTGGCGGCCTCGTTCTTCGAGGACTGGAAACCTTCGCGCGCCTCGGCGTCGTTCCACGCGATCCGCATCCCCTTGCCACCACCACCGGCAGAGGCCTTGATCATCACCGGGTAGCCGATCTGGTTCGAGATCTTCACCGCCTCGTCGGCATCCGCGATCAGCCCCATGTAGCCGGGCACGGTGGACACGCCCGCTTCCTGGGCAATCTTTTTCGAGGTGATCTTGTCGCCCATGGCCTCGATCGCCGGGACCGGCGGGCCGACGAATTCCACGCCCTCTGCTTTAAGAGCTTCGGCGAACTTGCTGTTTTCAGACAGGAAACCGTATCCGGGATGCACCGCCTGCGCGCCGCTTTCCTTGACCGCCGCCATCACCTTGTCGATGACGATATAGGACTGGTTGGCCGGCGGCGGACCGATGTGGATGGCCTCGTCAGCCATCTGCACATGCAGCGCCTTGCGGTCGGCATCGGAATAGATGGCAACCGTCTGGATCCCCATCTTCCGCGCCGACTTGATGACACGGCAGGCGATTTCCCCGCGGTTGGCGATCAGGATTTTATTGAACATGTTGCCTTTTCCTCTTCAGTCCTGCCCGGTGCGGCCCCGCCACCTCCGGAAATCTCGGTGTTGTCAGCGCCGCCGTTTCAGGCGTCGTCTGCATCGTCTTCGCCGTCCCAGACCTCGTCTTCATCTTGGAACAAGGCCGGAAATCCGGCGCGCGCCGCCCGCATATCCACTTGCAGCAGCGCCTCGTAACTCTCTGGATCGAAGGGATCCTCGGCGGCCACGACCTCGCGCCCCAGCAGCCAGCTCAGCCGCCCGGCGTCCAGGTTGCCGCGCTCGAATGGCGCCTCGCCGAAATGGTCGATCAGGGCGCCCAGAAAGGCGGCATCGGCGCGCCGGTCGGCGGGTTTTCGGTCCTTATACCGCTCCCGCGCCTTCAGCGGCGTCGCCCCGGCCTTGGAGGCCCGGCGGATGGTGAACTGATAGTCCGTACCGGGCAGCCGTCCGGGAAAACCGCGATGCTTGATCATGCGTTCACCTTCGTTTCGGCCCCGGCGGCCATCTTTGCCGCCTGGGGGCGCAGCCGGGCATGGGTTGCCCAGCGATGTCTGAGGGCGGGAGTTTCCAACATTCGTGCAATACGCGAGCCCAGGCCCCCCGGCACCGGTCCCGCGATCTGACCGCCGGCGCGCAGAAATAGTCCCCCTTCGCGCTCGGACAGCTCAATCACTGGTGAAAACCCCCGCTGGCTGCGCAGTAGACGCCAGAGATCCTTGCGAACCTCGTGCGCCAGAACCCGTGCCCGCAGCCGTGGCAGCCGGGTTGTTGCTTCGACATCGAACCGCGGCGGCAGCCACCGCGCCAATGTCAGACTGTCGTCCGTCTTGACCATGTGCCAGCCGTTGCGCCGCATCATACAGCCCTCCGGCGGACGGCCAGCATCCCCCAACCGCGCGCCCCGGCGGCCGGGCCGCAGGGTCGGGTTGGCACCGTGGCGATGGTGTGAAAGCGGGTCATGCCTTTGCTCCCACAGATTTGCCCAATTCGCCCAGAAACCATGTCAGATGTGGCCAGGGATCGGTGCGCGCCCGTTGCGCCCGCTCTGCCACATAGGCCGCGTACTTTTGGTTTACCGCCAGATAGTGCCGACCGTAGACATCCGTGATCACGGAGCGGTTCAGCGCATCATGCCGGATGCCGGCGGCGACGATGTTCATGGTGTTCAACAAGACGTCCACGTGCTCCTTGTCCTCTTTGGTCAACTCTTCCAGCAACACCACCGACTTTGGAAATTTCCGCTCCAGTGCGATGCGCGAGGTGTCGTAGTACCCCCAGACCGACGCGATGAAATCCAGTGTCGCGATGCGCGTTTCGCGCTTGTGGTTCTCCTGGCCTCCGGTGCGGATCCTGCGGGCCTGGGTCAGGACCGCCGCGATCAGCAACAACTGCATGGCTTCGGTGGTGAAGTACCCCTTCTGCCAGGCCAGTTCGGACAACCAATCCGGTGCCCCCGTGGCGATGATGAGACCCGAGAAAACTCCTAAGATCAGTGTCAGTAGCGGCAGTATCCCCATGACATCCCCCTTGATTGCCATGGGGAGCCTAGCGCATCACAACGGGATGTTGTCGTGCTTTTTCCAAGGGTTGGTGACCTTCTTGTTGCGCAGCGACGCAAAGGCCCGTGCCACTCGTTTGCGGGTCGATTGGGGCATGATCACCTCGTCGATGAAGCCCTTTTCCGCAGCCACGAAGGGATTGGCGAACCGGTTCTCGTAATCGGCGGTGCGGGCGGCGATCTTTTCGGGCTCGCCCAGTTCCGACCGGTACAGGATCTCGGTCGCGCCCTTGGCGCCCATGACCGCGATCTCGGCGGTGGGCCAGGCATAGTTGAAATCGCCGCGCAGGTGTTTCGAGGCCATCACGTCATAGGCGCCGCCATAGGCCTTGCGGGTGATTACCGTCACTTTCGGCACCGTGGCCTCGCCATAGGCGAACAGCAGCTTGGCGCCATGCTTGATGACCCCGCCGTATTCCTGGCTGGTGCCTGGCAGGAAGCCCGGCACGTCGACCAGCGTCAGGATCGGGATCTCGAAGGCGTCGCAGAAGCGCACGAAGCGGGCCGCCTTGCGCGAGCTGTCGATGTCCAGGCAGCCGGCCAGGATCATTGGCTGGTTGGCCACCACACCCACCGTCTGGCCTTCCAGACGGATGAAACCGGTGATCATGTTCTTGGCGTAATCTTCCTGGATCTCGTAGAAATCGCCCTCGTCGGCGGTTTTCACGATCAGCTCTTTCATGTCGTAGGGCTGGTTCGGGTTGTCCGGGATCAGGGTGTCGAGCGACCGCTCGGCCCGGTCGGTCTGGTCGAAAAACGGGCGCACGGGCGGCTTTTCGCGGTTGTTCAGCGGCAGGAAGTCCACCAGGCGGCGCACTTCGGTCAGGGCCTCGACGTCATTGTCGAAGGCGCCATCGGCCACCGAGGATTTCTTGGTGTGGGTCGATGCCCCGCCCAGCTCCTCGGCGGTGACATGTTCGTTGGTGACGGTTTTCACCACGTCCGGACCGGTGACGAACATGTAGGAGGTGTCGCGCACCATGAAGATGAAATCGGTCATCGCCGGCGAATAGACGGCGCCGCCGGCGCAGGGCCCCATGATCACCGAGATCTGCGGTACCACGCCCGAGGCCATGATGTTGCGCTGGAACACCTCGGCATAGCCCGCCAGAGAGGCCACGCCTTCCTGGATCCGCGCCCCGCCCGAGTCGTTAAGACCGATCACCGGCGCGCCGTTCTGCACCGCCATATCCATGATCTTGCAGATCTTTTCCGCGTGGGTTTCCGACAGCGACCCGCCGAAGACGGTGAAATCCTGACTGAAGACATAGACCATGCGGCCGTTGATCGTGCCCCAACCGGTCACCACGCCGTCGCCGGCGGGCCGCTCGGCTTCCATGCCAAAATCGGTGCAGCGATGCGTTTTGAACATGTCGAACTCTTCGAAGGAGTCATCGTCCAGCAACAGTTCGATGCGTTCGCGCGCGGTCAGCTTGCCCTTGCGGTGCTGCGCCTCGATCCGACGCTCACCACCCCCCTGGCGCGCCTCGGTGCGACGATGCTCAAGCTCCTGAAGAATATCTTTCATATGCCGGGTTCCCTTGTTTTGTAGGCACCCTATACATGCGGGGGCAGTCCGCAAAGTGGTATTCAGAAAATTTGCAACTGCTTTTGATACATGCTACTGCAAATTGCATAATTGCAAATATTCAGTGTAGTCAGCACCTTAGTGATTTGCCGCGCCCATCGAACGAAGGACACAACCATGGCTGCCCGCTACCCGCACACGTTCCTGGACCGGGACACGCCGCCGCACCTTGCCACGCTGGTGGTGCTGGCGGGCATGTCGGCGGCGGCGATGAACATGTTTTTGCCCTCGCTGCCCGCGATGGCCGCGCATTTCGACACCGGATATGGCGTCGTGCAACTTTCGGTGACGCTGTATCTGGCGGTCAACGCGGTGCTGCAACTGATCATCGGGCCGCTGTCGGATCGGATGGGCCGACGCCCGGTGCTGCTGTGGTCGCTGGCCCTGTTCGTGGTGTTTTCCTTCGCGATTCCGTTTTCGCCCTCGGTCGAGGTTTATCTAACCCTGCGCATGGGACAGGCGGTGGTGGTGGCCACCATGGTGTTGTCGCGGGCCATCGTGCGCGATGTGGTTCCACAGGACGAAGCCGCCTCGATGATTGGCTATGTCACCATGGGCATGGCGCTGGTGCCGATGCTGTCGCCGATGCTGGGCGGCGCCATCGATCAGCTTCTGGGCTGGGAATGGACCTTCCATATCCTCGGCATCCTAGGGCTGGGCGCATTGTACCTGACCTGGGCCGACCTGGGAGAAACCGCCACGCCCGGCCCCAACGCCCTGGCCGACCAAATGCGCGAGGCGCCCGAACTGCTCCGCTCCCCCCGCTTCTGGGGCTACAACTTCGCCGCCATGTTCTCGTCGGGGGCGTTTTTCGCCTATCTCGGCGGCGCACCCTACGTCGGCACCGAGGTGTTCTCGCTCAGCCCCCTGATGCTGGGCATCCTGCTGGGCTCTCCGGCCGTAGGCTATATGGCGGGAAATGCGATCTCGGGCGCGTTCTCGGTCCGGCGCGGCATCAACGTGATGATCTTGTCTGGAACCCTGCTGAGCTGTATCGGGCTGGGCCTGTCGCTGATCCTGTCACTGGCGGGCTGGCACAACCCGTGGGTCTTCTTCGGCTTCACCGCCTTTGTGGGGCTGGGCAACGGATTGGTCTTGCCCAATGCCACCGCCGGGATGCTGTCGGTGCGGCCGCGTCTCGCTGGCACCGCCTCGGGCCTTGGCGGCGCGATGATGATCGGCGGCGGCGCGGCGCTCTCGGCCTTGGCGGCGGCGGTTCTGGTACCGGGGCGCGGCGCCTATCCGCTGATCTGGATGATGTTCGTGACCTCGGCCCTGTCGGTGCTGTCGATCGTATATGTCATCCGCCGCGCCCGCCTTGTCGGCGCGACGGACCCGTCCGAGATGCAGCCATGACCCGCCAGAAGATCTATGCCGGCGCCAAGCTGCGCGACATCCGCCGCAGGCTGGACCTGACCCAAAAGGCCTTTGCCGAGAAGCTGGAAGTCTCGCTGCCCTATCTGAACCAGATGGAAAACAACCACCGACCCATCGCGGCGGGGGTGGTGCTGGCACTGGCGCAGGAATTCGGGCTGGATGTGACCGAACTCAGCAACAGCGAGAGCGAGCGGCTGGTGTCGGACATGCGCGAAGCACTGGCGGACCCGGTGTTTTCTGGCGACGATCCACCGCTGGCCGATCTGCGGCTGGTGGCCTCGAACGCGCCGGCGCTGGCCCGGGCCCTGCTGGAACTGCATCATGCCTATCGCCGGACGCACGAACGGCTGGCGTCGCTGGACGAGGCCCTGGGCGCGGGCGGCGGCAGCAGCCACGCCCAGTCCCCGTGGGAGGAAGTGCGCGATTTCTTTCACTATTGCGACAATTACATCGACGCGGTGGATCGCGCGGCCGAACATTTTGCCGAAGGCGCGCCGCTGGTGGGCGGCCATCCGGATCTGCGTCGGCGGGCGCTGGACGCGCTGGAAAAGATCGGTGTCAGCGTCCGGTTCGAGGACAATGCCGTTCTGCGCGGCTATGATCCGGACAGCAAGTTCCTGCATCTGTCCAACCGGGCGCCGGCGGCCTCGGTCACTTTCCAGTTGCTGCATCAGGTGGCGCTGCTGACCCAGGGCGACCTGATCGGGGCGACGCTGGATCTGGCCCGGTTCCAGTCCGAGGAGGCCGCGGCCATCGCCCGGATCGGGCTGGCCAATTATTTCGCCGGCGCGGCCCTGCTGCCCTATGGGCTGTTCCAGCAGCAGGCGCAGGCCACCCGGCACGACCTTGAGCGCATGGCCGACCAGTTCGGCGCCTCGATCGAGCAGGTGGCGCATCGCCTGTCAACACTGCAACGCCCCGGCGCCAAGGGCATCCCCTTCTTCTTCGTGCGGGTCGATCAGGCCGGCACCATCACCAAGCGCCATTCGGCCACATTGCTGCAATTCGCCCGCTATGGCGGTGCCTGCCCGCTGTGGAACGTGCACCGGGCGCTGGAAACGCCGGGGCAATTCCTGCGGCAGCTGGCCGAAACCCCGGACGGGCGGCGCTATCTCTGCCTCGCGCGGGATGTGTCGAAACCCGGCGGCAGCTTTCACGCGCCGATCCGGCGCTATGCGGTGGGGCTGGGGTGCGAGGTGCAGCATGCGGGATCGCTGGTCTACGCCGACGATCTGGACCTGGACAACGCCAAGGCGTTCGAGCCGATCGGCATCTCCTGCCGGATCTGCGAACGCACGAATTGTCACCAGCGGTCGGTTCCGCCGCTGGAACGGCGTCTTGTGGTCGATCCGAACCGGCGCGGCACCCTGCCCTATGAGGTCGAGGGCTGAGCGAAAACGGCCCGCGCAGGCGGGCCGGCCAAGCCGGTCCGAAGCCTATCCCAGCATCCGGGCGATTTCGCCCTTCAGGGCAATGCGGGACTTGCGCAGCCGCAGGGCCTCGACATCGGCCATGGGCAGCTTGTTGGTTTCGACCCGGTACAGGGTTTCGTTGATCTGATTGTATTCATCCACCAGACGCGCAACCGTGGCGTCCTTCATGCGCAGGTCGCGCAGCACATGGATGCGATCGGGAAACTCGTCTGACAGGTCATGGGGTGTATGGGCCATCTCAAACCTCGTTGGTAGCGCCCATATATCCTAGAAAAATGCATCGCCCCGCACCTTGACACGTGTCATTTGCGAGGGACGCAAATGCAGGCAAACTGCCCGCCGAGACGTCAAAGCGCGGCCATGACCTCGTCCGAAACCTCGAAATTGGCGGTGACGTTCTGCACGTCGTCATCGTCTTCCAGCGTCTCGATCAGCTTGAACAGCTTCTGTGCGGTGTCCAGGTCCAGCTCGGTCGTGGTCTGCGGCTTCCAGATCAGCTTGGTGCTTTCGCTTTCGCCAAGCGCCTCTTCCATGGCGTTCGAAACGTCGTTCAGATCGGTGTCGGCGGTATAGATGATGTGGCCTTCTTCCGAACTTTCCACATCCTCTGCTCCGGCCATGATTGCCGCTTCCATCACCGTGTCGGCATCGCCGACCGAGGCCGGATAGATGATCTCGCCCTTGCGGTCGAACATGAAGGACACCGAGCCGGTCTCGCCAAGGTTGCCGCCGTTCTTCGAAAAGGTCGACCGCACGCTGGACGCGGTCCGGTTGCGGTTGTCGGTCATCGCCTCGACGATAACGGCGACGCCGCCCGGCCCATACCCTTCGTAACGGATTTCGTCATAGGTTTCCGCGTCGCCGCCCTGGGACTTCTTGATGGCGCGATCGATCACATCCTTGGGGACCGAGTTCGACTTGGCTTCCTTGACCGCCAGACGCAGACGCGGGTTCTTGTCCGGATCCGGGTCGCCCATCTTTGCCGCAACCGTGATTTCCTTGGAAAGCTTGGAAAACAGTTTTGACCGTGCAGCGTCCTGACGGCCCTTGCGATGCTGGATGTTTGCCCATTTGGAATGGCCGGCCATACACGAATTCCTCTGCCTGTGAAGCGATGCGCCTCTATAAAGCAGGCCCGCGCGCGGCTGCAAGCCCCGGTCAATTGACAGCCCCCGCCATGCGCCTGCGGCCCGCCGGTTTTGCCAAGGAGATGGATCGGGTCAAAACGCGATCAGGCAAGAATCACGACCCCGCAAAGCACGGGACGGGTCCAGTATTTCGCGACAATACAACCTATAGCTGTGTGACCCCGGTCACACTGGTTGACTACCGATAAAGTTGCGAACTTCCGGACCTTCAGGCACCCGCGCCTGCAAAGCAACAGACACTCGGCATATTTGCTGACTTTACCTTGGGTTAGGCGGACAAGGCAGCCGCCCAGTACCGGGAAATATTCACTCAAGAGAACCTCTGACCGGGGGGATACGTTAACGCGCACGTTGACCTTTGGGAAAGATTTTGCGATGTTTGGTTAATGTTTGACGAGAGGGAAGCGCGATTATGAAAGCTATTTTGAGAGGCGCAGCCGTTGCAGCGGCCCTGCTGACGGCCAATGCCGCAAGTGCTGCCGTGGTTGTTTACGGTGCCGGCCCCACGCCCGCCGCCGTAAACGCACTGGTCATGACCGACATTTCTGTTGGTGATACCGTCAACGTGGCGGACGTCCTGTCACCCGGAGATCTTGACGAGTTCAAGTTCACCGCGTTGGAGCGTCTGCGCGTCAACACCATCGCCCTGAGCGCAACCAGTTCGCGCGCAACCGTCCGCGCCATCAAATTCGGACTGACGTCGGCAACGACCTCGTCCTTCCTGAATGATGGTCAGATCTTCACGTTTGGTCCGACGTCCTCCGTAGGGGTCGCGTCGTTGAACGGATTTGTCATGAACGCAGGGGACATGTTCTCGCTGTACTGGACCGAGAGCGGTGCGACAAGCGCAGCATCGATCAACGCATCGTTCACCACGTCCGAAGTCCCCCTGCCCGCGGCCCTGCCGCTTCTTGCCGGTGCACTCGGCCTGCTGGGGATGGCTCGGCGCAAAGCCAAGTCCTGACATCCACATCTGAACAACTCCAGGGAAGGGCATATTATGCCCTTCCCGCCTTGTTTTCGGGTGCAGATTCGCCCCGAAATGTCCGAAGATGCTGGACATTTCCGGCAGAATCGCCTGCCTCCGTCGGCACTTGATCCCCAAATCACATGAAAAATTTAGAAAGATTCTCGTTCCGGAGCTGGCTGACCTTTTCAGGCCCGCCCGTATATTGAGCAGAGTCCGGCGATTTCCTTCGCGCCACTTCCAGTGTTATTTATTTTTAATCAACAGCTTACCGATTTTAGCGCTGTTTTTTGGCGATACGTGGATGACTTCAGGCCGCGCACCCTATGCGGGAGAAATCGCAACGATTTGTTGACCCAAGGCCAGTTTTGCCCCATAACTCTATGCAGGAGTTAAGAGAGGGTAACACCGTATGAGCAAGTTTTTGAAAGCAGCGGCCATCGCCGCATCCATTTTCGCAGCAAATGCCGCTTCTGCAGCAGTTGTTGTATACGGCTCCGGCCCCGTGCCGGCACCGTCCAACAAGGTCACGACCGCGGACATCATGGCCAATGTGTCCGTGACCACCAACGAGATCCTGAACCCCGGCGACACCGCCGAGTTCACCTACACCGCCCTTGAGCGCCTGCGTGTGAACACCATCGCACTGTCCGGCACCGGCTCGAACGGTGGCAAGGATCTGGACAACATCGAGTACGGCTTCACCTCGGCCACGGTCAACTCGTTCAAGAACGACGGCATCGTGATCGTGTTCTCGAAGACCGCAGCTTCGGCTCTGGCTTCGCTGCCCGGTGGCTTCATGGACGTGGGTGACACGTTCACCATCTACTGGGAAGACGGCATCCTTTACCCGGTGAACGTTGGTGCATCCTTCACGACCTCGGAAGTTCCGCTTCCGGCCGCTCTGCCCCTGCTGGCAGGTGGTCTGGGTCTGCTGGGTCTGGCCCGCCGCCGCAAGGCACGCGCCTGATCCTATCGGATCATGAATTTGGGAAAGGGGCCTTCGGGCCCCTTTTTCTTTTGCGACCACGCTTGCTTGGCACCACATGAGCATGTGTGAACCGCGCGCCCGTCCGCTGCCTGACAGCACATGTTGCACGACCCCTTCCCCTGTATCAGACCCATTCAACACCACCGCCACGAACGCCCCGTGGCGCGTGCTTGGCGTCGCAGGCTGTGGGTTTGGGTTGTGGGTGGTGAAGCCTGACGGGCAAGCTCACGGCGTCATTTGACGGCGCGGTCACCTTCCCTGATGCGCCACGCTCCTTAACCCACGGTCCTGCCCCCAACGCCCGGTCGGTCAATGCCCCCCGCCCACATTGATCCTGCGCTTCACAGGGGCCAGATGAAGGGAATCAGGAAGGAAACGAGGATGCCCATGGTCAGGTTCAACGGGATCCCGACCTTCAGGTAGTCGCTGAACTTGTAGCCGCCCGGGCCATAGACCATCATGTTGGTCTGATAGCCGATCGGCGTGGCAAAGCTGGCCGAGGCCGCGATCATCACCGCCACCACCAGCGGACGCGGATCGATCCCCAGCGCCGCCGCCAGTCCGATCGCCACCGGTGTGACCACCACGGCCACGGCGTTGTTCGACACCAGCTCGGTCAGGACCGAGGTCAGCAGATAGACCGACCACACCAGCACGAAGGGCGGCAAGCCCGTCAGCAACGGCGCGACAGCGTCCACCAGCAGCCTGACCGCGCCCGAGGCTTCCAGGCTGGCCCCGATCGCCAGCATCGAGAAGATCAGCGCCAGCAACCGCCCGTCGACGAAAGAGAACGCCTCCTCGGCATCGATACAGCGGGTCAGCAGCACCACGGCGACGGCCATCACCGACAGCATCAGGATCGGCGCGACGCCCAGCCCGGCCAGAACGACGATGCCCGCCAGCGCCGCAAGGGCGACGGGGGCATGGCTGCGCCGGTAGGCCCGAGCCGAGGGCGACGAGACATCCACCAGTTCCATGTCGGCGGCCAGACGCTGGATATCCTCGGGCGCGCCTTCCAGCAGCAGCGTGTCGCCCACGCGCACCACGATGTCATCCATCTGCCGCCCGATGTTCTGGTTCGACCGGTGCACCGCCAGCGGATAGACACCATACCGGCGGCGCAGGCGCAGCGCGCCCAGCGACCGCCCGACCATGCGGCATCCCGGCGTGATCAGAACCTCGACCGTGGTGGTTTCCACCGACGACAGCTTGTCGACCATGCGCAGGTCGCGGTTTTTCTGAAGGCCCAGAACCTCGGCGATCTGGGTGCGCAGAACGACGCGGTCGCCCGGCTCCAGCACCACCGCCGACAGATCGCGGCGCAACGAGGCATCGCCTCGCAACACGTCGATCAGGCGCACGCCGTCCCGCTTGAACAGATCCACCTCGATCACGGTCTGACCGATCAGGGCGCTGCCTTCGGGGATCGCCACTTCGGTAAAGAACTTCATGCCCTTGCGGCCCGACAGCAGGCTCGACATGCTGTCCCGCTCCGGCAACAACTTCGGTCCCAGTACACCCAGATAGATCGCCCCCCAGGCGACCACCGCCAGGCCCAGCGGCGTCACTTCGAAGATGGTGAAAGGCTCCAACCCCTGTTCGCGCGCGACACCATCAACCAGCAGGTTGGTCGAGGTGCCGATCAGGGTCAGCGTTCCGCCCATGATGGCGGCATAGGACAGCGGGATCAGCAGTTTCGACGGCGCCAGCCCCAGTGACCGCGCCAGTTGCGTGAACACCGGGATCATGACAACCACCACCGGCGTGTTCGACACGAAGGCCGAGGCCACCACCACAAAGCACAGCAACACGAGGATCGCCATGAAGGGTTTCCTGCGGGACACCACCTCGGTCTGACTGATGAACCATTCCAGCGCGCCGGTGCGCACCAGCGCCCCCATGACGATGAACATCGCCCCGATGGTCCAGGGCGCGGGGTTCGACAACACCTTGAGCGCGGCGTCATAGGGCAGGATCCCCAGCACCAGCATCGCGGACACCCCGCCCAGGGCCACGACCTCGGCGGGGAAGGTCTCGCGCAGAAATCCGATGAACATCAGCCCCACGATCATCAGGGCGATGATCGGCGCTGCATGTTCCATTCCGGGAAAGGCCATCATTGTGCGGTCTGGTCCCTCTTCACGTCACACCGGTGCCATAACAGACAGAACACCCGCGCAGGGACAACGGAAATCTCACGCTGTCGTGGTTTCCAAGCGGCCGCCGTGACGGATCATGCGGATCGAGGTCGCTTTGCCGCTGCGATCATCGGTTTCCACAAGAACGCCCGACAGGGTGGCCTCTCCGTTGGCGGGAACAAACCGGCCCTTGCCCATGCCGGTCACGAAGCGGCGCAGGGGTTCGGCCTTGTCCATGCCGATGACGGAATTGTAGTCGCCGCACATGCCGGCATCGGTCTGATAGCCGGTGCCGCCGGGCAGGATCTGCGCATCGCCTGTGGGCACATGGGTGTGCGTGCCCACCACCAGCGAGGCGCGGCCATCGCTGAAATGGCCCAGCCCCATCTTTTCCGAGGTGGCTTCGGCATGGACATCCAGCAGGATCGCCTGCGCCTGACCGCCCAGCGGATTGCGGCGGAACAGCAGGTCCAGCGCCGAGAACGGATCGTCGAAGGGGCGCTTCATGAACACCTGGCCCAGGACCTGCGCCACCAGGATCTTGCGCCCGTCCGGCAGTTTGAACATCCGGGCGCCGCTGCCCGGCGCTTCCTTGGCGAAATTGATCGGCCGCAGGATGCGCGGCTCCTTCTCGATGAAGCCCAGCATGTCGCGCTGATCGAAGGCGTGATCGCCCAGGGTCAGGCAATCGACGCCAGCCTCCAGCAGTTGCTTGGCATGATCCGGGGACAGCCCCGCGCCCGACGTCGCGTTTTCGCCGTTGACCACGACGAAATCCAGCTTCCAGTCGGCCCGCAATTGCGTCAACCGGTCCCGAACCGCAGTCCGACCGGACCGCCCCACGATGTCACCCAGAAATAGAAGTCTCATAGGCCGTGCCTAGGCGGCGCGCGGGTTCGGGGCAAGCGGAATTGCGATCCGCGGGGCGGCTTGGGGGCACAGGCCGATCAGGGACGGATCACGCCCTGTTCGGTGACGATCAGGTCCAGCGGCTGATCCACGGGGTCGACCGGCAGGTCGGGATCTTCCTGCGCGGCATAGGCCAGGCCGATGGCCAGCACCCGCCCCCGCGCGCGCAACCCTTCCAGCGTGCGGTCGTAGAAGCCACCACCATAGCCCAGCCGCGCGCCGCTGCGCGAAAACGCCACCAACGGCACGATCAGCACCTCCGGCACCAGCGGATCGGGCCGGGCCGGAATGCGGGCACCGAACGGACCGTCGATCATCTCGGCCTCGGGGGTCCAGCGGTGAAAGCTCAGCGGCTGGCCCTTGCCCAGGATCACCGGCACCGCCACCGGGGCGGTACGCGCCCAGTCGGCCATGACCGGCAGTGGATCGATCTCGGTGCGGATCGCCATATAGCCCGACAGGATCGCGCCCTGATGATCGGCCAGGACCGCGCGCAGCGCGGCCAGCGCCGGGGCCGGGTCGGTTTGCCGATGCGCCGCCTTGCGCCGGGCGAACCCGGCCTTGCGGGCGGCGGCCTTGGCCTCGGCGTTCACAGCAGCACATAGCTGGCAAGACCCAGGAAGGCGAAGAAGCCCACCACATCCGTCACCGTGGTCACGAAAGTGCCCGAGGCCAGCGCCGGGTCGAAATCCAGTTTCTCAAGCGCGATGGGGATCAGGATGCCCGACAGCCCTGCCACCAGAAGGTTGATGATCATCGCCACGCCCAGCACCAGCCCGATGGTCAGCGAACTGAACCAGAGCCCGCCGATCAGCCCCATGACCACCGCGAAGAACACCCCGTTGGCCAGCCCGGCCAGCGCCTCGCGCCGGATCACCCGCGTCACGTTCGACCCGGTCAGGTCGCGCGTGGCCAGCGCCCGCACCGCCACCGTCAGCGACTGGGTGCCCGCGTTGCCCCCCATCGAGGCCACGATCGGCATCAGCACCGCCAGCGCCACCACCTGTGTCAGCGCATCCTCGAACTGCGAGATCACCAGCGAGGCGATGATCGCCGTCAGCAGGTTCACCGCCAGCCACGGCAGCCGCGCCCGCACGGTTTCGGCCACCGTGTCGGACAGGCTGGTTTCACCGCTGACCCCGGCCAGCAGCAGCAGGTCTTCCTCGTTTTCCTCGTCCAGCACGATCATCGCGTCGTCGATGGTGATGACGCCGACAATCCGCCCGGCCTCGTCCACCACCGGGGCCGAGATCAGGTGGTACTGGTTGAAGGCATAGGCCACATCCTCGCCGGTCTCGGTGACCGGGATCGGGATGAAGACCTCTTCTGTGATGTCCTTCAGCAGCGTGGCGCGCGATGAACTGAGCAGACGACCAAGGGTGACATTGCCGACCGGGCACATGCGCGGGTCCAGCAGGGTCACATGGTAGAATTGTTCGGGCAGATCGGTCGAGTCGCGCAGATGGTCGATCATCTGGCCCACGGTCCAATCCTCGGGCGCGGTGACCGCGTTGCGCTGCATCAGGCGGCCGGCGCTGTCCTCGGGGAAAGCCAGCGACTGTTCTACCGCGAACCGGTCGGAATCTTCCAGCGCGTCGAGGATGGCTTCCTTCTGGTGGTCCTCCAGGTCCTCGACCAGATCGACCACGTCGTCGGTTTCCAGATCGCGGACACCTTCGGACAGGGCCGCCGGATCCAGCTGGCCGATGACCTCTTCGCGCAGGCCCTCGTCCAGTTCCGACAGAACCTCGCCCGCGTCCTCGCCGGACCACAGTTCAAGGAAGGCATCGCGGTCGCCGTCGCTGACCTGTTCCAGGAAGTCGGCGATGTCGGCGGGGTGCAGGCCTTCAAGGTTGTCGTTCAGCAGGCCGGCGTCACGGTCGGCCACCGCAGCCAGGATTTTCGTGATCCGGCGCGGATCCAGGACGGTGTCGGCGGGCTCGAAATTCTCGGGATGTTCGCTCATCTGCCCCTCCGCTGCGGTGCTGTCTCGACGTGCCGTAGGCTCGACCTAACAAGGGGTTGGTCCGCTCGGCAAGGGGGGCATGTACGGATTTGCCACAAACTGCCATGCTTGGCCGGAATGGCCCCGGTGTGGCGTGCAAACCGGCTGTGGGCTCAGGCAGGAAAGGGTTGGGCAATGGCGGGCAAGGTGACGATACTGTTGGGTCAGGTTGTGCAGTTTCAGGACGATCCTTTCGCCGGGCCACCGGAGGGTGCCGTCCGTCACGATCGCCGGGGCGCGGTGGCGGTGGCCGGTGGCAAGATCCTGGCCTCCGGCCCCGCTGACACCGTGCTGGCCACCCATCCCGATGCCCGGCGGATCGACCATGGCGACGGGCTGATCCTGCCCGGCTTTGTCGATGCCCACGCCCACTATCCCCAGACCGCGATGATCGCCAGCTGGGGCAAGCGGCTGATCGACTGGCTCAACACCTATACCTTCCCCGAAGAGATGAAGTTCGGCGACCCGGCCTATGCCGCCGAGATCGCGGCGCGCTATCTGGATCTGCTGTTGGCCAATGGCACCACCACAGTGGCCAGTTTCTGCACCATCCACCCCGAAAGCGTCGAGGCGCTGTTCCAGGCGGCCGAGGCCCGTGGCATGTGCGTGGCCGCCGGCAAGACCTGCATGGACCGCAACGCACCCGGCGGTCTGCGCGACACCGCCCAAAGCGCCTATGACGACAGCAAGGCGCTGCTGACCCGCTGGCACGGGCGCGGGCGCGCGGCCTATGTCATCACCCCAAGATTCTCTCCCACCTCCTCGCCCGAGCAGCTGGCCGCGCTCGGGGCGCTTTGGGCCGAACACCCCGACTGCCTGATGCAGACCCATCTGTCAGAGCAGCACGAGGAGATCGCCTGGGTCCGCGAGCTGTTCCCCGAGGCGCAGGATTATCTGGACACCTACGAATCCCACGGGCTGCTCGGCCCCGGCGGCCTGTACGGCCATGCCATTCATCTGGAGGCCCGCGAGATCGACCGGCTGCGCGAGGTGGACGCCAGCCTGATCCATTGCCCGACCTCGAACACCTTCATCGGTTCGGGCCTGTTCGCGACCATGGACCATTGCCGCGCCGGACAGCGCGTCGGGCTGGCCACGGACACCGGCGGCGGATCGAGCTTTTCCATGCTGCGCACCATGGCTGCGGCCTATGAGGTCGGCCAGTTGCGCGGCACCGCTCTGCATCCGGCGCAGCTGCTGTGGCTGGCCACCGAAGGCTCGGCCCGCGCGCTGCGGATGGACGATCGCCTTGGCACATTGGCGCCGGGCAGCGATGCGGATCTGGTGGTGCTGGACCTGGCCGCCACCCCCGCCATCGCGCAGCGCCACGCGCAGGCCCATGACATCTGGGAGGCGGTCTTTCCCACCATCATGATGGGTGACGACCGGTCAGTGGCGGCGACCTATGTGCAGGGGCGTCAGGTCGGGGGCCAGACGTGATCCGGCATATGGGCACGTGGCGGGGATGCGGCCACGGCCCGCGTGAGGCCGGCGTCGCACCGTGAGTATTTTCGACAAGAAAAATCCGGGCGTGCATTGGCTGCGGGATGCAGCGCCCTACCCGTCTGGCGCGTTCAGAAGCGCCAGTGCGGCGGCGTGAAGCTCGGGCGTGGCGGCGGCCAGCGCCTGCCCGCCCTGCCAGACCGGCCCGCCCTGCCAATCGGTGACGATCCCGCCGGCGGCCTCGATCACCGCGACCGGGGCGGCGATGTCATAGGCGTTCAGCCCGGCCTCGATGACCAGATCGATCTGGCCCATGGCCAGCAGCCCGTAGGCGTAGCAATCCATGCCATAGCGCACCAGCCGGGCACGGTCGGCCACGCGGGTGAAGGCAGCGTGTTCAAGCGGGGTGCCGATCTCGGGGAAGGTTGAAAACAGAATGGCCCGCGACAGGTCGGTCGTGGCGGCCGCCGTCATCGGTGTTGTCGTGCCGCGATGCGCCAGATATGCGCCGTCAGGCGTGCCGATGAACCGCTCTCCGGTGTGCGGCTGGTCGATCAGGCCCAGAAGCGGGCCGTCCGCCGTGCAGCAGGCGATCAGCGTGCCCCAGGTGGGTGTTCCCGACATGAACCCGCGCGTGCCGTCGATGGGATCAAGGATCCATGTCAGTTCGGAAGTCCCTGTTTTGGCGTCGAATTCCTCTCCAAGAATCGCGTCTTGTGGCCGCAGCGCCGCCAGCAGCTGCCGCATCGCGCGCTCGGCTTCGCGATCCGCGATGGTGACCGGGTCGAAGCCCGTTGCCGCCTTGTTGTCGGTCGCCAGATCCCGCGTCCGGAAATGCGACAGGCTGATCCGGGCCGCCGCATCGGCCAGTTGCCGGGCACACTCTATTAGACCGGAGAGTTCTGATTTCTGGACCACTTTGACCACCCGCACGTGAAGATGGAGGTGTCATAGCGGGCGCATCCGCATCTGTCACCCGGCCTGCAAGGCCGGGGACAGTATTCCGCAAGGCTCGGCCCTAGCGGCGGAACGGTGTCACTTCGATTGCCGGATCCTGCGCCCTTGGATTGTAGCCCTTGAAGAAATGATCAATGGGCACCGACAAGGCCTGCGAGATTTCCCAAAGGCGAGAGGCGCTGACCCTGTTCACCCCGGTTTCGTACTTCTGGATCTGCTGAAATTTGATCCCGACCTGCTCGGCCAGTTGCTGTTGTGTCATCGACATCTCGCGCCGTCGTTGACGGATGACGTTCCCCACATGGGTGTCCACTGGATGTGGCATTCCTGTTCTCCCAAATCGCTCAAAACCAAACTGGTGAAGGCCGAAACGCCAGGTCCGTTCTGGACCGGTTGGGATTCTCCCGCTGTGCTGTTCCGGTGTGTCCCCGCACAATGGGTACAGGACCGGAAAGCGACCGCTTCGGGGCGTGCAACACTCTTGTAACGCATATACCGGAAAAATTTCTCAAAAATACAGTGCAACGTCAGCTTAATCTTTACCAGTGGTTAACACTTCACATATTCGAAACCTCGTGCAGCAAACAGTGTTTTTTGAGCAGGGAGATTCGAATGCGGGCCTGGCAACTGGAAGAAATCGGTGGAACGCCGCAACTTAACGATGTGGAGCCCCCCCGGCCCGGTCCAACAGAGGTGCAGATCGACATTGCCGCCTGTGGGCTGAATTTCGCCGATCTCTTGACGATCAAGGGGCAGTACCAGGAAAAGCCGCCGCTTCCCCTGACCCTGGGGATGGAATTTGCCGGCGTGGTGCGGGCGGTGGGGTCCGAGTTGACGGGCCTGTCGGTCGGCGCGCGCGTCGGAACCTTCTCGGGCGGCGGCGGTCTGGCCGAGGTGGCCTGCGTGCCCGCGGACCGCTGCGTACCGCTGCCCGATGCCATGTCTTTCCCCGACGCGGCGGCATTCCAGATTGCCTATGGCACCTCGCATGTGGCGCTGCGCCACCGGGCGAACCTGCAACCGGGCGAAACCGTTCTGGTGCTTGGCGCGGCCGGGGGTGTCGGCCTGACCGCGGTGGAGATTGCCCACCGTATGGGCGCACGGGTGATTGCCTGCGCCCGCGGGGTCGAGAAGCTGGACATCGCGCGCCGGGCCGGGGCCGATGAGGTGATCGACAGCGAAACCCCCGACCTGAAAGCCGCGCTGAAAGCCATGGGCGGCGTCGACGTGGTCTATGATGCGGTCGGGGATCCGCTGTTCTCGGCGGCGCTGCGCGCCTGTCGCCCCGGCGCCCGGGTGCTGGTGATCGGCTTTGCCGCCGGACAGGTGCCACAGATCCCGGCGAATTACCTGCTGGTCAAGAACATCACCGTCCATGGCCTGTATTGGGGTGGTTACCTGGCCTTCGATCCCAAGGTGCTGACAGAATCGATGACTGAATTGTTCGACTGGTACGCCGAGGGCAAGCTGCGGCCGCACATCAGCCACACCTTGCCGCTGGAGAAAGCCGACGTCGGGCTGGAGCTGCTGCGCAGCCGCAAATCCACTGGCAAGGTGGTCATCACCCCCTGAGCCGGCTCAGGCCACGGCGCGGGCGCGACGGGTCTGATAGGCCGCGCGCACAAGTTCTGCCATGCGGGCCACGGGGGGCTCCTGGCCGGTGCCGTTCACATAGAGGTTGATCTGGCGCGACGGCAATTGCGGCAGGGCGCCACCGTGCGCGATCTCGTCCAGTTGCGGCGAGGCGGTGCCGGACAGAACCGCGCCGACGGCCAGATCGGCGCTGAGCGAGGCCTCGATGGTGCGCGAGGAATCCGATTCCACCGCCATGTCCCATTCGATGCCCGCCTGATCCAGCGCCTGCTGCACCGGGGCGCGGAACATGCAGCCCGGTTCGAACCCCAGCCGCAGCGGGCGTTGCTTCCACGCGATCCCGCCGGGCGCCCCGATCCAGACCAACGGCAGCGCCGCAAGGGTTTCGCCCTGCGCGTCGGGGCTTTCCTCGGTGGTCAGGATCAGGTCGCAATCGCCGCGGGCAAATTCTTCCTTCAGTTTGCGCGTGTAGGACGACAGCAGATGCACCCGCATCCGGGGAAACTCGACGTTGAAGCGTTGCAGCACGCCGGGAATATGCGGGTAGATGATGTCATGCGGCACGCCGAGGGTCAGTTCGCCTTCGAACACGGTATCGGTCAGGCGGCTGACAGCCTCGTCGTTCAGGGCCAGCATCTTGCGGCTGTATCCGAGCAGTTGCTCCCCCGCCGCGGTCAGGGTCACGGTGCGGGCAGAGCGGTCCAGAAGCTGCACGTCCAGCGCCTCCTCCAGCCGTTTCATCTGCATCGAGACTGCCGATTGCGTCAGGTTCAGAAGGTTGGCCGCCCGCGTCACGCCGCCGGTGTCGGCCACCGCGACGAAGCTGCGCAGGGCTGACAGGTCTAGAACACGCCTCATATCACCATCCGTGATGCTTTAGTTCAAAATCATTCGTTTTACAAATTGACCACAGCGGCGCAAAAACATCAACGGAAATCATGAAAGAGCACATCTGCATCACGAATCCTGAAAGGAACGCCCCATGTCCGCGCCCGTCCCCTGCACCCGTACCCTTCCCCGGCAACCGCGCCGCCTGTCCCTGCGCGGTCTGGTCCATGCCATTGCGGCGGCCCACCGCCAGCGGCGGGCCCTGCAGCAACTGGACGACCGGATGCTGGCGGATGTGGGGATCACCCGCGCCCAGGCCGAAAAAGAGGCCGATCGCCTGATCTGGGATGCGCCCGCCCATTGGCTGCAACGGCGCTGAGCGGCCGGGCTACACCCGGGTCTGGCTCACTGACTCCCGCAACCGACCAACAAGAAAGCTCGGGATCTGCCGAAATCGTACTCGGCTTCGCTTGAAAAACCGCCCCCGGTTGCCGATATTGTGTTTCAAGTGCGGCCCGAGAACTGGCCGCCTGCCAGATATGACAGGAGAGAGCTTCATGGCTGAATATCAGACGATCCGCGCACAGGCCGGGGCCCGTACCGCGCAGATCGACGAGGGCCTGCGCGCCCATATGAACAAGGTCTACGGCACCATGTCGATCGGCATGTTGATCACGGCCCTGACATCTTGGGCCATTGCCGGCCTTGCCGTGACCAGCGACCCCACCGGCGCCACAGCGCAAATCGGTGCCGACACCTATCTGACAAGCCTTGGCGCCGCGATCTACACCTCGCCGCTGAAATGGCTGGTGATGTTCGCACCGCTGCTGTTCGTCTTCGGCTTCTCGGCCGGGATCAACCGCATGTCGGCCGCCACGGCGCAGACAGTGTTTTATGCCTTCGCTGCGGTGATGGGCCTGTCGCTCAGCTCGATCTTCCTGGTGTTCACCGGGGAATCGATCGTGACCACCTTCCTGGTGACCTCGATCGCCTTCGCCTCGCTCAGCCTCTACGGCTACACCACCAAGAAGGATCTGAGCGCGCTTGGCACCTTCCTCATCATGGGTGTAGTGGGTCTGATTATCGCGTCGATCATCAACATCTTCGTGGCCTCGTCGGCCATGGCCTTCGCCATCTCGGTGCTGGGTGTGCTGATCTTCGCCGGGCTGACCGCCTATGATACGCAGAAGATCAAGACCACCTACCTGCAGATGGCTCAGGCCGGGGATCAGGAATGGCTGGGCAAGGCCGCCATCATGGGCGCGCTGAGCCTGTACCTGGACTTCATCAACATGTTCATGTTCCTGCTGCAATTCCTCGGCAACCGCGAGTAAATGCAGGTCAGAGCCTGAACAGATCGCAACCCGCCGGAGCCTCTCCGGCGGGTTTTTTCATGGGCGCGGGCGGGTCAGGCGGTGGGCCAGCCGCTGGCTGCGGCGCAGGATCGGGGCTTCGATCGTCAGGTAGCTGGCCAGCGACAGGGCCAGCGTTCCCGCCAGCAGCGCCAGAATGGCCAGCCCGCCGGTCAAATCCGTGCGCAGGGCGATCTGGTCCAGCACCGCCATGTGCCACAGATAGATACCAAAGCTGAGCGCCCCGCCGGCCCGCATCAGCGGCGTCTCGAACGGGCGCCGCAACGGGCGTGGTCCAAATTCCAGCCCCAGCACCAGCAGCCCGGCGCACAGGCTGGCCAGCGGCACCAGCCATGTCCGCAGCGTGGCGGTGACAGCATCGCCGAACAGGGCATCCGAGAGGTCCGGGATGGTCAGCACCAGCGCGATCCCCCCGACGATCATGCCCGCACCGGCGACCCTGCGCGGCGGGCGCACCCCGCGCGCCTGCGCCAAGGCCGAAAGGACGCCCGCCAGTGATCCCGCCCAGAAGCAGCTCAGATAGGGCCAGAGCGCGACGCTGTTGCTGGCCGCCACGTCGCGCGACAGCACCGCCAGCGCCACAAACCCCGCCAGACCGGCCCCGAAGATCGCCACCCGCCCTTGCCGCTGCAGAAGGTCGAAGCCCAGAGTGACCACGGGCAGCAGCAGGTAGTATTTCAGTTCGACCGGCACGCTCCAGGTGACGCTCTTGCCGTCGCGCAGGGTCAGGTGGCCGAGGTACTCCTGCCACCACAGCGGGAAAGGAAAGGCGGCCGTGGCGCGCTGGCCTGAGGCTTGCAGCGCCCATGTGGTGACCAGCGCCAGTGTCAGGTACAGGAGGTAGAGCGGTACGATCCGGGCCAGGCGGCGCAGCCCATAGGCCGTCAGCCCGCCCGGCGTCCAGAACCCGGCGCCTTGCCCGGTCTGGATGCGCGACAGCAGGAAGGCGCTGAGAAAGAAGAACACGAACACACCGATCTTGCCCCAGCCCGCGAAGGACAACCCGCCAAGGCTGAGCCACCCGGCGTTTGACATATGGCTGAGAACCACGATCCCGGCAGCCAGCGTCCGAAGCCCGTCGAGACCGGGAATGTCATTGCGTTTCGCGGCATCGGCCTGCGACAGGATCAAGGGCATGCGACAGCCAGACTTCTGTCAGGAAAAATGACAAACGCGCGGATTGCTCCGCGCGTTTGCCGCATCGTCATGGTCGATCGCAGGGTGCTACAGCGCCCCCTCGGAGCCAAGGAATTCCACCCCGTCGGTGCTGCCATCGCTGTAGGCAATGCACTTCCACGGCGCTTTCTGTTCCCCGACGGCCAGCGTCACATAGGTGCCCGCTTCCGAGAACTCCGACGAGGTCACGGCGATCATCGGGTTCTGGGTCACATCGGCCACGGCAGCAGCACAGGCGCTCTCGGCCACCGTGGGCGTCCCGCCGGTGCTGCCAGAAGGCATGTCGCAGCCCATCAGGCCAAGTACAACGGCAAGCCCGCCGGCAATCTTCAAGCCATTCATCATTGTCGAATCTCCCTGTGCAATGTGGTTCGCCGCCAGCCTAGCGCGCGCTGCGCGGCTTGCCAAAGCCCTTTGAGCATTTCTTCACGCGTCGCGGAATCTTGCCCGTGCGGACTCCGCCGCAAACGAAAAAGGCCACGCGCAATGCGTGGCCCCAAACTTCGAAAGGTCGGCGATCTTACTTGATCTTGCCTTCCTTGTACTCGACGTGCTTGCGCACCACCGGGTCGTATTTCTTGGTCACCATCTTCTCGGTCATGGTGCGGGCATTTTTCTTGGTCACGTAGAAGTGGCCGGTGCCCGCGGTCGAGTTCAGGCGGATCTTGATTGTGGTCGGCTTCGCCATGGGAGGTCTCCTCAACCGGGCGGAACGGACCACCCGAAGAATTCATGAAACCCGCCTTTTACGGATGCCCGCCCCGGTGTCAAGAGAAACCGCCCGGAAATCCGGGGCAAGGCGCGCAAAGCCGCAAGGAATGGCAGGCCGGGCTGTCCGCCGCTGTCTGTGCGTCCACAGGTGCAGCCCGACCCTGCCGGATCAGCCGCGCGGCAAGGGCGGCAGGCCCATGGCGCGATGCACCTGATCGCGGGCCGCATCGGTCAGGCCAAGCGCCGTCGAAAGCTGCCGCAGATAGGTGACCTCGGCGGCTGTGTCGACTTTCACGGCCATCAGCGACATGGAATAGACCTGCGCCTTCATGGCTTCGCCCGTGTCCTGCGCCAGCCCCATCGGATCGACCGGCGCGGCCAGTTCGGCCTTCACGAAGGCAACCTCCTCGGGATCGGCATCCTTGAGCTGATCGAGGATCTTGGCCTGCTCTTCCTTGTCGATCTCGCCATCGGCCTTGGCGGCCTGGATCATGGCGCGGATCATCAGTTTGGCGTTGGATTCGGCGGCCACGGACACCGGGGTCTTGGCGAACATGCCGCCCAGCATGTCATCCATCTGCTGTCCGCTGGCCGCGGCGGCACCGCCCATGGCCGACATCAGCCCGCCAAGGCCCATGGCCGCCGCGCCGTCGTTGCTGCTGCCGCCCATGCCGCCGAAGCTGCTCATCATATCCTTGACGGCCTTGCCGCCGCCGGGCACGCCCATCTTTTCGGCCATCTGGGCAATCTGGTCGGTCATGCCGCCCATGCCCATGCCGCCAAGGCCGCTGCCGCCACCGGTCATGCCCGACATCATGTCCTGCATCCCGGCCATGCCGCCCATGTTCTTGAACTTGTCCATCCCCTTCGCCGCAGCAAATCCCATGGCGACGGTGGCTAGCGTTCGCATGAAGCTCATTTCTGGTCCTCCCGTTTCAGGCGGGCAATGCTTCCCGCTGGGTCAAGAGGACCCCCAAAGCGACCATATTGCAAAACCTTTCCGGCTCCGCGTCGTCGCAGGGGCGGGAATGAAGGGCGCGGATGGCCTGTAAGCCGGATTCTGTCCGGGGGTTGCCCCCCTGGATGACCATTCCTCTGGGCGCACCGTTGCCGATACGCTCTAGCTGCCAACCCGGATCTCGCGGCTGAAGCGGCCTGCGGACAAAGCCGCATGAGATCCCTATTTGGCATTGCTCCCGGTGGGGCTTGCCGTGCCACGACTGTTGCCAGCCGCGCGGTGGGCTCTTACCCCACCGTTTCACCCTGACCATGGACGGTATCGGCAAGGCCGACCTGCCCCATGGCGGTCTGTTTTCTGTGGCGCTTTCCCTCGGGTTTCCCCGGCCGGGCGTTACCCGGCACCGTTGCTTCATGGAGTCCGGACTTTCCTCGAACATTGCTGCCCGCGATCATCCAGCCATCCGCGCGTGCCGCCTGTTAGGCCGGGACGGCAGCGGGGTCAACGGGGAAGCGGCGGGCCAGATCGGCAATCACCGCCATGTCTTCCGCCGACAATGGCCCGCGTGCCGCCGGACGAAACCGGTCGCGAACGGCGGTCAGCAGGACGTCGTGGGACGCATCGGGATAGCCGAAGGCGCGGGCAAGACGCGCGAAGGCGTCCGGGTCCGTTGCGGGTGCGGTCGCGGCCTCGGGCCAGACCGCCAGACCCTGCCGCGCCAGTCGGCGCCAGTCGAAGCGCGCGCCCGGATCGGACTTGCGGTCCGGCGCCATGTCGGAATGGCCGATGACTGCCTGCGGCGCGATCTGCCAAGCGGCCATGACCTTGCCCAGCAGCGCCTCCAGCCGCGCTATCAGCGGCTCGGAAAACGGAGTTTTCCCGTCATTGTCCAACTCGATCCCGATGGAGCGGGAGTTTACATCCCCCTGCCCGGCCCAGAAACCTGCCCCGGCGTGCCAAGCCCGGTCGGCCTCACGAACCAGCTGCCAGCAGGTGCCATCGCGTCCGATCAGGTAATGGGCCGACACCTCATGCTCGGTGGAACACAGCCGCTCCAGCGCGGCCTCGGCGCTGTCCATGGCGGTGTAATGCAGAACGATCAGCCCCGGCTGCGCCCCATTGCGCCGGGGGCCGAAGTTCGGCGAGGGATGCCAGATCACCGGATCGCCTTGCGAAACCGCTCCGGATTCCAGGTGCAGGCATAGCCGTCGCCATCGGGATCGATACCGGCGCTGTCACGCTCCGGCCCGCCCGCGTTCAGGAAGGCCGCTTGCGCCAGATCGTCCGAGGCATAGCGGGCGCAGGCCCGCGCCGCGCGCTCCGCCGAGGGGTTGGAGCGGGCATAGACCGACTGCCCCACCGGGTGCGAGGTGTCCAGGGCAAAGCCCACCACCGACGGCGCGCCGGTCGACGGGCGCGAGGGCACCGGGCGCGCCTCGACCTGTTCTACCGCCACCGCCGGGGGCGTCACATGGGTGATCTGCGCAGGCGCGGCCCCGGTATAGGTGGTGTCATTGCCGACGGCACCGGGCGTGCTGCTGACCGCCGTCGTGCTTCCCGCCACCGGTTCCAGCCCCACCGTGCCGCGCCCCGAGGTGCCTTGCAGCGCCGCGTTGCGGGCGGCACGGGCCTCGGGCGAGACCGGCTCCAGATAGACCACATTTCCCGAATCGGGAACCGAGGGGCTGCAGGCGGCCAGCACCAGCAGCGACAGGGTGACGGCAATCGGGGCGGCGCGCATCAGCTTACCACCACCGCGCGGGCTTGGCCGCGAATCCGGCGGCCTTTTCCAGCACGCTGGCCTGGTTCAGCAGCGCGCCCTCTTCCCAGGGCTTGCCGATCAGTTGCAGCCCCAACGGCAGACCCTGACCGTCGATGCCCGTGGGCACCGCGATGCCCGGCAGACCGGCCAGGTTGACGGTCACGGTGAACACATCGTTGAGGTACATCTTGACCGGATCGGCATCGGTCATCTCGCCCAGCCCGAAGGCCGACGAGGGCGTCGCCGGGGTCAGGATGGCGTCGATGCCCTCGGCAAAGACGGTCTCGAAGTCGCGCTTGATCAGGGTGCGCACCTTGCGGGCGCGGTTGTAATAGGCGTCGTAGAAGCCCGCCGACAGCACATAGGTGCCGACCATGACGCGGCGCTGCACTTCGGCGCCGAAGCCTTCGGCACGGGTCTTTTCGTACATCTCGGTGATGCCGTCGCCCGCCGCCAGCTTGGCGCGATGGCCAAAGCGCACGCCGTCATAGCGCGCCAGGTTCGACGAGGCTTCTGCCGGGGCGATCACATAGTAGGCGGGCAGCGCGTACTTGGTGTGCGGCAACGAGATATCGACAATCTCGGCCCCCGCATCGCGCAGCATGTCCCGTCCGTCGGCCCAGAGCTTCTCGATCTCCGCCGGCATCCCATCCATGTGGTATTCGCTGGGAATACCGATCTTCTGGCCGCGAATGTCGCCGGTGATCGCCGCTTCGAAATCCGGCACCGCCAGATCGGCCGAGGTGCTGTCCAGCGGATCGTGCCCGGCCATGGCGTTCAGCATGATCGCCGCGTCCTGCACGGTCTTTGTCATCGGTCCGGCCTGATCCAGCGAGGAGGCAAAGGCCACGATGCCCCAGCGCGAGCAACGTCCGTAGGTCGGCTTCAGCCCGGTGATGCCGGTGAAGGCCGCGGGCTGGCGGATCGAGCCGCCGGTGTCGGTGCCCGTTGCCGCAAGGCACAGGTCGGCGGCCACTGCAGCGGCCGAGCCGCCCGAGGAACCGCCGGGCGTCAGCGCCGTGTCTTCATTGCCGCGCCGCCAGGGGTTGACCGCATTGCCATAGGTCGAGGTCTCGTTCGACGAGCCCATGGCGAATTCATCCATGTTCAGCTTGCCCAGCATGACCGCGCCCGCGTCCCACAGCTTGGTGGTGACGGTGCTTTCATACTCGGGCTTGAACCCGTTCAGGATGGCCGAGGCCGCCTGCGACGGTACGCCCTTGGTGCAGAACAGATCCTTGATGCCCAGCGGGATGCCGCACATGTCGGGCGCATCGCCGGCCTTGATCCGCGCGTCCGCGGCCACGGCCTGCTGACGCGCGATCTCGGGGGTGTTGTGGACAAAGGCGTTCAGCGCACCGGCGGTGTCAATTTCCGACAGGCAGGCTTCGGTCAGCTCGGCAGACGTGGTCTCGCCGGCGCGCAGGGCGTCGCGGGCGGCGGCGATGGTCAGTTTCGACAGGTCCGACATTATTCCACCACCTTCGGCACTGCGAAAAAGCCTTCGCGGGCGTCCGGCGCATTGGCCAGAACCTTGTCTTGCTGGTCACCGTCGGTGACCACATCCTCGCGCCGTTTCAGGCGCATGGGCGTGACCGAAACCATCGGCTCCACGCCGTCTACATCCACCTCGCCCAATTGTTCGATGAAGCCGAGGATGGTGTTGAATTCCTGGGCCAGGGCGGGCAGCGCGTCCTCCTCCACCCGGATGCGGGCGAGCTTGGCCACGCGCGCGGCGGTGTCGCGGTCGATCGACATGCGTGTCTCCGTAATTGTGCTGCGCCCCGCTTTAGCGGTCCGAAGCCGGGGCTGCAAGCGAGCGCAGGTGATGGCGGCGATAGACTTCGATCACCCAGCCCAGAAGCACCGCATTCACGACGTGCCACAGGAAATGCGTGCCCATGGGCACCGCACCGCACAGGGGCATGTCCAGCGACCGGAAGGTCAATGATGCCGTCAGCAGCCCCCCGGCAATGACCAGCCCGCGTGCCACCTGCGGCAGCCGGGCGCGCAGCACCAGCGCATAGCTCAGAAACGCACCAACCAGCGGCCAGTACATCGCCGAAATGCGAAAGAAGGGCAGCGCCGACAGCAATGGCGTCAGCACGGCGGTCAACGGCAGATACAGCAGGGCCAGCCCCAGTGCAGGCAGCCGCCGCAGCCCCAGATAGGCCCGGTTGGCGGCAAACAGGTAGACCAACGCGAACAGCACGATGGGCAGTGTATCGGCCAGCGCCGACCAGACCTGTGCTGTTGTGTGAAACAGGAAACTGCCCAGCCCGATGATCGCCAGCAGCCCGGTCAGCACCTGCGCCAGCGGCAACGCCTGTCCGCGCAACCGCCGCGCCATCACCAGCGCCGCCACGAGAAAGGCAAGGTTCGACAGGGCATTCCACGGCTCGGCCCAGAACGCGGGCCCAAGCCGCTCGCAATAGCCATCCAGCGCCTGCGTCAGATCCATTCCCTTGTCCCCGCCCTGTGCTATCGTGACCTTGCCTTGGGACATGTAGGGAGGCTCTCATGAAAATCACCTGGCTTGGCCACGCGGGCTTTCGCATCGAGATCGGCAATCAGATCCTGCTGGTCGATCCCTGGCTTGAGAGCAACCCGGCCTTCCCCGAAGATCGCCTGGCCGAGGCCATCAAAGGGGCCACCGCCATCCTGATGAGCCATGGCCATTTCGATCACACCGGCGACGTTCTGGAGATCGCGCGGGAACTTCAGATCCCGGTGGTGGGCAGTTTCGACATCGTCTCGCACTGGGAAGCCTCCGAAGACATCCATGGCGTCGGTTTCAACAAGGGCGGCACCGTGCAACTGGGCAATGTCAAGGTCACCATGGTGCACGCGGTGCATTCCTCGTCGCTGGGCACCGATCACGGGCCGATGTATGCAGGCAGCGAGGCCGGGTTCATGATCGCACAGGGCGGTCGCACGATCTATTTCTCGGGCGATACCGATGTGATGATGGATATGGAGTTGTTCCAGGATCTGCACCACCCGGAAATCGGCATCCTGTGCTGTGGCGGGCATTTCACCATGGACATGGCGCGGGCGGCCTATGCCGCCAAACGGTTTTTCACCTTCAAGACGGTGATCCCCTGCCACTACAAGACCTTCCCGCTGCTGGAGCAATCGGCCCAGCCGCTGGTCGATGCCCTGCCGAACGTGGATGTAAAGACCCCCGAGGTGATGGAGACGCTGATCCTGTAGGCCACGGGTCTAGCGGTCGTCCAGATCAGCGGGCCGCAGGAACATCAGCAGCACGGCCCCGGCAACAACGGCGGTCGCAGCGGTCTTGGCGAAGAACACAAGCTCTCGGTCGCCCTGCAGCGCGCCGTGGATGGTGACAACGAAACAGCCCAGCAAGCTGACCGCCGCGACCAGCACCGCCAACGCCGTCAGCCATTGCCGCACTGGCGACAGCCGCCGCCGGGGATCGCGGCGGCAATTGCGGCGATCCAGATGCGCCAGCCGCAGGTAGATCGGGGTAAAGACCAGAAACTCGGCCAGCCACCAGTCAGTGTTGTAGAAACGGGTTTCCGGATCGCCCCAAAGCTGTTCGATCCCCGCGTGCATGAGGTGGACCAGCGCCAGGGCGGCATTCACCAGCGCGATGAACATCAGCGCATAGAACAGCGCATCGCGGGCCGAGATTGCCGGACGGGGGCGTGGCACGGGCACCGGAAAATCGCTGTCGGCGTAAAGATCCAGCGCGCGGGCAACCTCGCGGTCATCCCAGCCGGCGTGGGCCAGTGCTGCGGCAATGGCGCCGCGATCCTGACCAGTGGCCAGCGCCTCGCGCACGAAGGTCTGCAACTGGGCACGGGACATCAGGCCGGTCTCCCTACACGCAAATCCGCGAAGAATGTTTTCAGAAGACGCTCGGCCTCTTGCGCGCCGATGCCGTCATAGATCTCGGGGCTGTGGTGGCTTTGGGCGCGGGTGAAGATCCGCGCGCCGTGTGCTACCCCGCCGGATTTCGGGTCCGCCGCGCCATAGTACAACCGCGCCACCCGCGCCGCCGCGATGGCCGCCGCACACATGGCGCAGGGCTCCAGCGTCACATACAGGCTGCACCCGGTCAGCCGTTCCGACCCCAGCCGCGCGCAGCCCTGCCGGATCACCAGCATCTCGGCATGGGCGGTCGGATCGGCCATCTCGCGCGTGCGGTTGCCCGCCTGCGCCAGAACCACCCCGTCCGGCCCCGCCAAAACTGCCCCCACAGGCACCTCGCCGCGTTCGGCGGCGGCGCGGGCCTCGTCCAGCGCCAGGCTCATGTGGGAATGGAAGTTGCTCATCATCCTTTCTTGCCTTTGGCCCCGCGCCCATGCAACAGGCTTTCGTTTCCCGCCCCTGAGGACTAAGGCTGTGACATGACCGACAAGACCCCTCCCGGCGACCGGATCGCCAAAGTCCTGGCCCGCGCCGGGATCGCCTCGCGCCGCGATGCCGAAAAGCTGATCGCCGCCGGCCGCGTCACCCTGAACGGCAAGCGCATCACCAGCCCTGCCGTCAATGTCATGCCCTCCGATCGCATCACCTTCGATGGCAAACCGGTGGAAGAGGCCGAACCGACGCGGCTGTGGCTCTATCACAAGCCTTCGGGTCTGGTGACGACCGAGCGCGACGAGAAGGATCGCCCGACGGTGTTCCAGAACCTGCCCGAGGATATGCCACGGGTCATGAGCGTGGGGCGGCTGGACCTGAACTCGGAAGGGCTGCTGCTGCTGACCAATGATGGCGAGATCAAGCGCAAGCTGGAACTGCCTGCCACCGGCTGGGTTCGCAAATACCGGGTCCGCGTCAAGGGCGCGCCAACGGACGACACGCTGGAGCCGCTGCGCAAGGGCATCACCGTGGACGGCGAACGGTTTCAGCCGATGTCGGTGCAACTGGACCGGCAGCAGGCGTCGAACGCCTGGTTGACCGTGGGGCTGCGCGAAGGCCGCAACCGCGAGATCCGCCGTGCCATGGGGGCCGTCGGGCTGGATGTAAACCGGCTGATCCGCGTGTCCTATGGCCCGTTCCAGCTGGGCGAGTTGAAGGCCGGGAAGGTGGAAGAGGTCAAGCCGCGTGTCGTGCGCGACCAGTTGGGCCTTGGCCCGGCACGCCCCAAACCGCAACGCAGCCGCCGTGACGACCCTGCCTCCACACCGCCCGCCGGAAAGCGCGGGTCGGCGGGTCCGGGAAAACCCGCTCGCGGTAGCAAGGCCACCGCGCCTGTCCGGCGCGGCAAGCCCGGTCCGCGCTGAAGGGTCAAATTTCCCGCCACGCGGGGCTTGCAGAACCGGCGCATCGTGCCATCCTCCCTTAACAGGGGCGCATTCGTCCCCTATCTCTTGAAGTCAGAGATCATTCGAGGATGGCCATGTCCGGGACGGGAATGCAAAAACTGTCATACACCCTGCTTGTGCTGCTGGTGCTTTACGTTGCCTTCACGGGAGCGGTGTAATGGCCCAGCGGTTCGGCGGCAAGTTCAGCCCCGGCGCCACGGCGGGCGATCTGCCCGAGGTTCATCCCTATGACGGAAAGATCCGCAGCCGCGTCGGCTTTCGCGTCAATTTCCTGTTCCTGCTGCCGTTTCCCTTCCTGATCTCGGCCTTCCGGGCCGAACCACTGGGGCTGGCCCTGAACCTGGCCTGTTTCGCGACGCTGATGCTGGCCGCCTGGCTGACCCGCGACGGGCTGCGGGCCGAGGACGCCTACAACGAGCGGCGCATCTCGAAACGTCCGGCGATCCCGCGCAAGCTGTTCGGCTCGGCCCTGACTGGGCTGGGCCTTGGGCTGGCCGGGCTGGCCGATGGCAGCCTGTTGAATGCCGGTATCTTCACGGTTCTGGGTGCGGTGCTGCACAGCCTGTCCTTCGGCATCGACCCGCTGAAGGACAAGGGCATGGAAGAGATCGACCGGTTCCAGTCGGACCGGGTGGAGCGCGCGGTGCGCGAGGCCGAGAAATACCTCGACGAGATGCGCGCCGCCATCGCCCGCGCCGGGGACCGCAAGCTGGAAGTGCGGGTTGATCGTTTCGCCGACACCGTGCGCAAGATGTTCCGCACCGTCGAGGAAGATCCCCGCGACCTGACCGCCGCCCGCAAGTTTCTGGGCGTCTACCTTCTGGGCGCCCGCGACGCGACGGTGAAATTCGCCGACATTCATGCCCGCACCCGCGATCCCCAGGCGCGCGCCGATTATGCCGCCCTGCTGGACGATCTGGACGCAAATTTTGCCGCCAAGACCGAAACCCTGCTGCTGGACAACCGCACCGACCTTGATGTCGAAATCGAGGTGCTGCGCGAACGCCTTGCGCGGGAACAGTAATTTCAGACAAGGAGCCCCTCATGTCCGAAGAGACCCGCACCAAGGCCGCCGCCGAGACCGCGCTGCTGGCCGATCTGGCCGCCCCCCTGCCCGCCCCGAAAGACGAGCTTGTCGTGCTGGAGCAGGCCGACGCCCCGGTGGCCGATGAAATCCGCCGCCGGATGAACGAGATCGACATGAGCCAGACCGGCTCGATCATCGCGTTCGGGTCCAAGGCACAGGCCGAGTTGCAGGAGATCAGCCAGGCCATGCTGGCGGACGTGCGCAACAAAGATGTGGGACCGGCGGGCGACAGCCTGCGCGAGATCGTCACCACCCTGCGCGGCTTTTCGGTTGACGAGTTGGACCCGAACCGCAAGCGGTCGTGGTGGGAAAAGCTGACCGGCAAGATGGAGCCGATGGCGAAATTCATGGCCCAGTACGAGGATGTTCAGGGCCAGATCGACAAGATCACCGACAATCTTCTGGGCCACGAGCACCAGCTTCTGAAGGACATCAAGTCGCTGGATCTGCTGTATGAAAAGACGCTGGGGTTCTACGACGAACTGGCGCTTTACATTGCGGCGGGCGAGGCCAAGCTGAACGAACTGGACGCGGTTACGATCCCCGCCAAGGATGCCGAGGTCAGTGCCGCGCCGGAAGACAATCAGGTCATTGCCGCACAGGAATTGCGCGACATGCGGGCTGCGCGCGACGATCTGGAACGCCGGGTCCATGACCTGAAGCTGACCCGTCAGGTCACCATGCAGAGCCTGCCCTCGATCCGGCTGGTGCAGGAAAACGACAAGTCGCTGATCACCAAGATCAACTCGACGCTGGTCAACACCGTGCCGCTTTGGGAAACCCAGCTGGCACAGGCGGTGACCATCAATCGCTCGGCACAGGCCGCCGGGGCGGTGAAGGAAGCCACCGATCTGACCAACGAATTGCTGCAATCCAACGCCGAGAATCTGCGCACCGCCAACAAGGCCGTCCGGCAGGAAATCGAGCGCGGCGTCTTCGACATCGAGGCGGTGAAGGCGGCCAACGACAATCTCATCGCCACCATTCAGGAAAGCCTGCAGATCGCCGACGAGGGCAAGGCCAAGCGCGCCGCCGCCGAGGCCGAGCTGCAGCAGATGGAGGCCGAGCTTCGCGACACCCTGGCGTCGGCCAAGGCCGCCGCGCCCAAAGCCTGAGGCCGGATCATGGGTTGTCCCGCAGTCTCGTCCCGCATGGCGGCCGCCCTGGCCGCGCTGATGCTGGTGACGGCCTGCGAGATGCCCTTGAGCCCTGACACCGCCCCACGGGCGGTGCCGCGCGGCGATCTTGCGCCGGAGGTCGAGGTGTCCGAGGAAAGCCGGGCCCTGGCCGCCCGCTATGCAAGGATCGAGGAAGATCTGGTCACGCGCGGGCTGCTGCGCACAGATGGCGGCGGGCTGGACTCCCCCTTTGATGCAGATCTGCTGGCCCGGAACTTCATGCAGATCGCGTTGTTCGACGAATACGCCTCGCTCTCGGGTCGGCTGGTCGCGCGCGAGACCGAAAGCCCGCTGCGGCGCTGGCAGGACCCGGTGCGCATCGGTCTGGTCTATGGCACCTCGGTCAGCGCAGCACAGCGCGCGGTCGATGACGACACGGTGAAGGCCCTGACCGGGCGGCTGCGCAGCGCCAGCGGCCATGACATCCGCACCACCAGCGGCCCCGGCAACCTGACCGTCTATGTGGTCAACGAGGACGAGCGGCGCGCGCTGGAACCGATGCTGCGGAAGAACATGCCAGGCATTTCGGACGGGGTGCTACGCGCCATCACTCAGATGCCCACCAGCACTTTCTGCCTGATCATCGCCTTTTCCGCCGACAGCGCCCCGAATGTCTATCGCCGCGCCATCGGCGTGGTGCGGGCCGAGCATCCGCCGCTGCTGCGCCAGTCGTGCCTACACGAGGAAATCACCCAAGGCCTGGGGCTGGCCAACGACAGCCCCGATGTGCGCCCGTCGATCTTCAACGACGACGAGGAATTCGCCCTGCTGACCACGCAGGACACGCTGATGCTTACGATCCTCTACGATCCGCGCCTGCGCCCGGGCATGACCGCGCCCGAAGCCGCGCCGATCGTGCGCACCATTGCCGCCGAACTGCTGCCCGAGCCGGATCCGACGCCGGACGCCGAGGCGGACGATATCCCGACTCTGGCCACCGCGCCCGAGGCCGACACCGAGATCCCCCCGCTACAAGGAGAGACCTGACATGTCCCTTTTCAATTTCCTGTCCGGGGAATTCATCGATGTCATCCACTGGACCGATGACACCCGCGACACCATGGTCTGGCGGTTCGAACGTCAGGGCCACGCCATCAAGTACGGCGCCAAGCTGACCGTGCGCGAGGGCCAGGCGGCGGTGTTCATCCACGAAGGCCAGATGGCCGATGTATTCACCCCAGGTCTCTACATGCTGGAAACCAACAACATGCCGGTGCTGACCACGCTGCAGCACTGGGATCATGGCTTCCGCTCGCCGTTCAAGTCCGAGATCTATTTCGTCAACACCACGCGGTTCAACAACCTCAAGTGGGGCACCAAGAACCCGATCATGCTGCGTGATCCCGAGTTCGGGCCAACCCGGCTGCGGGCCTTCGGCACCTATACGATCCGGGTGACGGACCCGGCCAGGTTCATGGTCGAGATTGTCGGCACCGACGGTGAGTTCACCATGGACGAGATCAGCTTCCAGATCCGCAACATCATCGTGCAGGAGTTCAGCCGCGCCATTGCCGCCTCGGGCATCCCGGTGCTGGATATGGCCGCCAACACCGCCGATCTGGGCAAGCTGGTTGCCGCCGAGATTGCGCCGACGCTGGCAGGGTATGGACTGACCATGCCCGAGTTGTACATCGAGAACATCTCGCTGCCGCCAGCGGTAGAAAAGGCGCTGGACAAGCGCACCTCGATGGGGTTGGCAGGCGATCTGGGCGAATACACCCGCTATTCCGCCGCCGAGGCGATGACCACCGCCGCCGCCACGCCGAATTCGGGCATGGGGGCGAGCATCGGTGCCGGCATGGGAATGGCCATGGGCCAGCAGATGACCCATGCTGCCGGTCCCTGGGGCACCCGCCCCGCCGCGCAGGCCCAGCCCGACGCCACTGCCGTACCGCCCCCGCTACCGGTCGAGCACGTTTGGCACATCGCCGAAAAGGGCCAGACAACGGGGCCGTTTTCCAAGGCCGACATGGGCCGGATGGCCACGGAAGGCCGCCTGACCCGCCGTACCCATGTCTGGACCGCCGGGCAGGACGGCTGGCTGCGCGCCGAGGAGGTCACCGAACTGGCGCAACTGTTTACCGTGCTGCCGCCGCCCCCGCCTTTGGACGACTGACCCGCCCCCGATGACCGTCGAAACCCACAGCTTTCCCTGCGCCCAATGCGGTGCCGACCTGCGCTTCGATCCGGCGTCGGGCAAGCTGGTCTGCGACCATTGCGGCTATGAGGACGAAGCCCGCGATCTGTCCACCGGGCCGTGGGGCGGCAGCGCCATCCGCGAGTTGGACTTTGCCGCCGCGCTGAAGGAACAGCTTCCGCTGGCGGAAATGGAGGAAACCCGAACCGCCTCCTGCAGCAGTTGCGGGGCCGAGGTCGAATTCGACGGCGCCACCCATGGCAAGGAATGTCCCTTCTGCGCCAGCCCCATCGTCGCCGACACTGGCACCAACCGCCACATCAAGCCCAAGGCCCTGCTGCCCTTCCTGCTGAGCGAGCCCGACGCGCGCAAGGCCATGACCAACTGGCTGGGTCGGTTGTGGTTCGCCCCCTCGGGCCTGCAGAAATACGCCCGCCACGGGCGCAAGATGGACGGGGTCTATATCCCTTACTGGACCTTCGATGCACGCACGGCCTCGGACTATCGCGGCGAGCGCGGCACGGTCTATTACACCTCGCGCACCGTCACCCGGAACGGCCAGCGCCAGACCGAGCGGGTGGCCCGCATCCGCTGGCGCCGTGCCTCGGGCCGGGTGGCGCGTATGTTCGACGATGTGCTGGTGCTGGCGGCGCGTTCGCTGCCCAAGACTTTCACCGACGCTCTGCCCCCGTGGGATCTGTCGCAACTGGTGCCCTACAACCCGGAGTATCTGGCCGGAATGCGGGCCGAGGCCTATACCGTCGAGCTGGACGAGGGATTTCACGAGGCCCGCGCCCATATGGACCGGGTGATCGAGCGGGACGTGCGGTTCGACATCGGCGGCGACCGGCAGCGGGTGCACAACATCCAGACCCGGGTTTCGGATGTAACCTTCAAGCATGTGCTGCTGCCGATCTGGGTGGCGGCCTACAAGTACCAGGGCCGCAGCTATCGATTCGTCATCAACGGCCAGACCGGGCGCGTGCAGGGCGAGCGGCCCTATTCGAAGGGCAAGATCGCACTGGCCGTCATCGCCGCGCTGGTGCTGGCGGCGGGGGCCGCGTTTTTGTTCGCCGCGCAGAATGGCGGCGGCGGATATTGACCCGGCCTTGGCAAAAAGACTTGCCGTCCACATGGCCTTTCCCTTACGTGAGCGCTAACATTCCCATCGACCCCGGCGCAACGGCCCCGAACAATAAAAGCGAGACCCAAGATGATCCTGTGTTGTGGCGAAGCCCTGATCGACATGCTGCCGCGCAAAGGCGCCGACGGTGGCGCCTGTTTCCAGCCCTATTCCGGCGGCGCGGTGTTCAACACCTCGATCGCGCTCGGGCGATTAGGCGTTCCGGTGCGCATGTTCACCGGCCTGTCGGACGATCTGTTCGGCCAGCAACTGACCGCCAGCCTAGCCGCGTCGCATGTGGGCACCGACCTTATTGCGGTGTCGGACCGGCCCACGACGCTGGCCTTCGTCACCCTGACCGATGGCCACGCAAAATACGCCTTCTACGATGAAAACACCGCCGGGCGGATGCTGGCCCCGGCCGACCTTCCGCAGGTGCCCGACGATGTGCAGGCGGTGTTTTTCGGGGGCATCAGCCTTGCGGTCACCCCCTGCGCCGACACCTATGCCCTGCTTCTGGCGCAGGTCGCAGGCGACCGCCTTATCATGATCGACCCGAACATCCGCCCCGGATTCATCCGCGACGAGACCGCCTATCGCGCCCGTCTGGATCGCATGTTCGCCGCCAGCGACGTGGTGAAAGTGTCGGACGAGGATCTGGAATGGCTGATGGGTCCGGGCGCGACGGTCGAGCTTGCCCGCAAGTTGATCGCCAAGGGGCCCAGGCTGGTGCTGGTCACCGAAGGCGCCAAAGGCGCGCATGGGATCACCGCCGACCGCGCGGTCTTCGTGCCCTCGCAGAAAGTTACGGTCGTTGACACCGTGGGTGCCGGCGACACGTTCAACGCAGGCTTTCTTACCGCATTGGCCGATGCCGACGCCCTGTCGAAAGAGGCCCTGTCCGGGCTGGATGACGCCGCGCTCACCGCCGCCCTTGGCCTTGCCGCCCGCTGCGCAGCGGTCACCGTCTCGCGCGCCGGGGCCAATCCGCCAACCCGCGCCGAACTGGCCTGATGCGCGCCCTGATCCAGCGCGTGGCCCATGCCGAGGTGGTCGCCCAGGGCGCCAGCACCGGCAAGATCGGGCCCGGATTGCTGATTCTGGTCTGCGCCATGCAGGGCGACGATGCCGCCACAGGGAAAAAGCTGGCCGCCAAGATCGCCAAGCTGCGCATCTTTCAGGATGACGCCGGCAAGATGAACCGCTCGGTCACGGACATCGGCGGCAGTGCGCTGGTGGTCAGCCAGTTCACGCTGGCCGCCGACACCTCGCGCGGCAATCGTCCGGGGTTTTCCCGCGCAGCACCGCCCGCCGAAGGCCAGGCGCTGTTTGATGCCTTCGCCGCCGACCTGGCGGATCTGGGTATCGCTGTGGAAACCGGCATCTTCGGCGCGGACATGAAGGTATCACTGCTCAACGACGGGCCAGTCACCATCTGGATCGACACGCAGGATCCGGCCTGAACCGCGCGGCCCGCGCCAATTGCATCTTGGCAGCAACCGGCGGGCATGTTTCATAGTCCAAAAGCTGGACGGCAGGGCATGGATCTTAACGCACTTCGCGAATTTACCGCCATCGCTTCGGAGGGGTCCTTCGCGGCGGCAGCTCGCAAGCTGGGCACGCCGAAATCGACGGTTTCCAAACGCATTCAGGATCTTGAGGCCGCGCTAGGCGTGCGCCTGATCGAACGCACCACCCGCAAGCTGAGCCTGACCCCCGAAGGCGCGCTGGTGCTGTCGCGGGCCAAGCGCATTCTGGCGGACGCGGGCGAGATCACCCGCGCGCTCAGCCCCGCCGACGACGGGGTGGCGGGGCATCTGCGCATCGCCGCGCCGGTGCTTTTCGGGCAAAGCTTCATGGGGCAGATCGTGGCGGTCAGCCGCCGGGTCTATCCCGACCTGACCATCGAGGTGGTGCTGACCGACAGCCAGCCCGATCTGGTCGAGGAAGGCTTCGACGCCGCACTGCGCGTGGGCCATCCCCATGACACCCCTTTCGTGTCCAGAACCATCGCGCAGTCGCATCGGGTGGTGGTGGCCGCGCCGCAGATCGTCGCCCGCAAGCTTGAGGATCCGGCCGATCTGGCCGGCTTGCCGGTGCTGTTTCACGGCGTTGGTCTGGTGCACAGCTGGCATTTCGTGAATGGGCGGCAGGAGCGCACTGTGCGGCTGGCCGGCGGCGTGGCAATGACCTCCTACCCGGCGCTGAAACACGCGGCCCTTGGCGGGGCGGGCGTGGCGCAATTGCCGCTGTATCTGGTCGAAGAAGAACTGGCCCAGGGACAGTTGGTCGAGGTTCTGGCCGGCTGGCAGATCCCGCCCGACGAGATCGCCTTCGTCTATCCCGGCCCGCAGGCCCTGACCGCCCGGTTGCGCGCCTTTCTGGAGATGCTGGAAAACGCCTTTCCCGATGGCACCTTGCACGGCGGGGTGCTGCGCAGCGGGATGTAAGCCCCCCGCCCCCACTCAGCCGCGCGCGGCGGCGATCCGTTCCATGGCCATGCGGTCGGCCAGAAGGTCGGTGCGCTGACCCTCGGCCTCGGCTCGGGCCAGAAGCTCGGCCACGCGCGGGCCGATGGCGTCCACCGCCGTCATCACCTGATCGCGGGTCTTGTCGCCCAGATATTCGGCCCCCACGGCAATGATGCCGCCAGCGTTGAGCACATAGTCGGGCACGTAGGTGATGCCGCGCGCGGCCAGTGCATGACCTGCGGCCTCGTCCGCCAACTGGTTGTTGGCTGCCCCGGCAATGATCTTTGCCTTCAGCCCGGCCACGTTCTGTGCGGTCAGCACGCCGCCAAGGGCGCAGGGGGCAAAGACATCCGCCTCGGCACTCAGAATGGCGTCACCTTCCACCACCTCGGCACCCAGGTCCGCCGCCAGCGCATCGCGGCGCGCGGTGTTGGCCTCGGCGATCACCAGATCGGCGCCACGTTCGGCAAGCATCCGGCACAGCGACCCGCCGACGTTGCCGGTGCCCTGCACCGCCACCCGCAGGCCGTCCAGATCGGCCCGCCCCAGACGCCGGGCCACCGCCGCCTCGATCCCACGCAACACGCCCCGCGCGGTGTAGGGGGACGGATCGCCGCCCACCGCCCCGCCCGCAGGCGGCAAGCCCGAGACATGGCGCGTTTCCTCGGCCACGGCCTCCATATCGGCGACCGACACGCCGACATCCTCGGCGGTGACGTATTTGCCGCCCAAGCTGGCCACCGCCCGGCCGAAGGCGCGGAACGCCTCCCGGCGCGCTGCGGCATCCTCCGGCACGGGGCCGAAGATCACCGCCTTGCCGCCGCCAAGCGCCAGATCAGCCATGGCGTTCTTCAGCGACATGCCCCGCGACAAGCGCAGCACATCTGTCAGACCCGCCGCCGCATCGGGATAGGTCCAAAGACGACAGCCGCCCATGCCGGGGCCAAGGGCGGTGGAATGCACGGCGATCACCGCTCGCAGGCCGGTATGCGGATCCTGGATCCAGGTCACCATTTCATGGGCGTCGAAATCGGGGTGGGTGAACATGCGCCAGGGCTCCTTCCGTGCGAACCGGTCCCATCTGTTCCTATCCAAGCAATCAGGGCATGACAAACCCGGTGATTTCATGCTCTCTCGGACCAGCACTTCTGGACGGAACCCCATGGCCCTGGACTTTACCCCCGACGACATCCTGCACGGCGCCGGCGGCGCGCCCTCTCGCATCGCCGTGATCGGCGCCGGGGCCTGGGGCACCGCCCTGGCCAGCGTGGCGCGACAGGCGGGGCGCGGGGTCACCCTGTGGGGCCGCGACGCAGAGGTCACCCGCGAGATCCGCGAAGACAGCCGCGCCAGCCGCTATCTGCCCGACGTACCGCTGCCCGATGGCATCGCGGCCACCACCGACATGGGCCGGGCGCTGCACGGCGCGGAGGCGGCGCTGATCGTCACGCCCTCGGCCACGCTGCACGCGATGTGCGACCAGATCCGCCCGCATTTGCCCAAGGGCATCCCGCTGGCCCTGTGTTGCAAGGGCATCGAACGCGGCAGCGGCCTGCCGCTGAGCCAGGTGGCCGAGGACGCCCTGCCCGGCCATCCCATCGGCGCGCTGTCGGGGCCGACCTTCGCGCGAGAGGCGGCACTGGGCCACCCGACCGCCGCCACCATCGCCTTCCCGTTCAACTTCCGCGACCGGCTGCATCCGGGCCAAAGCCCGGCGGCGCGGCTGGCGCTGGCGCTGAGCGCGCCCAGCTTCCGGCCCTATATCTCGGACGATGTGATCGGGGTCGAGGTCGGTGGTGCGGTCAAGAATGTCATCGCCATCGCCTGCGGCATGCTGACCGGGGCCGGCTTTGCCGAGAACACCCGCGCCCTGCTGATCACCCGCGGCATGGCCGAGATGACCCGTCTGGCGCTGTCGCTGGGAGGGCGGACCGAAACCATTTCGGGGCTGTCCGGCGCGGGCGACCTGATGCTGACCTGTTCCTCCACCACCTCGCGCAACATGTCGCTGGGCACCCAGCTTGGGCGGGGGCTGGCCCGTGCGGCCTGTTTCGAAGGCCGCCCGGTGGTGGTCGAGGGCGAGGTCAACGCGCCCTCGGTCATGGATCTGGCCACCCGCGTCGGCGTTGAAATGCCGATCTGCGCGGCGGTCAACGCGGTGCTGCACCAGGGCGCACCGATGGAGGAGACCTTCGCCCGCCTGTGGTCGCGCCCCTTGCAGGGCGAAAGCGGTACCCTGGGGGTCAGCCTGTCGAACCCGGTCTCGCACTCCGCCCGCCGCCCGCAGGCCAAACCCGCCCCATGAGCCTGTCGAACTGCGGTTTCGTGCTGGCCACGGATCTGGATGGCACGTTTCTGGGCGGGCCGCGTCGGGCCAGACGCAGACTTTATTCTTGGATTGAAGAAACCCGGGTGCAGACCGGGCTGATCTACGTCACCGGACGGCCCGTGGCATTCGTCAGCGATCTGGTGCGCACCGGTCATCCTTGCCCCGATATTGCCATTTGCGACGTGGGAACAAGCGTTTACCGGATTTCCAGCGACGGCACGGCGGTGGCGGATGCAGACCTTGAGGCCCCCATCGCCGCGCGCTGGGACGGGGCAACGGACCGGGTGCGGCGCGCCTTGGCCGGGCATCCGGGGCTGACCGAACAGGTGCTGCCGTTCCGCCACCGGCTGAGTTTTGACATGGATCCCGCTCGGCTGACCTCGCGCAGCGCCGCCACAGTGCGCACGATGGGCCTCGACCTGCTGATTTCCCAGAACCGAGATTTCGACGTACTGCCAAAGGGGGTCAGCAAGGGTCCGACGCTGCTGCGGGTGCTGGACCGCCTGCAGGTCACGCCTGCGCGCGTACTGACTGCTGGCGACACGCTCAACGATCTGTCGATGCTGGTCAGCGGGCTGCCCGGTGTGGCCGTCGGCAATGCCGAACCGGCGCTTTTGTCCGCGCTGGACGGGCTTCCGCACGTCTTTCGCGCCACCCGCAAGGGCGCGGCGGGGATCCTGGAAGCCATGGCCCGCCGCAGCCTTGGCCCAGACGCCTAGAGCCCCGCGCCGATCCGGTCTGTTTCCGCAGACAGCGCCAGCGCCGCCCCTCCCCGTGCCCAGACCAGGTCGCCCCAGGTGTTGACGGCGATGCGGGTCCGCTCGCGCCCGATCCAGTCGGAAAACCGATGCGCGCCGCCAAGGACTTCTTCGGCGTACAAGTAGTCATAGCGCAGCCGCGCGCCCGACAGGATCAGCAATTCCGGGTCGAAGACGCGGATCACATTGGCCAGCCCGCTAGACAGATAGCGCCCGGCACGCGCGAAGATCGTCCGCGCGGCCTCGTTCCCCGCCTTGGCCTGATCGAACAGGATCTCCAGCGTCTGGTCCGAAGAGCGCGCGACGGAACTGTCCCATTCCAGCGCGGTCGACGCCTCGCGCACCAACGCATAGTCGGCGATATAGGCCTCTAGACAGCCGCGCTGCCCGCAGCGGCACAGGGCGCCGTCAACCTGGATCGTGGTGTGTCCGATTTCCAGCCCGATGCCCCGCGCGCCCCGGTAGATACGGTTGTCCAGGATCAGCCCCATGCCGACGCCGTGTTCGATGGTGAACACCGCGAAATTGGACAATTCGCGTCCCATGCCGAACCAAAGCTCCGCCATGGCCAGAAGGTTCACATCGTTGTCCAGATAGACCGCGAATGGCAGATTGCGGGACAGGAAATCGCCCAGGGGCACGCGCTTGTCGCGCAGAAAGGGGCACCAGTGCACCAGCCCGGACTGGTGGTCGATGAAGCCGGGCAGCCCGATGCCCACGCCGCAAATATCGGACCGCTCAAGGCCGCTGCGCGACAGGAGATCGGCCACCAAGGCGTTCAGATCGGCCAGCAACTCATCAGGCTCCTTGCGGCCGGTCGGGCATTCCAGCGTGGCATCGGCCACCACCCGCCCGGTGAAGTCGGTCAGTACTGCGTTGTGCACGCCGTCGCGCAAGGTCACGCCGATGACGTGCCGCGCGTCGTGCACCAGCGACAGTTCAACCGGAGGTCGTCCGCGCGAGAAATCGCGATGCGGCTTTGGATTCTCCCGCACCAGCCCGGCTTCCATCAACCCGCTGACGATCGCGGTGACCGACCCCGGCGAGACGCCCAGATCCTTGGCCACATCGCTGCGCGAGATGCGGCCGGCAGCGCGGATCCGCTCCAGCACCTGCTGGCTGAGCGGCTTCTTTCCGCGCGCGGCATCCACCAGCAAGGGTCCACTGCCCTGCGTCTGCACGGTCTTGGGGGCGACCTGCTCCATCACATGATTACTTTACGCAACGAACAATTCCTTCTGCAATGCAGCAAAATCGTTTAAGCTTCTTGGGCATTGTTTCCCAAAGACCCCCGATTTCGATCATTTTCCACCCTAATGACGTTTTTTTATTTTTGACAACTAAAATAAATATGCCATTCTGCCCGCATCCGGAGGTTCCGGAGGCCCAGATTCGGGCAATACAGGGAGGAATACATGCATAAAGCATTTCTTGCGGCCACCGCCGTAGCAGTTGGGCTGTCGTCTACAGCCATGGCACAGGATCTGACCGTCGGGGTCAGCTGGTCCAACTTCCAGGAAGAGCGCTGGAAGACCGACGAGGCCGCCATGAAGTCCATTCTGGACGAAGCTGGCGCCACCTACGTGAGCGCCGACGCCCAGTCGTCGCCGTCCAAGCAGTTGTCGGATGTCGAGGCGCTGATCGCACAGGGCGTGGACGCGCTGATCATTCTGGCCCAGGACAGCCAGGCCATCGGGCCGGCCGTGCAGGCAGCCACGGACGAAGGTATTCCGGTGGTTGGCTATGACCGACTGATCGACGATCCCCGCGCCTTCTATCTGACTTTCGACAACGTCGAGGTTGGCCGGATGCAGGCCCGTGCGGTTCTCGCGGCGGCACCCAAGGGCAACTACGTCATGATCAAGGGCTCGCCCACCGACCCGAACGCGGATTTCCTGCGTGGCGGTCAGCAGGAAGTTCTGCAGGCAGCCATTGACGCTGGCGACATCACCATCGTTGGCGAGGCCTATACCGACGGCTGGCTTCCGGCCAACGCCCAGCGGAACATGGAACAGATCCTGACCGCCAATGACAACGCGGTCGACGCGGTCGTGGCGTCGAACGACGGTACCGCCGGCGGCGTGGTCGCGGCCCTGACCGCCCAGGGCATGGATGGAATCCCGGTCTCGGGTCAGGATGGCGATCATGCCGCGCTGAACCGTGTGGCGCTTGGCACCCAGACGGTTTCCGTGTGGAAGGACGCACGTGATCTTGGCCGGGCCGGTGCAGCCATCGCGCTGGAACTGGCAAGCGGCACCGCCCCTGCCGACATCCCCGGCGCACAGACCTGGACCTCGCCCAGTGGCAAGGACCTGACCGCCGTCTTCCTGGCGCCGGTCCCGGTGACCGCCGAGAACCTGACCGCCGTCGTCGACGCGGGCTGGATCGAACAGGAGAAACTGTGCCAGGGCGTCACCGCCGGGCCGGCTCCGTGCAACTGATCTGACGGTCAGACAAACACTTTCCGTGTCCGCGTCCTTGCGCGGGCACGCCCCCCATCGACCGGGCCCGACCGCGGCCTCGTCCAGACCTTCCGTAACCGGAGTCCAACCCCATGTCCGAGACCACGACCGCCCCTGCAGCGGCCAAACGGAATATTGCCAAGACGCTGGAGCTTGATACGCGCCTGCTTGGCATGATCGGCGCCTTCGTCGTTGTCTGTCTGGTTTTCAACGTCCTGACCGACGGACGCTTCCTGACCCCGCGCAACATCTTCAACCTGACGATCCAGACGGTTTCCGTGGCCATCATGGCCACCGGCATGGTGTTCGTGATCGTCACCCGCCATATCGACCTGAGCGTCGGCTCGGTGCTGGCCACCTGTTCCGCGGTGATGGCCGTGACCCAGACGGCGCTTCTGCCGAACGCCCTGGGCCTGGAACTGGGCCATCCGCTGATCCCGTGGATCGCCATCTCCGTCGGCATCATCACCGGCGCGCTGATCGGAGCCTTTCACGGCTGGATGATCGGCTATCTGGCCATCCCCGCCTTCATCGTGACGCTGGGCGGCTTGCTGGTCTGGCGCAACGTCGCCTGGTACATAACCAGCGGCCAGACCATCGGCCCGCTCGACCCGACCTTCATGGCCTTCGGCGGCATCAACGGCACGCTGGGCACGAGCACCTCGTGGATCATCGGACTTGTCGCTACCGCAGCCGCCATCGCCGGCCTGTGGAACGCGCGCCGCGCCAAGGTCGCGCACGAGCAGCCGGTGAAACCGGTCTGGGCCGAAACGGTGCTGTCAGCGCTGATCGCCTCGGGCATCCTGGGCTTCATCGCGATCCTGAACGCCTATGAAGTGCCCGAGCGCCGCCTTGCCCGCATGTTCGAAGACCGGGGCGAGGTCATGCCCGAGGGCTATACCGAAGCCTACGGCCTGCCGATCTCGGTGCTGCTGCTGATCGGCATTGCCGTCATCATGACAATCATCGCCAAGCGGACCCGGATGGGCCGTTATATCTTCGCCACCGGCGGCAACCCGGATGCGGCGGAACTGTCGGGCATCAACACCCGCCTGCTGACGGTGAAGATCTTCACCATGGTCGGCGTGCTGTGTGCGATCTCGGCGGTGGTCGCCTCGGCCCGTCTGGCCAACCACTCCAACGACATCGGCACGCTGGACGAACTGCGCGTCATCGCGGCTGCGGTCATCGGCGGCACCGCCCTGTCGGGCGGCATCGGCACCATTCACGGCGCGATCCTGGGCGCGCTGATCATGCAATCGCTGCAATCGGGCATGGCCATGGTCGGCGTGGACGCGCCGTTCCAGAACATCGTCGTGGGCTCCGTGCTGGTGCTCGCCGTCCTCGTGGACATCATCTATCGCAAGCGGACCGGAGGCAAATGATGTCGACCCCTATCGTAGAAATGACCGATATGTGCATCTCGTTCGGCGGGGTGCGGGCGGTGGATCACGTGTCCCTCGACCTTTATCCCGGCGAAGTCGTGGGCCTGCTGGGCCACAACGGCGCCGGCAAGTCGACGCTGATCAAGATGCTTTCGGGCGCCTACAAGGCCGACAGCGGCGAGATCCGCATCGCCGGCGAAAAGGCGAAGATCGAAAGCCCCCGCGATGCGCGCCGCTACAACATCGAGACGATCTATCAGACGCTGGCGCTGGCCGACAATCTGGACGCCACGGCCAACCTGTTCCTGGGGCGCGAGATCGTCACAAAAACGGGACTGCTGAACGACGCCAAGATGGAATCCGAGACGCGCAAGATCATGGCGCGCCTCAATCCCAACTTCCAGAAACTGAAGGAACCGGTCTCGGCCCTGTCGGGTGGCCAGCGGCAATCGGTGGCAATCGCGCGGGCGGTCTATTTCAACGCCCGCATCCTGATCATGGATGAACCCACCGCCGCGCTTGGCGTCCATGAAACCGCCATGGTCGCGGAACTGATCCAGGAGCTGAAGAACCAGGGTCTGGGCATTTTCCTGATCTCGCACGACACTCACGAGATGATGGAATTGTGCGACCGCGTCTCGGTCATGAAGAACGGCAAGCTGGTGGGCACCGAGCGGGTCGAGGATGTCACCGAGGACGACATCCTGAGCATGATCATCCTTGGCAAGAATCCCAAGCAGGCCGCGTGATGTATCTGGGATTGGATCTGGGCACGTCCGGCATCAAGGCGCTGGTGGTGGACGCCGAGCAACGGGTCGTGGACGAGGCCACGGCCCCTCTGGAGGTGCTGCGCCCGCATCCCGGTTGGTCCGAGCAGCGCCCCGCCGACTGGATCAGCGCCGCCTCGACGGTGATGGACATGCTGGCGGCGCGCGGCAGCCTGAAGGGGCTGCGCGGCATCGGCCTGTCGGGGCAGATGCACGGGGCGACCCTGCTGGACAAGTCCGACAACGTGCTGCGCAACTGCATCCTGTGGAACGACACCCGCGCCCATGCCGAAGCCGCCCAGCTGGATGCCAACCCGATCTTCCGGGCGCAATCGGGCAACATCGTGTTTCCCGGCTTCACAGCACCCAAGGTGCTGTGGGTCGAGGCCAACGAACCCGAGGTCCGGGCCAGGCTGGCAAAGGTTCTGCTGCCAAAGGACTACCTGCGGCTGTGGCTGACCGGCAACCACGTGTCGGACATGTCCGATGCCGCCGGTACCGCCTGGCTGGATCCGGGCAAGCGCGACTGGTCGGATGCCCTGCTGGCCGCTTGCGGGCTGACCCGCGAACATATGCCGGACCTTGCCGAAGGGACCGCCCCCACGGGCGTGCTGCGGCCCGAGATCGCCGCGCGCTGGGGCTTGCCCCGCGACGTGATCGTTGCGGGCGGCGGCGGCGACAACGCGGCCTCGGCGGTGGGCGTGGGCGTGGTCAAGGCCGGGCAGGCCTTTGTGTCGCTGGGCACATCGGGGGTGCTGTTCGCGGCCTCGGACAGTTATTCCCCGGATGCGGCCAGTTCCGTGCACACCTTCTGCCACGCGCTGCCGGATCTGTGGCACCAGATGGGGGTAATCCTGTCGGCCACCGACAGCCTGAACTGGTACGCCCGCCTTGTGGGCGCTTCCGCGGCGGAACTGACCGGGGAGTTGGGCACACTGCAAGCCCCCGGACGGGCGCTGTTCCTGCCCTATCTGGGCGGAGAACGCACCCCGCACAATGATGCCCGCGTGCGCGGCGCGCTGGTCGGCCTGTCCCATGACACCGATCGCAGCGCCGGCACCCGCGCGGTTCTGGAGGGCGTCAGTTTCGCCTTGAAGGATAGCCATGACGCGCTCTCGGCGACGGGAACGCGCATCGACAGCCTGGTGGCCGTGGGCGGGGGCAGCCGCTCGCGCCACTGGCTGGAGATGATCGCCACCGTCCTGGGACAGCCGGTATCGGTGCCCGAAGCCGGCGACTATGGCGGTGCCTTCGGAGCCGCCCGCCTGGGTCTGATGGCCGCCACCGGGGCCGGTGCCGAGGCCGCCACCGCGCCCTGGATGGCCGACACCGTCGATCCGGTTCCCGCACTTTCCGAAGCCTTTGCCCAGGCTCATGCCCGTTACAAATCTACCTATACCGCTCTGAAGGATCTCTCATGACCGACTATTTCGCTGGCATTTCGCCCCTGTCCTATGAAGGGCCGGACAGTGACAACCCACTGGCCTATCGCCACTACAACCCCGAGGAAATGCTGGGCGACAAGACCCTGGCCGAGCATCTGCGCTTTGCCGTGGCGTGGTGGCACAGCTTTGCCTGGCCCGGCGGCGACCCCTTCGGCGGCCAGACCTTCCAACGGCCCTGGTTCGGCGACACCATGGATCTGGCGCGCCTGAAGGCCGACGCGGCCTTCGAGTTGTTCGCCATCCTCGGCCAGCCGTATTTCTGCTTTCACGATGCAGATATCCGCCCCGATGGCACCGATTTCGCCGAGAACACCCGCAACCTTGAAGAGATCGTCGACTACATCGGCCAGAAGATGGCCGATGGCGGGCCGAAACTGCTGTGGGGCACCGCCAACCTGTTCTCGCACCGCCGCTATATGTCCGGGGCGGCCACCAACCCGGACCCGGATGTCTTTGCCTTCTCGGCAGCCACGGTGAAAACCTGCATGGACGCCACCCAGAAGCTGGGCGGCGAGAACTACGTGCTGTGGGGCGGGCGTGAGGGCTATGAAACCCTGCTGAACACCGATCTGGTGCGCGAGCGCGAACAGGCCGGCCGCTTCCTGTCGATGGTCGTCGACTACAAACACAAGATCGGCTTCAAGGGCGCGATCCTGGTCGAGCCCAAGCCGCAGGAACCCAGCAAGCACCAGTACGACTATGACACGGCCACGGTCTATAGCCTGCTGAAGGAATACGGGCTGGAAAACGAAGTGCAGATGAACCTGGAACAGGGGCACGCGATCCTGGCCGGTCATTCCTTTGAACATGAACTGGCCATGGCCGCCTCGCTGGGCATCTTCGGCTCGATCGACATGAACCGGAACGACTACCAGTCGGGCTGGGACACAGATCAGTTCCCCAACAACGTGCCGGAAGTGGCGCTGGCCTATTACGAGATCCTCAAGGCCGGCGGCTTCACCACGGGCGGCACCAACTTCGACGCCAAACTGCGCCGCCAGTCGCTGGATCCCGCCGACCTTGTGGCCGCCCACGCGGGCGCCATGGACGTCTGCGCGCGCGGCCTGAAGGCCGCCCATGCCATGCTGGAAGACGGCAAGCTGGAAGAGGCGCGTTCCGCCCGTTACGCCGGCTGGACCGAGCCCGCCAATGCCGCGATGCTGAACAGCGATCTGAACAGCATCACCGCGCGGGTTCTGGCCGATGGCGTCAACCCTCAGCCCGTGTCCGGGCGGCAGGAAGTTCTGGAAAACCTCGTCAACCGCTACGTCTGAGGGTTGGTTTCCGGGCCTTCGGGCCCGGCAGCGACAGGCGCGCCGCCCCCGCAGCGCGCCTGTTTGCATGTGTGGTGACCCCGAATCATCGCCGGCGGACGCGCCAGGATTATGGGCAAATGCCCGTCCCGGTTGTCGCGCGCGCGGTAAAAGGGCCGCCCCGGCAAGGGCGGCCCTGAAAGTGACGTCACGTCGTCTTACGTGGGTGGTTCAGGCGCGTTCGGCGTATTCCATGGTTTCGGTGTTTACCACGATGTCCTCATCCTGCCCCACGAAGGGCGGCACCATGACCTTCACGCCGTTGTCCAGAATCGCCGGCTTGAAGCTGTTGGCGGCGGTCTGACCCTTCACCACCGGCTCGGTCTCGACGATCTTGCAGGTGACTTTCTGCGGCAAGGACGCGTTCAGCGCTTCGCTTTCATGGAACTCTACAACGATGGTCATGCCGTCCTGCAGGAAGGGACGGCGATCGCCCAGAAGATCGGCCGGAAGCTCGATCTGCTCGTAGGTTTCGGTGTCCATGAAAACCAGCATCCCATCGGATTCATAGAGGAATTGTTGATCCTTCTGCTCCAGCCGGACGCGCTCCACCTTGTCCGCCGAGCGGAAGCGCTCGTTCAGCTTCGACCCGTTGCGCAGGTTGCGCATCTCGACCTGGGCAAAGGCGCCGCCCTTGCCGGGTTTCACATGGTCGACCTTGACCGCGGCCCACAGGCCGCCATTGTGCTCCAGCACGTTTCCGGGCCGGATTTCGTTTCCGTTGATTTTCGGCATGCCTGCCCTCGTCAGTGAGGTTGTAATAAAATGTCCCCCCCCTATATCTGTGGCTCTGATCCCCATCAAGACGCGGAGAAGCACAGAAACGCGGCGACAGCCATGCACTGGGCGCATAGGTGGTATCGCCAGATAGCATTACAGAATCATGACAAAAGGGTCATATTGCGCCTCACCCCAGAAACGACCGGAAACGCAAGAGCAAGAATAAGGATCCCGCATGGGCGAATTCGTAGACAGCACGGCGTTCAGCCACGAGCAAGGCAACCGTGCACGCAAATTGTTCGCAGCCGTTGTGCTTGCCGCACTGGACGACGCGATTGCAGATGACAAGAAATACGGCAATGGCCCCGAGCAGATTGCCCGCTGGGCGCGGTCCCGCGATGGCCGCGAAGTGCTCAGCTGTGCCGGGATCGACCCCAACGAGCGTGTGGTCTCCGGCCTGATGGAGTTCGTCGGCAAAGGCGTTCGGACATCGGTCGCCCTGTCGCGCGAGGAAAGCGAACGCCGCCAGCAGGCCGAAGCCGCCTGATCGCGGCCCGACCGCCGGTTTGCAGCGCGCCCCAAGGGGCGCGTTTTTCTGTTCGGGTACAGGATCGGATGACATGACCCGCGCCATCATGATCCAGGGCACCGGTTCGAACGTAGGCAAAAGCATGCTTGTGGCCGGTCTGGCCCGCGCCTGTTTGCGGCGCGGCCTGACCGTGCGCCCGTTCAAGCCACAGAACATGTCCAACAATGCCGCCGTCACCGAGGACGGGGGCGAGATCGGGCGGGCACAGGCCCTGCAGGCGCGCGCGGCGGGCGTGGCCCCACGCGTCGACATGAACCCGGTGCTGCTGAAGCCCGAACATGACCGGGGCGCGCAGGTGGTGGTGCAGGGCAAGGCCATCGGCACCGTGCGCGCCCGCGACTACGCACAGTTCAAGCCCCGGCTGTTGCAAGCCACGCTGGACAGTTTCCGCCGCCTCGCCGCTGAGGCCGACCTTGTGCTGATCGAAGGTGCGGGTAGCCCGGCCGAGATCAACCTGCGCGCGGGTGACATCGCCAACATGGGCTTTGCCGAGGCTGCCGGGGTGCCGGTGGTGCTGGTGGGCGACATCGACCGCGGCGGCGTCATTGCCCAGCTTGTCGGCAGCCATGTCATCCTGCCCGAGGCCGACCGCGCCCGCATCAAGGCCTGCGCCGTCAACAAATTTCGCGGCGATCCCCGGTTGTTCGACGACGGGCTGGCCGAGATCGTGGCGCGCACCGGCTGGCCCTCGCTGGGGGTGATCCCGTGGTTCGACGGCGCATGGCGATTGCCCGCCGAGGATATCCTCGACATTCGCAGCCATGCCGGCGACGGCATCGTGGTCGCCGTGCCCCGCCTGCCCCGCATCGCCAATTTCGACGATCTCGACCCGCTGAATGCCGACCCGCGCATCGAGGTGCGGCTGATCCAGCCCGGCCAGACCCTGCCCGGCGACGCCGACCTGGTGCTGATCCCCGGCAGCAAATCCACGATCTCGGACCTGGAGGCCTTCCGCGCGCAGGGCTGGGACATTGATCTGGCCGCGCATCTGCGACGCGGCGGCAAGGTGCTGGGCATCTGCGGTGGCTACCAGATGCTGGGCCGCCACATCCATGACCCCGAGGGGATCGAGGGCAGCGCCCGCGCCATGGAAGGCCTGGGCCTGCTGGATGTTTCAACGGTCATGGCCCCGGAAAAGCGGCTGGCCCGCGTCAGGGCCACGCATAGCGCCTCAGGCACCGCCCTGGACGGCTACGAGATCCACTTGGGCCGCACGGAGGGCCCCGACTGCGCCCGCGCCTGGCTGGATCTGGAGGGCCGTGCCGAAGGTGCGCGTTCCGCCAACGGGCAAGTCTGGGGGTGTTACCTGCACGGGCTGTTCAGCGCCGATGCCTTCCGGCAGGCGTTCTTTGACGGGCTGGGGCTGCGGGTGGGCGCTTATGACTATGAGGCCGGGGTAGAGGACGCGCTGGACGATCTGGCCACCCATCTGGAAACCCATTTCGACATCGACCAGATGCTGGCGCTGGCCAGCCCCCTGCCCTGAACATGAAAAAGGCGCGCCGGAGGTCCGGACGCGCCCTTTCGTGTTCCATGTGTGTGGCGGGTCAGTACTTGCCGATGCTCTTCAGAACCCGCTCCAACTGGATGCCCTGCGCGCTGCCCACCGCCGGGGCGTTGCGCACCGCGTTGTAGTAGATCGACGGATCATAGGCGGTCACCGGAAGCCCAAGCCCGTCCACGGTCAGTCGCCCCATCGAGGCCAGCAAACCATAGACCGCCAGCTGCTCCAGCGCGTTGGCGTCGATCTTGGCGCCGCGCGCGTCCAGCAGCTCCTGTTCCGCGTCCAGCACGTCCAGCGTGGTCCGCGCGCCCAGCGTCGCTTCCTCGCGGGTGCCGTCGAAGGCAATTTGTGCCGCTTCGATCTGACGATCGGTGGCCACCAGACGGGCCCGCGCCACATCGCGCACGGCCCAGGCGCGGCCCACCTGCTCGTCGATCTCAGCGGTGGTGCGCAGCAGGGTCGACCGCTGGTTGTCGCGATCCGCCTGCGCCCGGCGGAAGGCCGAGTTGATGGCACCGCCGCGATAGATCGGTCCGCGCAACGACAGGCCGATGCTGGCCGAAGGTTCCAGCCCGTTGTCCGGATACACCCGGCTGAAGTCCGAATAGCCAACGCTGGCATTGGCGCTGATCGACGGCAGCACAGCGGCCTCGGCGCGCACCGCGTTGATCTCGGCCACCGTGACAAGCCGTTGCGCCCGCAGGATCGCCGGATGTGCTCGCAGGGCTATTTCGCGCGCCGCGTCGATGGAAGATGCCGTGGACGGCAGCGCCGGCGGCGGCGCAAGCTGGCCGGGATAGCGCCCGACCTGCAGGTTGTAATCCTCGCGCGCGGTTTGCAGATCACCTTCCGCCGAGACCAGATCTGCCTCTGACTGGGCCAGGCGCGACTGGGCCTGTGCCACATCCGTGCGGGTGACCTCGCCGACCTCGAAACGGTCGCGGGCGGCGCGTACTTCTTCCTGAAGAACGCGCACGTTGTTGCGGCGCAGATCCACGGTTTCGGCGGCGCGGATCACTTCCAGATAGGCTTCCACCGCGTCGAACAGCACCGCCTGTTCCTGAACCAGCAAGGCCTCGCGGGCGGCCAGAACCGCTTCCTTCGCGGCCTCGATCGCCAGCTTGTTGCGGCCGCCTTCGTAGATCACCAGTTCCGAGGTCAGCCCGAGGGTTGTTTCAACCCCGTCCCTGTCCGCGCCCGGGATGGCGTTGTCATTCAGAAAGGTCCAGTCGCGCTGGATGCTGTAGTCCAGCGTCGGGCGCAGCACGGCCACTGCCGAGGCAACGTCTTCATCCGCCGCCCGCAGCAGCGCCCGCGCCTGATCCAGCAGATCGCTGTTGTTGTAGGCCGACACCAAAGCGTCGGTCAGGGTTTCGGCCTGCGCCGGAAACGCCATGAAGCCCGACAGCAGCACCGCTACCAGTCGCGCCTTACCCGAGAATTTCTGTCTCACCAGTATGCTCCTGCTCGGCCGGGCGCAGCCCGACGTCAAATCACAGCGCGAATTCCGCCGCCTTTGCAAAGCCCGGCAGGACCGGAGCGCCGGCATTGAAATCGTAGCGCCAGTTCACCGTGCCATCGATCTTGTAGCCGATCCTGACGGTGCCGAGTGCCTCATCCATGAAAACCGCCGCGATCCGGCCGCCTTCCTTCAACTGGTCCAGCAGCGCGTCGGGCACGGTTTCCACGCCCCCTTCTACCACAATGGCGTCATAGGGGCCATGTTTCGCCGCACCTTCGGCCAGCGGCGCGTGAAGGACGGCAACATTGTCGACCCCATGGTCGGCCAGGCGACTTTCGGCCTCGCGCGCCAGATCCTCGTCTTCCTCGATAGCCACCACGGCCTCGGCCAGTTGCGCGATCAGCGCCGCAGAGTAGCCGTAGGCGCAGCCCAAATCCAGAACCAGATCGGTGCGGTGGATGTTCAGCGCATCCAGCATTTTCGCCAAAGTGCGGGGCTCCAGCAACACGCGCCCGTCGCCCAGGTCCATGTTGTTGCCCATATAGGCGGCTTCAACCTGCGCCTCGGGCACGAAGACCTCGCGCGGGACGCGCAGCATGGCGTCGATGATCGGGTATTTCGTCACGTCCGAAGGGCGCACCTGGGTGTCGACCATCATCGTCCGGCGGGAAGTGAAATCGGGCATGGATCAGACTCTGCCGTTCAGGTTCATGTCCACTTCGGCTTCGCACAGATGCCCGGTGCGGGCAACCTCGCAAACCGCCTTGCGCGACCATACGACGTGGGTTATAGCCACCGAACACCGGTTCGGCGAGTTGGCGGAGTGGTGACGCAGCGGATTGCAAATCCGTGTACACCGGTTCGATTCCGGTACTCGCCTCCAGTATTCCCAAGGATTTGAAGCCCTAAATGGGCAGACGCGATGACCGCCCTCCGGGTGGGCCCGGTTCGGGACGTGTCTGGAAGGATGAAGGCACCGCCCTGAGGGGCATCGGCGGTCTCCACCCTCACCTGGTCGTTGCCGGGCAGCATGATTTCGACAGCCGCTCTAGGTCAGGTCTTCCCGTATCTCCTCCACCAGCCGCATCAACGCGCGAGTCGAGGCCGTGGCCTGGGCAGGAGGGAAGGCGCGCAGGGCCGATTGCAGGAACGCTAGGTCCAGGGCCTGCGGCGCGGTGAAGAAGATGGTTGGCACCGTCATCCCGGCCTTGCGCAATTCGGCCAGAAATTCGGTTCCGGCGCGGGGATTGTAACGGCCGTTTTCCGTGCGGCCGATGTCCGAGATGATAAGATCATACCCCGCGCCGACCATGGCGAGGGCCTGTCCCGTGCTGACCGCTTCCTCTACCGACCACCCCTGCCCCCGGAAAACCGACGCCAGGATGGCGTTGTTCCGGGGCTGATCGTCAACCCAGAGAATGCGCCCCACGTGCATATCGGCCTTTTCCCCGGGGGCCACCCCATCGCCCGCCGTGACCCCCGCCGCGCCGCCCACCGGCGTTGGGGGTTCCAGTGCGGCGACGCGCGACTTCAGGCCTTCGAGATCCAGCATGATCCGTTCGAGGGAACTGCCGGACTGATCGGCCATGCCCTCGACCCGGTCCTCGACCTCTCTGGCGAATTCGCGGATCGTCAACTCGCGGTCGGTGCCGAACTTCAAGGAGACGTTGCGCTTGGCCAGAACCGCTTTCAGGGTCGGGGCCAGGAACAAGACCACGCCCACGGCCAGCAGGGTCCAGAGCAACTCGGGCAGGATCTTCAGGATCTCGATGAGGATGTCGTCTGAGGGCATGGCGGCACGCTCGCGTCACAAGGCTGGCATTTGTCTTCTGGGGGTGGACCACGCAACCGCCGCGCGCCGACGCGGGCCTACCGGGAAACCTGCGGCCAGCTTCCGGTGCGCACCGCAAAAAATCAAGGCTGCTACAGGGGCAACGCGCGTGCGCTCACCAAGGGATGGTCTTGCCGGCCCAGTCGAAAAAGCCGCCCGAGTCGTCGGGGGCAAGGCCATCGACGACCGTCAACAGGTTCCGCGCCGCGTCTTCGGGCGCGACGGTCGGATGCCGGCTCGCGTAGGCGCGGGTCAGCGGGGTGGCCACGGTACCGGGATGCAGCGCTAAGCAGATCGCCTGCGGATGGCTGCGCCTCAGTTCGATCGCGGCACCCCTCAGGATCTGGTTGAGCGCGGCTTTCGAGGCGCGGTAACTGTGCCAGCCGCCCAGACGATTGTCGCCGATGGACCCGACCCGCGCCGACAGCGCCGCGAAGACCGCCCTGCGATCCTTGGGCAACAGCGGCAGTGCATGTTTCATAACCAACGCCGGACCCAGCGTATTAAGGTCGAACTGCGCCCGCAGCGCCGCAGGCGTGACCTCGCGCAGGGCCTTTTCCGGGGGGTGGCCTGCCACCTCTAGCCCCCCGGTCGCCAGGAAGATCAGGTCAAATGGCCCCTCTTGCCGCGACAGGCAGTCTTTGACCGCCGTTTCCGAGGTGATGTCGAGCCCGTCGTCGCGCCGTGACAGGGTCGCGACGAGGCCCGCGCCCAGCCGTGTGCGCAACGCATCTGTCAAAGCGCCGCCAATGCCGCCGCTGGACCCGATCACCAATGCCCGTTGCATGCGCTCTCCCCTTTGGATCAGGCCATCAGCTAGCCGAAAGTCCCGCCGGTTCAATCCCGGCCGGGCCACGGCGCGCTTGTTTCCAGGCCCAATGCGCCGCTACCATCGCGGATGCCGATCGCATCTCCCCTGCTGAGGACCGCCCTTCTGGTCGCCCTCCCGCTAGCCGCGCCTGCGGCCGATCTGACCGTCCTGCGCAGTTTTCCCTTTCCGGGCCCGTCCGGTCTGGCGTTCGACCCGCTGTTCTGCGCGCTCTGGGTGGCCAATGAAACCGACGAGATCGCGCTGGTCACCCTGTGGGGCGCGCCGTTGCGCCGGTTTCGTTCCGATCTCAGCCGGGTCGATGCCATTGCCGTCACGGACGACCATCTGCTGCTGAGCGATGGCAGCGGGAGGTTTCAGGAAATGCACCGGGATGGCACCGCCCGAGACACGCCCTTCCGCCTGACCCGGGAGTTCTCGGACATCGACGGTCTGTTTGTGGATGCCGCCAGCGGCGAGATCTGGATCACCGATGATGCCCGCGCCCAGGTGGCGCGGCTGAATGCCGGTGGCGGGCTGCTGGCCCGGATCGACGGCGCAACGCTGACACCGCCGATGCTGGAGCCGCAGGGGTTGACCCGTGACCCGAACACCGGTCATCTGCTGGTGGTCGATGATGCCGATGCGCTGGACAGCCTGTTCGAATTCGACGCCACGGGCCGCCTGCTGGACGTGTTCCCGCTGGCCACGGCTGCCTACTACGATGCCGAAGGTGTCACCCTGGCCGCCGCGGCGGGGCTGGTGTTCGTGGCCTTCGACGCCGGCAACACCATCGTGACCTATGACTACCACCCGACCGTGCCCGCCGACAGCCCCTCGGACAGCCCCGCCGCCGATCCTTGTAGCGTCTCGGGGCCGCCGCGCACGCCATTGGGGGGCTGAGCTGGAAAACCGCGGTTGCATCGCCGATCCGGCCCGGTCTAAACTGCGCCCCATGAACGCAACGGCTGCACCCCTCGCTGGTATTCGCGACCTGCCCCTCGGGCAGTTGGCCGCCGCACGTCTTCTGCTTCTTAGTCGCCTCTGAGCGTGCCGTTCCCCGGCGCGACCGCTCAGAGGATGCTGCCCGCGCCACGACAGACTTCAAGCAGAACGGACCTCAGATGACACAGACCTCCAATGCCCGCAGGCTGGCGCCTTCCGCCGCCGCCGCATGCCGCCCCTGTTGCGGCCCCCGTCCCATGCGCGGCCCCCGCGCCATCGCCACGAAACGGACCTGACCCATGACCTCTTCGACCCAAGACCGTGTCAAGATTTTCGACACCACCCTGCGCGACGGCGAGCAAAGCCCCGGCGCCACCATGACCCATGCCGAGAAGCTGGAGATCGCGGGCCTGCTGGATGAAATGGGCGTGGATATCATCGAGGCCGGGTTTCCCATCGCCTCGGAAGGCGATTTCCAGGCGGTCAGCGAGATCGCGAAAAACGCGGTCAACTCGTCGATCTGCGGGCTGGCGCGCGCCAATATCACCGATATCGACCGCTGCTGGGAGGCGGTGAAGCATTCCGCCCAGCCGCGCATCCACACCTTCATCGGCACCTCGCCGCTGCACCGGGCGATCCCGAACCTGTCCATGGATGAAATGGCCGAGCGGATCGAGCAGACCGTGACCCACGCCCGCAACCTGTGCCCGGACGTGCAATGGTCGCCGATGGATGCCACCCGGACCGAGCATGACTACCTGTGCCGGGTGATCGAGATCGCCATCAAATGCGGCGCCACGACGATCAACATCCCCGATACCGTCGGCTATACCGCGCCGCGCGAAAGCGCCGACCTGATCGCCATGCTGATCGAAAAGGTGCCCGGCGCCGACACGGTGACCTTCGCCACCCATTGCCACAACGATCTGGGCATGGCGACCGCCAACGCGCTGGCCGCGGTCGAGGCCGGCGCCCGGCAGATCGAATGCACCATCAACGGGCTGGGCGAACGCGCCGGCAACACCGCGCTGGAAGAGGTCGTCATGGCCATGAAGGTGCGCAACGACATTCTGCCCTATGCCACCCGCATCGATGCCACCAAGATCATGAACATCTCGCGCCGGGTGTCCTCGGTCTCGGGTTTCGCGGTGCAGCCCAACAAGGCGATCGTCGGCAAGAACGCCTTCGCCCATGAAAGCGGCATCCATCAGGACGGTATGCTGAAGAACGCCGAAACCTTCGAGATCATGCGGCCTTCAGATATCGGGCTGTCGGAAACCTCGCTGGTGATGGGCAAGCATTCGGGCCGTGCCGCGCTGCGCGCCAAGCTGGCGGATCTGGGCTATGACCTGGGCGACAACCAGCTGAAGGATGTCTTCGTGCGGTTCAAGGCGCTGGCCGACCGCAAGAAGGAGATCTACGACGACGATCTGGTCGCGCTGATGCAGGACAGCAGCGCCGAGGCTGCCAACGAGCATCTGAAGGTAAAATTCCTGCGGGTGATCTGCGGCACCGAGGCGCCGCAATCGGCCGATCTGACCCTGACCGTGGATGGCAAGGACGAACAGGTGACCGCCACCGGCGACGGGCCGGTGGATGCGACCTTCAACGCGGTGAAGGCGATCTTCCCGCATGATGCGCGGCTGCAACTGTACCAGGTGCACGCGGTGACCGAAGGCACCGACGCACAGGCCACCGTCAGCGTGCGGATGGAGGAAGACGGCAAGATCGTCACCGGCCAGTCCGCCGATACCGACACCGTGGTGGCCAGCGCCAAGGCCTATGTGGCCGCTCTGAATCGGCTGATCGTGCGCCGGACCAAGTCCCATTCCGATAAGAAGGAAATCAACTACAAGGACGTCAGCTGACCTGACAGCCGCTGTCCTGTCTCACGGGCGCGCCCCACCGGCGCGCCCGTTTCCTGTCCCCCCGCACCACCGGCATCCGCCCGAATGGCGCAAACGGCCGCCGTTAACGAAAAACTTCCCCAAGGTTTACCAGGCAGAACCCTGCCGAGCCCCGTGCAGGCGCCCATCTCCCCTTTCGCCCCCCTGCCCTGAAGCCTATAAGCGGGGCCAGCCTGCGGCAGTGACTCGCGGGACAATTTGGGGCATTAGCAGGACAACCTCGACATGGCGCTTTTCAGGGGCTTGTTTACTTCGGACGTGGCAATTGACTTGGGTACGGCGAACACGCTGGTTTACGTCAAGGGCAAGGGTGTGATCCTGAACGAACCCTCGGTGGTCGCCTATCACGTCAAGGACGGCGTCAAGAAGGTGCTGGCCGTGGGCGAGGATGCCAAGCTGATGCTGGGCCGGACCCCCGGTTCGATCCAGGCGATCCGGCCCATGCGCGAAGGCGTGATCGCCGATTTCGACGTCGCCGAAGAGATGATCAAGCATTTCATCCGCAAGGTTCACCGCCGCACCAGCTTCATCAAGCCCAAGATCATCGTCTGCGTGCCGCATGGTGCCACTCCGGTGGAAAAGCGGGCCATTCGCCAGTCGGTGCTGTCGGCGGGCGCCCGCCGCGCCGGGCTGATCGCGGAACCCATTTCAGCGGCCATCGGTGCCGGCATGCCGATCACCGATCCCACCGGCAACATGGTCGTGGACATCGGCGGCGGCACCACCGAGGTGGCAGTCCTGTCGCTGGGCGATATCGTGTATGCCCGCTCGGTCCGCGTCGGCGGCGACCGCATGGACGAAGGCATCATCAGCTACCTGCGCCGCCAGCATAACCTGCTGATCGGCGAAGCCACCGCCGAGCGCATCAAGACCACCATCGGCACCGCCCGGATGCCCGACGATGGCCGGGGCCAGTCGTTGCAGATCCGGGGCCGCGACCTGCTGAACGGCGTGCCCAAGGAAACCGAGATCACCCAGGCCCAGGTGGCCGAGGCGCTGGCCGAACCGGTGCAGCAGATCTGCGAGGCGGTGATGACCGCGCTGGAAGCCACGCCCCCGGATCTGGCCGCCGACATCGTCGATCGCGGCGTGATGCTGACCGGCGGCGGCGCGCTGCTGGGCGATCTGGACCTGGCCCTGCGCGAGCAGACCGGTCTGGCGATCACGGTGGCGGATCAACCGCTGAATTGTGTGGCCATGGGCACCGGCAAGGCACTGGAATTTGAAAACCAGCTTCGCCATGTCATAGACTACGACAGCTGACCTATCCGCGCGCGGGCGGTGGCCTGCCAGCCTGAGCCGCCCCGGTACCCGCCGCAGTCTCGGAGACGCATTTGGCTTACGACGGCGACAAGGGACAGGACCATTTCCGGCCGATCCGGCGCATCTTCGCCGGCGGGCTGATCCTGGTCTGCCTTGCCGTCTTCCTGCTGTGGCGCATCGACAGCCCAAGGGTGGAACGCCTGCGGACGGATGTGGTCGATGCGACCCTGCCCCGCGTGCAATGGGCGATGGCGCCGATCACCGCGCTGGTCAAGATGAGCGACAATTTCTCGACCTATTCGGCGCTCTACCAGCAGAACCAGGAACTCCGCCGCGAATTGCAGCAGATGCGTGCGTGGAAAGAGGCAGCACTACAGCTGGAACAGAAGAACGCGCGGCTGCTGGATCTGAACAACGTCAAGCTGGATGCGCGGCTGACATATGTCACCGGCACCGTTCTGGCCGACAGCGGCTCGCCCTTCCGGCGGTCGGTGCTGCTGAACGTGGGCGAACATGACGGCATTCAGGAAGGCTGGGCGGCGATGGACGGGATCGGGCTGGTGGGCCGGATCTCGGGCGTCGGGCGGACCACGGCGCGGGTGATCCTGCTGACCGATCCGGCCTCGTCGATCCCGGTGACGATCCAGCCCTCGGGCCAGCGCGTGCTGCTGAGCGGCGACAACTCCACCCAGCCGCGCATCGAGTTTCTGGAAAGCGTCGAACTGGTGCGGCCCGGCGACCGGGTGGTGTCCTCGGGCGACGCCGGGGTGTTCCCGGCGGGCATCCTTGTGGGCCAGGTGATCCGCGGCCCCGACAACCGCTTCCGGGTGCGGCTGGCGGCGGATTACGAGCGGCTCGAATTCCTGCGGGTGCTGCGCTATTCCGGTCCCGAACCGATCCGCGAAACCGGCCAGATCGTGCGCCCGCTGGCGGCGATGCAGGGCCCCGCGCAGCCGGAGGCCGCAGATGAGTGAGGGGCAGTTCTTCAAACGGCTGATGTTCGGCGGGCTGTTCGTGCTGCTGTGCGCGATGGTGATTATGGTCAAGCTGCTGCCGCTGGACCTGCAACCCGGCCCCCTGCCGACGCCCGATCTGGTGATCTGCCTCGTGGTGGCCTGGGTGATCCGGCGGCCCGACGGGTTGCCGGTCTGGCTGATCGCGGCGGTTGTCTTCGTCTCGGACCTGCTGCTGATGCAACCGCCGGGGCTGTGGACCGCCATCGCCATCGGCGCGACCGAATACCTGCGCCGCCGCCACAAACGCCTGCAACCGCTGTCGGTGCTGGCCGAAACCGGGGTGTTCGCCGCGCTCTATACCGCCATGGTCGGGCTGAACTGGCTGGCGCTGACCGTGACCTTCGCCGATCAGCCCAGCCTGGGCGCACAGCTTCTGCGGATGCCGGTCACCGTGGCCGCCTATCCCTTCGTGGTGCTGCTGTGCGCCGTCGGTCTGGGCCTGCGCAAACGCCCCGTCCCCGAGGGCTTCGGCCGGGGGAGCGCGCGATGAGACGTCCCCCCCGCGACACCGACCTGTCGACCCGCCGCATCGGCCGCCGCGCGCTGGTGCTGGGCGGCGCGCAGCTGGCCTTTGTTGGCCTTCTGGGCTGGCGGATGCGGCAGATGCAGGTGGAGCAGTCCGAGGAATACCGGATGTTGGCCGAGGAAAACCGCATCAACATGCGGCTGCTGCCTCCGGCGCGCGGGCTGATCTTCGACCGCAACGGCGCCCCGATCGCCATCAACGACCAGAACTACCGCGTGGTCATCGTGCGCGAGGATGCCGGCGACGTGGAACAGGTCTTGCAGGAGTTGGGCCGCCTGATCCCGCTGACCGACGAAGACATCGAACGCACCCTGCGCGAGACCCGGCGCCGGTCCAGCTTCGTGCCGGTCACCGTGGCCGACCGGCTGTCGTGGGACGATCTGGCCCGTGTGGCGGTCAACGCCCCCGCCCTGCCCGGCGTGCGGCCCGAAGTGGGGCTGTCCCGGGCCTATCCGCTGGGATCGGATTTCGCCCATGTGGTGGGCTATGTCGGCCCGGTCAGCGACTATGACCTGTCCAAGCTGCAGGACCCGGACCCTTTGTTGCAGATCCCGAAGTTCCAGATCGGCAAGTCGGGGATCGAGGCCAAGGAGGAAATGGTGCTGCGCGGCCGCGCCGGCAACAGCCAGATCGAAGTCAACGCCGTGGGCCGGGTCATGCGTGAGCTGTCGCGTACCGAAGGCACCGCCGGGCGCAACCTGCAACTGACCATCGACGAGACCCTGCAGAACTATGTTCAGGCGCGGCTGGATGGCGAAAGTGCGGCGGTGGTGGTCACCGATGTGCGCAACGGCGACCTTCTGGCGGTGGCCTCCTCGCCGACCTTCGATCCCAACAAGTTCGTGCGCGGCATCTCGGGCGCCGATTATCGCCTGCTGACCGAAAACAAGTTCCGCCCGCTGGCCAACAAATCGGTGCAGGGGGTCTATCCGCCGGGATCGACCTTCAAGATGGTGACAGCGCTGGCGGCCCTTGAGGCCGGGGTCGTCTCGCCCGAGGACACGGTCTGGTGTCCGGGGTACCTGAGTGCCGGCTCGCGCCGCTTCCACTGCTGGAAACGCGGCGGCCACGGCCACATGAACCTGCACCAGAGCCTGCAGCAGTCCTGCGATGTCTATTACTACGAGGTCGCCCAGCGGGTCGGCATCGACAAGATTTCGGAAATGGCGCGCAAGCTGGGCATGGGCACCCGCTTTGACATTCCCATGTCGGCGGTGGCCGAAGGGCTGACGCCGACGCGCGACTGGAAAGCGACGCGGCGCGGCGCCGACTGGGTGATCGGCGACACGCTGAACGCCTCGATCGGGCAGGGGTTCGTGCTGGCCTCGCCGCTGCAACTGTCGGTGATGACGGCGCGGCTGGCCAGCGGCAACACCATTGCGCCACGGTTGATCCGGGCCGTGGACGGGGTCGAGGAACCGGTGCGCCTTGAAGGGCCGCTGGACATCAATCCCCAACACCTGCGCGCGGTGCGTCGGGCCATGTTCGCGGTGTCTAACTCGCGCCGGGGCACCGCCTATCGGTCGCGCATCGACGATGAGACCTTGCAGATGGCGGGCAAGACCGGCACCAGCCAGGTCCGCAACATCACCGCCGCCGAACGGCGCCGCGGCGTCTTCCGCAACGAGGATCTGCCGTGGGAGCGGCGCGACCACGCGCTGTTTGTGGGCTTCGCCCCCTACGACAATCCGCAAGTCTCTGTCTCGGTGGTGGTAGAGCACGGCGGCGGCGGTTCGACCGCGGCGGCCCCCATTGCCCGCGACGTGATCCTGCGCACCCTGCATGGCGACCTGCCGCCGCTGGAGGCCTATCCCGCCGGTCAGCGCGAGCGCATCGAGGAAGAGCAGCGCGCCCTGCCCCTGCGCGACCGCAAACCGGTCGAAACTGTCAGCAGCCGCGCATGACCTATCTTGAGTACAAGGTCAAATCCGTGCCCCGCGGGCTGCGCAAGGTCCTGTACCTGAACTGGCCGCTGATCCTGTTGCTGGCGGCAATCTCGGGCATCGGATTCGTGATGCTCTATTCGGTGGCCGGCGGCTCGCCGACGCCCTGGATGGAACCGCAGATGAAGCGCTTTGGCTTGGGCATGGCGATGATGCTGGTCATCGCCATGGTGCCGATCTGGTTCTGGCGCAACATGGCCGTCATGGGCTATCTGCTGGCGCTGGCGCTGCTGGTCTGGGTCGAAGTCGCGGGCACCGTCGGCATGGGCGCACAACGCTGGATCGACCTTGGCTTCATGCGGTTGCAGCCGTCGGAACTGATGAAGATCACGCTGGTGATGATGCTGGCGGCCTATTACGACTGGCTGGATCTGAAGAAGACCTCGCACCCGGTCTGGGTGTTCGTGCCGCTGGTCCTGATCCTGATCCCGGTCGCCCTGGTGCTGAAACAGCCCGATCTGGGCACCTCGATCCTGCTGGTGGCCGGGGGCGGCTTCGTCATGTTTCTGGCCGGGGTGCACTGGGCCTATTTCGCCGCCGTCATCGGCGCGGGCGGTAGCCTTGTCTGGGCGGTGATGGCCTCGAAAGGCACCGACTGGCAGTTGCTGAAGGACTATCAGTACCGCCGCATCGACACCTTCCTTGATCCCTCGACCGATCCGCTGGGTGCGGGCTATCACATCACCCAGTCGAAGATCGCGCTGGGGTCCGGCGGCGTCACCGGGCGCGGCTTCATGCAGGGCACCCAGAGCCGGCTGAACTTCCTGCCCGAAAAGCACACCGATTTCATCTTCACCACGCTGGCCGAGGAATTCGGCTTTGTCGGCGCGACCTCGCTGCTGGCGCTTTACATGCTGGTGATCCTGTTCTGCATCGTCACCGCCATCACCAACCGCGACCGTTTCGGATCGCTGCTGACGCTGGGCATCGCCGGCACCTTCTTCCTGTTCTTCGCCGTGAACATGTCGATGGTGATGGGGCTGGCGCCGGTGGTGGGTGTGCCGCTGCCGCTGGTGTCCTACGGCGGCTCGGCGATGCTGGTGCTGCTGGTGGCCTTCGGGCTGGTGCAATCGGCCCATGTTCACAAACCCAGGTAGGGGGCTTCCATGACGCTCAACATTTACTTCTCGGCCGCCGACAAGGACTGGGAGGCCTACCGGCCCCTGTTGCAGAACGATCTGACTGCCGAGGGGTTCGACATCGCCCTGTCCAACACCTGCCCCGCGCCCGAGGCGGTGGATTACATCATCTATTCCCCCGACGGCCCGCTGGAGGACTTCAGCCCCTTCACCAAGGCCCGCGCCGTGCTGAACCTCTGGGCCGGGGTGGAGCGTATCGTGGCCAACCCGACGCTGACGCAGCCGCTGGCCCGGATGGTGGATCCGGCAGGGCTGACGGCGGGGATGGTGGAATGGGTCACCGGCCATGTGCTGCGCCATCACCTCGGGATCGACGCGCATATCGTCAACCCGGATCACGACTGGGTGCATGTGCCGCCGCCGCTGGCCAAGGATCGCAAGGTCACCGTTCTGGGATTGGGCGCGTTGGGCGCGGCC
>NZ_JBFBVU010000070.1:0-2857 GCF_040689105.1 Meridianimarinicoccus marinus
GGGACAGGCCACGACAAAGGGCTTGCGGCTGTGGCACAGGCGGAAATGGGCAACCTTCACCTTCTGCCCGACACCGCCCGGAACAACCCGTTCTTCGCTCCAGTCACATTGCAGCGCGTCACCTGCCGCAGAATGCAGCGGGATAAAAGCCTCGCCCGAACCGGTACCGGCCCGCTTCGGATCGCGGACAAATCGATGAACCGGCGAACAGGAACCGGTGTAGCCGTCCACCACGAGCCGCTCATAAAGCTTCCGGGCCGTCCGCCGCTCCCGGCGTGGCCGCTTCCGGTCCTGATCGAACAGCTCCTGAAGCCGAAGATCAAACCCGTTGCACAGTTTGTGCCGAACCGGCGGGGCCTGGCGCTGGTAGCCCGGCGGGCCATCGTCCTTCAGATCCTTCTTGATCGCGTTCCGCGATGGTCCCGCCGCCCGCGCAAAAGACCGGATGCTGCGTCCGCAACCCATACCCACCGTCGGAACTTCGACACGCTTTCCATCAGGAACACCTGCGCTTTCCTCCGCACGTTTTGTGCGGATGTTAACGAAAACCGGTGGATCAATATTACTCGCTCATAACCCACCCATGTGGGTCAATTTTGATGGGGTGGATGCCCCCGCCCGACGGCATCGCGATGTGCCAAGATGGTGATGCTGAAGTCACCATAGGGAGAGGAGGCATCCATGGATGAGATTAGCATCGTCGGCGTCGACCTGGCAAAGCAGGTCTTCCAGATTCATGGCGCTACGGCGGACGGGCGCACGGTTTTCCGCAAGAAGCTGTTCCGGCCACAGTTCGCGAAGTTCATGGCAGCCTTGCCGCCGTGCATCGTGGCAATGGAGGCCTGCGGGACCGCGCATTACTGGGGCCGGGAACTCGCCGGGCTCGGCCATGACATCCGGCTCATCCCGCCTGTCTATGTCAAACCCTTCGTGAAGCGGCAAAAGAACGATGCCGCGGATGCGGAAGCGATTGCCGAGGCGGTCCAGCGGCCGAACATGCGGACGGTGGCGGTGAAGAGCGCCGCGCAGCAAGCCCGCGCGATGCTCTTCCGCACCCGCGATCTGCTGGTTGGTCAGCGCACCCAGCTGGTCAATGCACTGCGTGGCCATCTCGCCGAACACGGCATCCTTCTGGGCAAGGGCATCGGCAACGTCGAGCGCCTCGCCCCTCGCCTGGAAGAGGATGACCTGCCGGACCTGGTCCGGCGCCTGGGGCGGCTCTATCTCGATCAGATCGCACGACTGGGAGCCGAGATCGAAAAGCCGGACAAGCGCATCGTTGCGGCCGCGAAGGAAAACGGGGTGGCCCGAAGGCTCCAGACCATGCCCGGGATCGGCCCGGTCTGCGCGATGGCGATTACCGCCTTCGCACCGGACATGCGTGAGTTCCGACGAGGGCGCGACTTCGCGGCCTGGCTTGGTCTTGTGCCGCGACAGCATTCAAGTGGGGGCAAGCAGAAGCTGGGCCGAACCTCGAAGATGGGGCAGCGCGACATCCGACGCCTGCTGATCGTGGGGGCGATGTCGATCGTGCATTGGAGAGGCCGCGACGGCGGGCGGCCAGGATCATGGCTCGCGCGCATGCTGGCCCGAAAGCCGCGCATGTTGGTGGCCATCGCGCTGGCCAACAAGATGGCCCGCATGCTCTGGGCCATGCTCGTGCGAGACGAGGATTATCGAGATCCGACCGGCGCGGTCTGCTGACCGCGGCGTGCGGAGCGTCGGCGATGTGAGGAGAGCGATGACCCGTATGGGCAAATGATCGAACAGATCCGGGTTGGGAAAATCAGTGGCATGCAACGAGCCCAGAGCTCGCAATTTTGATCTGGCCCCCGATCCGCGCATCACCATACCGGCCCGCGGCATGACTTGGCCGCACCTGAGAGGCCTGAAACATGACCGCACTCGATCACTCGCTCAAAAGGTCAAAAAATTCTTGCATCGAAGGGGGCATCCAAAAATGCATGCCGATTCACAGAATGGCCGCAGCAGCCCACGGATCTCATTCTCGTGGTCAAGCAGCTTGTTGACGAAGAACTCGCGCGACATCAGAAGCGTGCGCATCACCTGGCTCGCGGTCGACTTCACGCGCACAGCCTTGAACCAACCCGAGCGAATGAGCTGTGCCAGGGATCGCGCGTCATTGCGATCGTTCTTGTTGCGGGTCATGGCAACCATTGCGGCCTTGGCATGCCTCGCCTCAATGCACACCGCTGGCGGTCCCGCGCTCGTGAGCCCTTTGTAGAGCCACTGAGACAAGGGCCCGGCCTCGAAACCGACACGTTCGTAGGTTCCATCGATCCCGCCCAAGACTTCACCGATATCGACAGGGTCCGATCCCGCTTTCGCCTCAAGGATCATTCCGCCATTGGCATCGACGACGCAGATGCTGGTCGTCTCAAGCGATACGTCGAGGCCTGCATACAATACTTCGGTCATAGTCGTTCTCCCGGTTTTGGATCTACCGGCAAGAAGACGACCGGCGCTCCCGGGGACTGAGCCCCGACCATGCCATCTCAACGAAACCCTGTTCTCAACGCTGGCCGAAGCCCGCGAGAAGACCGGCGCATGGAAAGAGGACGACGACCGCAACAGACCTCACGCATCCCTCGGCAACCTCACGCCGAAGGTGATTGCAATGAAATCGAGACTGGAAACCAAGGCCGCATGAAGCCAGCAATCAACTGACGGATCCTCCCGAAAGATGGAGGAAAGTCGGGGCTCAGGTCACGCGCATCATGCCATGGCCACAGAGGGACACCCGGGCCACATGTTGGCTTTCTCCCGACGGCTCGAGGGGTGGCGTCAGCCCCAGGATCGGCCCCACGGCGCGGGAACTTCGAAAGCGCGCCGGGAT
>NZ_JBFBVU010000071.1:0-2037 GCF_040689105.1 Meridianimarinicoccus marinus
CCTGGCTGACACGGCCACGTAGCGACCGGTCTATCCACGACGGAGAGCTGTCGGCGGCGATCCGTGCGAGCTTTCTGTGTCAACGGCGGCGTAAAAACCTGCCACGGTGGCGGAGCAAGAGTCGGCCAGCTTGGGGTGTGCGCCTTGGAGCGTGAGGCCCTCAAGTAGCAAGCACGTTCCAAGGCGCATTGGCCGTGAGGCCAATTCTGTGAGGATCATTTGTTGGCGGCGGAGAGGCGGGCCCGGCTCTGGCTAAGACGGTAGCTCTCGCCATTCATTTCCAAGATATTCACGTGATGGGTCAAGCGGTCCAGCAGTGCGCCCGTGAGACGTTCGGTGCCAAAGGTCTCGGTCCATTCCTCGAAGGGCAGGTTCGATGTGATCAGGGTTGAACCGCGTTCGTAGCGCTGCGAGATCAATTCGAACAATAGCTCGGCACCGGTCTTGCTCAGCGGTACGAAGCCCAGCTCATCGATGATCAGCAGTTTGACCTTGGCCAGTTGGCGCTGGAGGCGCATCAGGCGTTTCTCATCGCGGGCCTCCATCAGTTCGTGGACCAGGGATGCCGCAGTGACGAAGGCGACCGGCAATCCCTTTTGGCAGGCGGCGAGCCCCAGGCCGAGGGCGATATGGGTTTTGCCAGTGCCGGACGGGCCGAGTGCGATCACATTTTCTTTGCGCTCGATCCATTCGCCGCGCGCCAGGTCCAGCACCATCATCTTGTTGAGGCTGGGGACGGCCTTGAAGTCGAAGCTGTCGAGGTTCTTGACGGCCGGGAACTTTGCCGCCTTGATCCGGCGTTCCACCATGCGCCGTTCCCGGTCGATCAGTTCCAGCTCGGTCAGCCGGGCCAGATAGCGCACGTGATCCACGCCCTCGGCTGCGCAGATGCGGGCCTGTTTGTCATACTCGCGTAGGAAAGTGGGCAGGCGCAGGGTCTTGAGATGATGGGCCAGCAGCAGTTCGGGCGCGCCGGTCATGCGTCGCTTCCAGCCAGCAGGCTCATGTAGGAGGCGGCGCAGGTGGTGGCGATGTTGGTCCTGGGCAAGAACGGATAGACATCCAGATCCAGCCGGGGTGGCCGCCGCTCGACCTGGCACAGGACCAGGTGTTTGATCGCGTCGAAGCTGACCGCGCCCATCCGCAGGGCGTCCCTGACGGCCAGATGCAGCCCTGCCAGTTCGAAGCGTTCCAGAAGGCGCAGAACCTGCACGTACTCTCGCTTGCCGGCTTTGCCCTGGCGGGCTTCCAGCAACCGCTGGAGCGTGCTGAAGGCTTCGGGCAGTTCCCACCCCTGCAGGGGGGCTGCCTGATCGAAAGACATGATCTTGCGTTCGACCAGCGGCAGGTAATGCAGCGGATCGAACACCATGTCGCCGGTGTCGTAGGACCGGGGATGATCGGCGATCAGCGGCGCCGCGCAGCCGATGACGACGCGGGTCACGAAGCCTTTGATCCAGACCTCGCGGTGGCCATAGCCAACCGGCACCGAGTAATCGTTGCTGCGGTAGCGCACCACCGATGTCGACGTGACCTGGCCGCTTCGGAGGTCGCAGGCCTCGAATGGGGCAGCCGGCAGGTCCCGCATCGCGGCAAGGTCAGCTTGCAGCCGTTCACCGATGCTGGCCTTGTGGCCGCGCAGAACATCGCCCTGCCGTTTGTGGCACTGCTCTTCGAGGTAGGCGTTGAACGCCTCCCAGTCCGGAAAGGACGGGATCGGCACCATGAAGTTACGCCGCGCATAGCCGACCAGACCCTCGACGGCTCCCTTGTCATTACCCTTGCCCGGGCGCCCGTAGCGATCCCGGACCACATAGTGCGACAGCATCGCGCTGAACCGCTGCGTTCTCTGCCGGGTGCCATCGGGCAAAATCCTGGCAACGAGGCACTTGTCGTTGTCATAAAGGATCGACTGAGGGATAGCACCGAAGAATGCAAAGGCATGGACATGTCCGTCAAGCCAGGCCTCGGTGGTCGCCGCAGGATAGGCCCGGACATAACAGGCGTCGCTGTGCGGCAGATCGAAGGCGAAGAAAT
>NZ_JBFBVU010000072.1:0-1952 GCF_040689105.1 Meridianimarinicoccus marinus
CCCACAGCCAACATCCCCACGATTCCTCCGTCCAAGGGAAGATGTTCCAAGCGCGAGCCTCTTTCAGCAGCCTGCTAGACGCCGTGTTCCCGAATGCGTTAGCGTCGGGGACACGCACCGTTTTTTCCACCGGCAAAGCCGCCCGCCCCCCCTATGAAAGGTTGGATTTTCATGATCAGAGTTGTCGCTTTCTCCATTTGCGCCGCGTTGGCTTTGCCAGCCATTGCGCAAGATTTCGATCTGGTCATCCAGAACGGACGCGTCATGGATCCGGAGACCAATCTGGATGCCATCCGCAATGTCGGGATCAACGGCGGGCGCATCGAGGTCGTGACCGACGCTGATATCTCTGGCGCCGAGGTGATCGACGCCACCGGCCACGTGGTCGCGCCGGGGTTCATCGACCTGCATTGGCACGGGCAGAACCCGTTCGGGATCAAGCTGGCCTTGCGGGGCGGGGTCACAACCGCACTTGAGTTGGAGCTTGGAGCCTATCCCGTGGAAGCCTATTACGATTCCAAGGCGGGAAAGATGCAGGCGAATTACGGCACCTCGGCCAGCCACCTTGGCGCCCGGTTGCAATGGCTCGACGGCATTGTCAGCGACGTGGGCGGACAGCCGCTGTTTTCCGATGCGGTGAACAGGGCGGCGCAGGACGGTTCGAAATGGAGCACCGAGCGCACCGGCTACCGTTCACCCGAACGCGCTCAGATCGTCGCCGCGGTCGAGGACAGCCTGCGGCAGGGCGCGCTCGGGATCGGCTTTCCCATTGGCTATGCCACCGCCGTTTCGGGGTCCGAACTGACCGACATCGCGGTCATGGCCAAGAAGTACAACGCGTTCTTCCAGACCCACGTGCGCTACATCTCACAGGTTCCGCCGAGCGGATACCTGGCCGTTCAGGAATTGATTGCCGTCGCTCAGGCCAGTGGCGTTGGGATCATCGTCTCGCATGTGCCCAGCAACTGCCTTGGCGTCACGCAAGATTGCCTCGACCTGATCAATGATGCGCGTGAGAACGGGCTGAACATCGCTTCGGAATTCTACCCGTGGACGCGCGGAAGTTCGATCATTGGCGCGGACTATCTGGGCGATGGGTTCCAGGAGCGCACCGGGATGGATTTTTCCGACCTCCAGATCGTCGCCACCGGCGAAGTGCTGACCGAGGAGAGTTTCAATAAATACCGTGCGGAGTCCCCCGGAGAAGCGATGATCATGAGCCATATCGCGGAAGAGGACATGATGATTGCACTGGCAGATCCGCTCACCTTCGTCGGCTCGGATGCCTTCTTTTTCATTGATGAGAGGGGCATGCCGGTCGGATGGGACACGCCATACGACCAGCCCAACGGTCACCCGCGCGCAGCGGGCACCTCGGGAAAGTTCCTGCGTCTGGTGCGGGAAACAGGTGTGATCACCTTGATGCATGCGATCGCCAAGCTAAGCTACTATCAGGCCAGCTTCCTTGAAGACATGGTTCCCGACATGGCGGTTCGGGGCCGTATTCAGCCGGGCATGGCCGCAGATATCACGATCTTCGATCCGGCAACCGTGACCGAGAATGCCACTTATGAAGCAGGAGAGAACGCGCTTCCGACCACCGGCATCCCCTATGTCATCGTCAACGGAACAGTGGTTGTGCGGGACTCTGAGGTGCTCAAGGACGTCTACCCGGGCCAGCCAATTCGGAATGAGATCCTCGACTAATCTGCAGCTGCTGTCGTCCAGGCGCGATAGGTTGCCTCAGAAAAAACCAAGTGTGTCTGTTCTGTTGGTCACCGAAGCCAACAGACCAAAGTCCCATGAACACAGAATTGGACTCCAACTAGCGGTGCACTGCTCCCTAACCTTGGACCGCCGGAGGCTGGACTTTTGCGGCTGTCTCACGATGACGGGCTGGTGACGCCATCGGGATAATGCATGGCAATCGGGACTTTGTATCCGATCGCGCT
>NZ_JBFBVU010000073.1:0-1664 GCF_040689105.1 Meridianimarinicoccus marinus
TGAGGTCCATGCCGAACAGGCGGCAGAGAAGGCGACGAAGGTCGCGTCGTTCGAGCGGCGCAAACCCGTGAAGAAACCGTTTCCCGACCATCTGCCGCGCGAACGGGTCGTGGTCGAGGCACCGGCGAACTGCACCTGCTGCGGTTCGGATCGCATTGTGAAAATGGGTGAGGATGTCACTGACACGTTGGCGGTTATCCCCCGGCAGTGGAAGGTGGTTCAGACCGTCCGCGAGAAGTTCACGTGCCGCGACTGCGAGAAGATCGCGCAAGCCCCGGCGCCCTTCCACCCGGTTCCCCGCGGCTGGGCGGGACCGAGCCTGCTGGCTATGATCGTGTGCGAAAAATACAGCCAGCATCAACCATTGAACCGTCAGGCGGAACGCTATGCCCGAGAAGGCGTGGAACTGAGCCTGTCCACGCTCGCCGATCAGGTCGGCGCGGTGACCGAGTCGCTGAAACCGCTGCAGGCGCTGATCGAGGCGCATGTGATGGCCGCCGAACGGTTGCATGGCGACGATACGACGGTTCCGCTGCTGGCCCGCGGCGGGACGAAAACGGCGCGGCTCTGGACCTACGTCCGCGATGACCGCCCGTTTGCCGGAACCGCCCCGCCGGCCGTGGTCTTCAAGTTCTCCCGCGACCGGGGCGGGGAACATCCTACAGGACATCTCACGGGCTGGCAGGGCATTCTCCAGGCCGACGCTTATGCCGGGTACAACCAACTCTACCAGGCGATCGTATGCCAGGCCCGGTTCTGCCCGCGCTGTGTTGGAGCCATGCCCGCCGCAAGTTCTTCGAACTGGCCGATGTCGAGGGGAACATCCGCAAGGGCAAGTCGTCCAAGGATATCTCGCCCATCGCCTTCGAGGCCGTGAAGCGGATCGATGCCCTGTTCGATATCGAACGCGATATCAACGGCCTCGATCCCGCCGGCCGGCTTGAGGCGCGCCGACGCCTGTCGGTACCACTCGTCGAAAACCTGGAACGCTGGCTGCGAGGCGAGAGAGCGAAGCTTTCAAAACACGCGAAGGTCGCCAAAGCAAGTGACTACCTGCTGTCAGCGAACCACTGGCCGGGCTTCACCCGGTTCCTCGAGGATGGCCAGGTCTGCCTGACGAACAACGCCGCCGAAAGATCGCTGCGCGGTGTGGCCCTTGGCAGAAAGTCCTGGCTCTTTGCCGGATCAGAGCGAGGCGGGCAACGCGCAGCCGCCATGTACACGCTGATCGGCACGGCCAAGTTGAACGACGTCGACCCGCAAGCCTGGCTCGCCGACGTCATCGCACGCATCTCAGATATGCCCGTCTCACGGCTGCCGGAGTTGCTCCCATGGAATTGGCAGACACCAGCAACCCGAGCGGCCGAGGCCGCCTGATGGGCCGGGTCATCAATGTCCACACCATCGACGAGGTCGCCAAAAGGATCGGCGAGAACCTCGAACTCATCGAGCTTGTCAGCGCCAATACCGACAACATCGACTATGGCGAGATGATCTGGGTCGACGACGGAACCGAGGAGGGCATCACGACCTTCACGGACCGCGGCATCGAATGCCTGCAGGAATTCCTCGCTGACGTCCGAACATGGGATGGCGGGATCCGCGAGTTCCTCTGCGACGAGCAATGTGACGCCGACCTCATCGAACGCATCATGGCCGACGAG
>NZ_JBFBVU010000074.1:0-1663 GCF_040689105.1 Meridianimarinicoccus marinus
GCGGTGTCGGGCAGAAGGTGAAGGTTGCCCATTTCCGCCTGTGCCACAGCCGCAAGCCCTTTGTCGTGGCCTGTCCCGGCGAAGCCCAGGAGATGGTGCCCGATGCCTTTGCGCAGGCGCTGTCTTTCCATGGCAGGGTTCCACGCCGGGTGATCATCGACACCTCCAAGACCACCTCTGACCTACGTCGCGCGCGCGAAGGACCGGATATTCCGTCCCCGGTTCCTGGCCGTGATGCACCATTGTGTGATGGAGCCGGTTGCCTGCACGCCAGCCACAGGCTGGGAGAAGGGACAGGTCGAGAACCGGGTCCCGTTTTTGCGCGGCCGGTTGTTTGTGCCCAAACCTGCCTTTGATGATCTCGATGCGCTGAACGATTGGCTGCGCCCGCGCTGTGAAAAGCTGGCAAACCGGCCCCATCCCGAGCAATCGGATCGCACGATTGCAGAGGTGTTCGAAGACGAACGCGCCGAACTGCGCCCACTGGGGTGGGCATTTGACGGATAGGTGGAAAAGACCGTTCGTGTGCGCTCCACCTGCCTGGTTCAATATGCCGGCAATCGCGACAGCCTGCTGTCCCGGTTCGCGGGGCAACATGCGTCGCTGCGCGCCGATGCAGACCGGATCGTGCTGGTGTCGGGCCAGGATGTCATCGCCGGGCACAAGCGTCGCTTCACCCGCAATGTCAGCTGTTTCGAGCCTTGGCATTGCGTGCCGCTGCCGGATCGCAAGCCCGGTGCCCTGCGCGACGGCGCCCCCCTTTGTGGACTGGCAACTGCCTGAGGCCATGCATCGGATCAGGGAGCATTGCATGGCCGGCAAGGGCGGGGATCGGGAGTTCGTCGATTTGCTTCTGCTGGCCCAGGATCACGGGATCGAGGTGGTCGAGACGGCTTGCGACCCGGCGGTGGAGCAAGACACCCTGCGCCTGGCCGCCATCCTCAACCTGATCAGCCAGTCGGTGGAGCCGGTCATCACGCCGTTCAGCGACGCCCATAGCTATCCGCAGCTGACCTTGCGGCCCGAGGCCGATTGCAAGCGCTATGAGACGCCGTGCTCGGCTGAGGAGGCTGCCGCATGAACGCCCCCATCGACCAACTGACCGCCCCGAGGCTGCACGGGATGGCAGCTTGCGCCCATGATTTGCCGTCCGCGCGCAAGCCACCAAGTCTGACCACTGCGATCAAGCACCTGATCGACGCCGAGACCGTAGAGCGACGCGTGCGCTCCATCCAGTATCAAAGGCGCATCGCGAAAGTCCCCCACCACAAGGACGTCGCCGCCTTCGATGACAGCGCGGCCGCCGTCACCCGGCCCCGGATCGCGCCGTTCTGCGCAGGCCGGGTCACAGAAGAGGCACACAATCTCATCCTGGCGGGCGGAACCGGTACCGGCAAAACCCACATCGCGATCGCGCCTGGAACCACCCTGATCACTCCCGGCAAGACGGCCCGTTTCTTCGACGCTCTCGGCCCTGGACTGCGTCATCATCGACGAGCTGGGCGACATCCCGTTCCCCAAGTCCGGCGGCGCGTTGCGGTTCCATCTGATCAGCAGGCTCCATGAGAAGACCAGTGTCACCGTCACGATGACCCTGGAGTCCGGCGAACGGGTCTCGGTCTTCGGTGACGCCAGGATGACAACCGCGCTTCCGGATCGCGCA
>NZ_JBFBVU010000075.1:0-1633 GCF_040689105.1 Meridianimarinicoccus marinus
AACAAGACGGTGCGCGAGATGGAAGCCCGCATCCGCGAACTTGAACGCCAGCTCGGACGCAAGACGCTCGAGGTGGAGATCCTGAAGGAAGCGCTCGACAAGTCCCGGTCAAAAAAACCGACCTTGCTTGCGCAATCGCTCAAACGGGACGATTTGCCATGAAAGCCATCGCCGAAACTCTGGGCGTGTCCCGCTCCAACCTGCACGAGCGACTGAACGGGAGCGCCAAGCCGCGTCGGAGCTACCATAAAGCTCAAGACGCGGCGGTGTTGCCGCGCATCGAGCGGCTGGTGGCGAAGCGCCCGACCTATGGCTACCGCCGGATCACCGCCGTTTTGAACCGGGAGCTGCGGGCCGAGCGGCTCGCGCCCGTGAACCACAAGCGGGTCTACCGCATCATGAAGACCAACAACCTGCTGCTGGAACGCTCTGGCTTTGACCGGCCCGAACGCACCCACGACGGCAAGGTGGTGATGATGCGCTCGAACCTGCGCTGGTGCTCGGACGGCTTGGAGTTCACCTGCTGGAATGGCGATGTCATCCGCGCAGCCTTTCTGATCGACGCCCACGACCGCGAGATCATTGCCTGGCGCGCCGTGGCCAATGCCGGCATCAGCGGCTCGGACGTGCGTGACATGCTGCTGGAGGCCGTCGAACAGTGACCCGCACCGGGTTTGCCGGAGGCTCCAACTCCTGAGTAGGATGGAGCATCATGACAAAGACAACGATATTGAACTTTCGCCACCTGCTGGAGAAGCATCAGCTGACCGAAAAGCTGATTGTCGAGGTGAACACTCACCTCGCCGATCAGGGTATCACGCTTCGCTCCGGAACACTGGTGGATGCGACGATCATCGGTGCGCCGTGCTCGACCAAGAACGAGGCCAAGGCGCGCGATCCCGAGATGTCGTCGACAAAGAAGGGCAACGACTGGTATTTTGGCATGAAGGCGCATGTCGGCGTCGATGCAGACAGTGGCATCGTCCACAGCCTCCAAACCACTACCGCCAAGGTTCATGACAGCCAGGTCTGGGACGACCTTCTGCACGGCAAGGAGACATCGGTTTGGGCCGACAAGGGTTATGTCAGCACCGCGCGAGAGGCGGCATTCTCCGGGGCGGGCAAGTTCTGGGGTGTGATGCGAAAGGCTGCCATAGGCGGCAAACTTCATCCGATCGAAGAAGACATCAACCGGATCATTGCCAAGGTGCGGGCCCTGGTTGAGCATCCCTTCCGGGTGATCAAGCGCCAGTTCGGATACATCAATACCCGTTATCGTGGTCTCGCCAAGAACCGCGCGCAGTTCTTCACGCTGTTCGCCCTTGGCAACTTGTTTCTTGTTCGACGGAAACTGATGGCATGAGCTGGACCCTGCCCAAAATCAGGGGCTCGGGACAGCCAATTCTGACGCTACGAGCCCAAAATCGGTCCTCGTCTGCTAAATCAAAGCTCGATTGCACGGAAATCGGTGCAGCCAAAACAGTAGATCAGACGTTCCCATTGCTGTTTTTTTTTGAATTTTTTGCCCAAATTTTTATTTTGACGCCGAGATGGGCGGTGATCCAGCCCCCGTTTCACCGGACACCTAAGCGGTTTCGGTTTTGGCCCTGATGAACTCGCGGGGCGAGCGCCA
>NZ_JBFBVU010000076.1:0-1386 GCF_040689105.1 Meridianimarinicoccus marinus
GCGCACGTCAGTCAGCTTGCCTGTGACGGCGGCGGCGGCGGCCATGGCGGGGCTGAGCAGGTGGGTGCGTCCGCCCCGGCCCTGACGGCCTTCGAAGTTGCGGTTCGAGGTGGCGGCGCAACGCTCGCCGGGGGCCAGTTGGTCGGGGTTCATGGCCAGGCACATGGAGCAGCCCGCGAGGCGCCATTCGAATCCGGCCTCCTTGAAGATGTCGGCCAGGCCTTCTTCCTCGGCCTGCGCCCGCACCAGACCCGAGCCCGGCACGACCATGGCCCGCATGCCGTCCTTGATCTTGCGGCCCTTCAGGATGGCGGCGGCGGCGCGCAGATCCTCGATCCGGCCGTTGGTGCACGAGCCGATGAAGACCGTGTCGATCTCGATCTCGGTCAGCGGCGTGCCCGGCGTCAGGCCCATGTATTCCAGCGAGCGCGCGGCGGCTTCCACCTTGCCGCCCTTGAAATCCTCGGGCGCGGGAACCTTGGCGGTGATCGGCAGCACATCCTCGGGCGAGGTGCCCCAGGTCACGACCGGTTCGATCTCTTCGCCCTTCAGGGTGATGACCTTGTCGAAATGCGCGCCCTCGTCGGTGTAGAGGGTCTGCCACCACTCCATGGCCTTGTCCCAATCGGCGCCCTTGGGCGCGTGCGGGCGGCCCTTGACGTAGGCGAAGGTCTTTTCATCCGGCGCGATCAGACCGGCGCGGGCGCCGCCCTCGATGGCCATGTTGCAGACCGTCATGCGGCCTTCCATGGACAGGTCGCGGATCGCCTCGCCGCAGTATTCGATGACATAGCCGGTGCCGCCGGCGGTGCCGGTGACGCCGATCACCGCCAGGGTGATGTCCTTGGCGGTGACGCCCGGCTGCAGCTTGCCGGTGATCTCGACCTTCATGTTTCTGGATTTCTTCTGGATCAGGGTCTGGGTGGCCAGCACATGCTCCACTTCCGAGGTGCCGATGCCATGCGCCAGCGCACCGAAGGCGCCATGGGTGGCGGTGTGGCTGTCGCCGCAGACCACGGTCATGCCGGGCAGGGTCCAGCCCTGTTCGGGGCCGACGATATGCACGATGCCCTGACGCACGTCCGACACCGGGTAGTAGTGGATGCCGAAATCCCTGGCGTTCTTGTCCAGCGCGGCGACCTGGATGGCCGAATCCTCGGTCATGTTCTTGGGATCTTCGCGGCCCGGCGTGGTGGGCACGTTGTGATCCGGAACGGCGATGGTCTTGTCCGGCGCGCGCACGGTGCGGCCCGCCATGCGCAGCCCTTCGAAGGCCTGCGGGCTGGTGACTTCATGCACCAGGTGGCGGTCGATATACAGAAGGCTGGTGCCGTCCTCGGCCTCATGGGCCAGATGGGCATCCCAGATCTTGTCGTAAAGCGTCTT
>NZ_JBFBVU010000077.1:0-1250 GCF_040689105.1 Meridianimarinicoccus marinus
CATTCACACAGGAGATCCGACATGTTCCGACCGACCATCCTTCTGGCCGCCGTCGCAGCCCCCCTTGCCGTCGCCGCGCAAGAGCTTCCCACCGCCCCCTACCTGCCGCTGGCGATGGCGACCGAGGCCGCTGGTGCCGCGCTGGCCGCCTGTGCCGAGCTGAACCACAACGTCAGCGTCGCGATCGTGGCGCGCGACGGCGCCACCAAGGTCCTGCTGAAGGCCGACAAGTCCGGGCCGCACACGGCGTCCAGCGCCACCGGAAAGGCCTTCACCTCGGCCGGCCTTGGCCGCGACACCGCCAGCCTGGCCGACTTCATCGCCGGCAGCCCGCAGAACAACGGGTTGCGGGACATGGATGCGCGGCTGGTGATCCAGGCCGGCGGCCTGCCGATCCGCATCGGCGGCGCGCTTGTCGGGGGCATCGGGGTCGGCGGTGCGCCGTCGGGCGCCATCGACGCCGATTGCGCCCGCGTGGGCCTCGATACCATCGGGGCGGAATGAGACAACCGGGCCGCGCCCAGGCGCGCGGCCCGGCCAATCAGGCACTGCCGCTGAAGGGAATTCACATGACCCGCCTCATTCTCGCCGCCCTCTGGATCGCCCTCGGCGCGGCCGCGTCGGCCCAGACCGCCCCCTCCGCCCGAGAGATCGCCGCCTACGACGGGCTGTTTCTGGCCGCGCATGTGGGCGATTTGGATGCGATCCAGCGGCATGTCACGGCCGGGGCCGACGTTAATGCGCGGGATCCCAAGGGGCGCACGCCCCTCCATGTGGCCGCCTTCGCCTCGTCCGACGCGGCCCTGCGCGCGCTGGCCGAAGCCGGGGCGGATATGAACGCGCTGGACGGGCGCGCCTATGACGTGGTCACCATCGCCGCCGTGGCCGATGACCCCGACCTGATGTCGCTGGCCATCGCGCTCGGCAACGATCCGGGGCTGATGACCAGCCCCTATGACGGCACCGCGCTGATCGCGGCGGCGCATCTGGGCCATGTCGAGGTCGTCCGGCGCCTGATCGCCGCCGGCGCGCCGCTCGATCACGTCAACAACCTGCACTGGACCGCGGTGATGGAGGCGGTGGTCCTGGGCGACGGCGGTCCGAACCACCAGGCCGTTCTGGATGCCCTGCTGACCGCCGGGGCCGACCGAAGCCTGGCCGACCGCGACGGCGTCACCCCGCTGCAACACGCCAAGGCGCGCGGCTTTGGCGAAATGGTGGACCGGCTGGAGCAGGACAACTGATCCGCA
>NZ_JBFBVU010000078.1:0-1192 GCF_040689105.1 Meridianimarinicoccus marinus
TATCTAAGTCCTATGACCTTCGAGGAGCGAGCTATGAAAGCTTAAGTTGCCGTCCACGAAACCGGCAGCAGGCCAGGATGGGGCAGGTACGGCACAGCAGCAATGATGCGCGTTTCCTGTCCCGGCTCCCGGGACTCCCCGAAAGGGGAGTGGAAACGACACATCATGTGTCAGTTCATACATTGGACGCTACAAATGGTATTACCGCTTGGCAAGGACCATTTTCAGTCCTTCCGACAGTAATAGACGACGTCTTGCTTCAAGGTGTCCGAGGGCGTCCACTCCGGGCACAAAGCTGATCCAGATAATCGGCCTACCAGTGCGCAATCTTGATGCGATCCTCTCAATGCGCACCCCGCGCATAGGCTCTGCGAATCTCGTTGCTTTCAACGTGAGCGCGCGCGCGTTCGATGGCATCTGCATTCCAAAGGCCAGATTCATTGGCGAGCGTGGAAAACGTGGCCCGAAAACCATGTGCCGTCATTTCGTCACCGCTGTACCCCATACGGCGCAGCGCGGCGTTCAGGGTGTTTTCGCTCATGCAGCGTTTGGAGGAACGGATAGATGGAAACAGATAGGTTCCCCAGCCGGTCAATTCCTGAAGCTCGCGCAGCTTGCTCAGCGCCAGCGGCGCAAGGGGCACCATATGAGGGCGCCGCATCTTGGCGCGATCTGCCGGAATGATCCAGATTGCCTTGTTCATGTCAATTTCCGACCACTCTGCCATCCGCAGTTCGCCCGGGCGCAAAGCGGTCATGGCCAGAAGTTGAAGGGCAAGCCGGGTTGCGGGTTGGCCATCGAAGCCTTCGATCGCCCGCATCATTGCGCCGACATCTGCGGGGTCGATCAATGCAGAGCGATGTTTGACCGGCGCCCGGGCCAAGGCATCCTTCAGGCCAAAGGTCGGATCGTTATCCGCAAGGCCAATGGCAATGGCATAGCGAAAGACCTGTCCTGCAGCCGAACGCATCCTGAGGGCGGATTCGTTCCGTCCTTTCGCCTCCATCTTCTTCAGCGGAACCAGGATGTCGCGGGCGGTGATCTGACGGATGGGATAGTCGCCGATATCTGCACAGAGCAACTTGTGCAGCCACGCGGTCTTGGCGAGGGTCGACGCCGATTTGCCTTCGAGGCGTTTCTATTCAAGCAGGTTTTCCGCAATCTTGACGAAGGTCTCGCCCTGTTGCGCCTG
>NZ_JBFBVU010000079.1:0-1102 GCF_040689105.1 Meridianimarinicoccus marinus
GGCCGACCGGATCGAGCTGGAACAGGTGATCTTCAACCTGATCCGGAACGCGCTGGACGCGGTCGAGGAGGCCGCGCGCCCAAGGGTCGTGACCGTCACTCTCTCGCAGGTCGGTGCAGAGGCCCGTCTGGAGGTTCAGGACACCGGGCCGGGGGTGCAGGCGGAGATCCGCGACCGGCTGTTTGCGCCCTTCGTGACCACGCGCGAGGCCGGGACCGGGCTGGGCCTGGCCCTCAGCCAGCGGCTGGTGGAGCGTGCCGGGGGCGATCTGGCGCTGATTGACTCCGCTCAGGGCGCGCGGTTCCGGCTCAGCCTGCCGCTGGTCCGCGAAAGCCGCGAGGCCGCGCAATGAGCATCCCGGTCTACCTTGTGGATGACGATGCGGCGGTGCGCGAGGCGCTGTGCCTGCTGCTGTCGACCGTGGGCATCCACGCCACCGGCTTTGCCAGCCCGCAGGCCTTCCTGCAGGCGCTGCCGAGCCTCGCGCCGGGGTGCCTTGTTCTGGACATCCGGATGCCGGCGATCTCGGGGCTGAAGCTGCAGGAACAGCTGCGCGCGGCCCGGGTCGACTGGCCGACGGTGGTGATCTCGGGGCATGGCGATATCGAGGCCTGCCGCCGGGCGTTTCGCAACGGGGCCCTGGATTTCCTGTCCAAGCCGGTGGATGAACAGGATCTGATCGACGCGGTCCAGAAGGGCCAGACGGCACTGGAACGGGTTCTGGCGCAGACCGCAGAGCGCCGCGAGACGCAAGCCCTGATCGCCGGTCTGACGCCGCGCGAACGCGAGGTGCTGTCGCTGGTGGCCAGCGGCTTTGCCACCCGCGAGATTGCCGGCGCGCTGGACGTCTCGCCCCGCACGGTGGAAAGCCACCGGGCCGCGATCGGCGCCAAGCTTGGCACCACCTCGCCCGCCGAAATGACCCGCCTGTGGATCGAGGCGGGGCGCACTCCGTAGAACTACGCAGGCGCAAGGCCCGGCTACGAATGGGGCCGGTCGCGCGCCACCTGTAGGATCCCCGCAGTCATTCACACAGGAGATCCGACATGTTCCGACCGACCATCCTTCTGGCCGCCGTCGCAGCCCCCCTTGCCGTCGCCGC
>NZ_JBFBVU010000007.1:0-164858 GCF_040689105.1 Meridianimarinicoccus marinus
CTTGGCGCGATCCGAAAGGCGCGAAGGATCAGTGCGCTTGGCCAAATGATCATAGAATGTTGCAGGGGCAATCGGCAGCAGACGGCAGATTGGCTCGACCCCATAATCCGCGCGGTGGTCTTCTATGAACCGGATCATCGTTTCAGTGGGCGGTCGAGCTCCGCCTGGGCAAAATATGCAGACGCTTTGCGCAGGATCTCATTGGCTTGCTTGAGCTCGCGCACTTCGCGCTCAAGCTCCTTCATCTTCTCGGTCTGCTCGGTCGTGATACCGCCGCGCTGGCCGGTATCGACCTCGGCCTTCTTGACCCATTCGTTCAGCGTCTGAGGCGCGCAACCGATCTTCGATGAAATCGACAGGATCGCCGACCAACGGCTTTCATGCTGCCCTGCGCCTTCCAAAACCATCCGCACAGCGCGCTCGCGTACTTCCGGTGAATACTTGTTCGTTGTCTTTGTCATGATGCTCCATCCTACTCAGGAGTTGGAGCCTCCGGCAAACCCGGTGCGGGTCAATTGGCACTGCCGCCCTCTGTTTCAGCGGCTCGGTTAAGAACGTCTTTGGACGCTCTTAGACCGGATAATCTGATCCGACATGGAAGATGTGACACTACGGGCTACTTGAGGCACGAGGACGCCTGTGCCCCTATTGGCGGGAAGGGGCGCACTGAGAAAGGAGGTTCTCGGAATGAATGTGATAGATTCTCGAACGGATAGAACCTCACAGGTTATTCGGTCGGCGGTCTTCGAACCTCTTGCCAAGGCGTCTCCGGTCTTGGAGGCCCACCAGACTCAGCTTGGCAATGGCGAGTACAAGATTGACGCGGTTGTAGGCCGCGCTCAAGAGACCTGGCTCATCAGGAACCGTGTCGACCCCCTCAGCGTCGGTCATATCGTTCCCGACCCGTCCCTGATTGCTTTCGTGGTGCCAGTCCACTGGCGCGGTGAGTATTTTTTCAACGGCGTCTCCGCTTCCGCTTCAACCCTGTACATCAGTTCTGGCCCAGACGGATATTCGACGCGGGGCGCCGGGCGCGACTACTTCACTATCGGGTTGAACCGGGACAGTTTTGTCAGGTCACTGGCCGCGCTCGAGGGCGTGGAGCCTGACGAAATCCATCTGCATGATGGCGCCCTGTACCTGCCGCCTTTGTCGGCAATCCGGCTGCGCCGTTCCCTGAGCGCCTGCCTTGCTGAACTATCCGCCGGTTCGGGCTGCCACCACACCCGCCAGGCTGTGATCGCCGAATGCCTGTATGACGTCATGTTGGAAGCGTACATGGCTGGCACACCAGTTACGGGCATGCGGATGCCGCTCGCAAAGAGCTATCAACGGATTGTGAGAGGTGCCGAGGAGCACTTTATGGCGGCCGAGGGAGCGCCGGTGTCCCTCGCAGATCTGTGCAGGGCCACAGGCGTGGGACGCACGGTGTTCTACGATGCCTTCAATTCGGTCTACGGGACCTCCCCCCTGAACTATTTCAAGAAACGACGTCTGATGCAGGCCCGAACGGCACTCGCGATGTCCCGACCAGACGAGACGAAAGTCAAAGAAGTCGCCCTCTCGCTTGGACTAACTCACTTGGGGCGGTTTTCAACGGAGTACAGAAACCTCTTCGGAGAAACACCGTCGGTCACACTCAGTTCTCCAGATTAGAGTCGGTCGTAGGCGTTTCTCATCCCAGCCTGAAGCTGGGCGTTTTCTCGTGCACATTCCCCAATATGCCCGTCCACGACTATGGCCTGGCATGCACCGCGCCGCGAGGCAGAGAAAAGACGGAAGATTCGGATAGCGTAATTCCTTTCCCATCAAGAGACGGAAGATTCGGATAATGTAATTTCTTTCCGACCTCCGGGGTTTGTCTAAGCTTTTTCTGCAGTTAGCAACTGGGCGTCGCGGATGAACCACGACGTTCATTGGGTGTCATTGCATTGCTCGCAGAGCCCTTGGTGGTCGGCGATCAAGGATGTTGTGCGGGGGAGTCATAGCATGACGAAAGCGTTTTACAGACGATCGAACTGTGCATCTCTGGCTGCGCTGTCTTGCTCATTGACATTGACATTGACATCAAACGTTACCTTTGCGGATGCCGATCTTGCCAAGCAGCTTTCGAACCCCGTGGCGAGCCTGATCAGCGTCCCGTTCCAGTTCAACTACGACGACGGCATCGGCCCGAACGATACCTCGCGCCGGACGCTGTTGATCGAGCCGGTCTTTCCGTTCGACATCGGGGAGAACTGGAACCTAATTTCGCGGACCATCATTCCCCTTGTCGACATTGAGGCTCCAGCGCCCGGACTCGACGACATTTCGGGGTTGGGAGATATCCAGCAGTCCCTGTTCTTCTCCCCGAAGCAACCTGTTGGAGGCTGGATTCTTGGCTTCGGTCCGATCGCCCTCTTGCCAACGGCAACCGACGACGCGCTTTCCAGCAAGCAGTTCGGCCTTGGTCCGACCGCCGTTGCGCTTCGGCAGGCCAACGGCTGGACGTTCGGCGGGCTGGTCAACCACATCTGGGGCATCAACGAACCGGATGATCGCGAGCAGTACAACACGACCTTCGTGCAGCCGTTCCTGACCTATACGACGCCGGACGCTTGGACCTTCTCGTTGAATACGGAATCCACCTACGACTGGAACACCGAGGAATGGAGTGTTCCGGTCAATGCCGGCGTCAGCAAGCTCGTGACATTCGGCAAGCAGCCGATCAGCTTCCAGCTCGCAGGCCGGCGCTATGTCGATGGAAACGAGAACGGTCCCGATTGGGGTGCGCGATTCAACGTGACTTTCCTTTTCCCGAAATAGACCGGCGAACACACAACCGGCGATCTCTAAAAAACCTGTTAGTGGAGACTATTCAATATGAGCAAGAACTCTACCGCTCTCCTACTTCTCGCGTCCCTTGCCTTGCCCACTGGGGCCTTTGCGCAGTCCTTTGACCTTGTCATCGCGGGCGGTCGGGTGATGGACCCCGAAACCGGCTTCGATGCCGTTGCCAATGTTGGCATCAACAATGGCTTCATTACCGAGATCACCGACCAGGAACTCGAAGGAGCGCGGGTGATCGACGCCACGGGCCACGTGGTCGCCCCCGGTTTCATCGACTACCACTCACATGCTCAGTCGGAGTTCGGGCACAAGCTCTATGTTCGGGATGGCGTGACCACTCCGCTGGACCTCGAGGTGGGCGCGTTCCCGGTCAAGAACTTCTATGAATATTGGGACGGCAAGTCCTTCGTGAACTACGGGACCAACGTTGCGCATGTCGGCGCGCGTGTGGCGGTGCTCGACGGGCAGGAACCGGACGGACGTGTTCTCTACAGTCCGGCCCTCGGGGCAGCCATGCAGGACGGAGCGAAGTTCAAGACGAAGACCTTCGATCCGCTTGATGAGGGCGCGATCATCGAGGCGATCGAAACGGAGCTGAAGCAAGGTGGGATCGGAATTGCCTATCCCATCGGGTACTACACCGTGGTTGGCAGCCCGGAACTCATGGGCGTTACCAGCTTGGCTGCCAAATACGATGTGCCAATCACCACGCATGTCCGGTATCTGGCCCAAATCCCGCCCAGCGGCTTCATGGGCATCACGGAGATGCTGACCATTGCGCGCGAGAACAACGTGCCGATGCTGATCCACCATGTGCAGAGCAACTGTCTTGGTCTGACAAAGCAATGCCTTGACCTGATCGACTCGGCCCGGGCCAACGGCCAGAAGGTGGTTGGCGAGTTCTACCCCTATGAATATGCCGGCACCTATGTGGATGCCGATTACAATGCGCCGGGTTTCGAAGAGCGGATGGGCATTCAGGCTTCGGACTACAAGCTGGCGGCGACGGGCGAACCGCTGACGAACGAGGAATTCGATCGTCTGCGCAAGGAAGCGCCCGGAACCGATCTGCTGATGTACACCATGAAGCAGGAATACATCGACGAAGCCTTCGCCCGGCCGGGCGTGATCGTCGGATCGGACGGGATGCCGTGGATTATCACAGACGATGACGGGAACAAGCTTGGCTTTACCGCAACGTTCGACACGCCCTACGGCAAGGCGAACGGACACGCCCGCGGCGCAGGAACCCACGCGAAGATCCTGCGCATGGTGCGTGAGGACGGGACGGTCTCGTTGATGGATGCCATCTCCAAGATGAGCTACGAGCCGGCCTTGTTCCTTGAAGACCATGTGCCCCAAATGAAGATCCGCGGGCGCGTTCAGGAGGGCTCGGCCGCCGACATCACGATCTTCGATCCCGAGACGGTGACCGATAACTCGACCCCCAAGATCGGCGAGAACTCTCTGCCCTCGACCGGCATTCCCTATGTCGTCGTGAATGGTCGGGTCGTGGTGGACGACTCGGTCGTGCAGAACATTCCAGCGGGAGTTGCCATCCGGAATGCGCTCGCAAACTGAAAAAGTTGACTGAAACACCTTCTCCCTGGTCGAGCATTGGCTTGGCCGGGGATCTCGCGTTTTTCGACAGGGAGGAAAGACCTTGGCTAAACAAAGCTCAGCAACCGCGCTTGCAACCTTTCTTGCTTTGTCCGTCTCTTCAACGGCCATTGCACAGGACTACGATCTCGTCATCACCGGCGGACGGGTCATGGACCCGGAGACGCTCTACGACGACATCGCCAACGTCGGGATCACGGACGGCCGGATTGTCGAGATCTCGAAGGACACTCTGACTGGCGCGGACGAGATCGACGCCACGGGCCACGTCGTCGCGCCCGGCTTCATCGATACACATTTTCACTGGCAGGCACCGATCGGCTACAGGTTCGGGCTGCACGACGGGCTGACCAGCAGCATGGATCTGGAGATGGGCTGCGCTGCAAACCTCATCCCGGAATGGTATGCCGCGCGCGAAGGCGTTACGCAGGCCAACTACGGATGCGCGGCGAGCCACGAGATCGCGCGTTCTATCGCCATCGACGGGGCCAGCGGGGACAACCTGCTGCGCGGCCCGATTGCTGTTCTGGAAACCCGCAAGCAATCCGGCTGGAGCCAGACCAAGGCAGATTATGACACTGGCAACGAGATTCTGCGCATCCTCGACAAGGGCTTGCAGGACGGCGCGGTCGGGATCGGCAGCACGCTGGGCTACATGCGCAACAGTGTTACCTCGCGCGAGATGTTCGAGGTTCAGAAGGTCGCCGCCCGCTACGGCCGGCACACCGGCGTCCACACGCGCTTCACCCCGGACAATGCAACCAACGAGAATGTGGGCGCGCAGGAGGCTTTGGCCAACGGTCTCGCGCTCGACGCGCCGGTTTCGATCCTGCACTTCAACAATCCCGGCTACCGTTTGACGCATGAATTGCTGACACGTCTGTCCGAACAGGGTCACAACGTCTGGGGCGAGGTCTATCCCTACTCGGCTGGGGCAACCACGGTGAACGCGGTCTTCATGCAGCCTGAAAACTGGGTGGACAGGCTCGGCCATAGATACGAGGACACGGTGCAGGACCCCATCACCGGTGACTTCTACACGACGGCATCGTTCGAGGAGGCCCTGAAAGACGATCCGACCCGCGAGATCATCCTCTTCAAGATGCCAGAGGAGGACTCGGTGCGCTGGCTGACGCTGCGCGGCACGACGATGGCAAGTGACGCGATGGCAGCGACACCGCTCTTTGGCGCGTGGGACACGCCGTCCGATCAGATTGGCAACACTCATCCGCGCACCTCGGGCGCACGTGCCAAGGCGATCCGGCTCGCCCGAGAGAACGACATTCCGCTGATGCAGATCATGTCGATACTCAGCTACAACGCCGCCAAACACCTGGGCGACACCGGACTAAAGGCCATGCAGGAACGTGGTCGGCTGCAGGAAGGGATGGTCGCCGATATCGTCGTGTTCGACCCAGCAACGGTGACGGACAACTCGACCTATGCCGAAGGGCTGGTGCCGTCGACCGGGTTCAAGGCGGTTGTCGTTAACGGGACCGTCGCGGTGCGGGACGACGAGTTGCTCAGCGTCTTTCCGGGCCAGCCGATCCGCTTCGAGCCCGAGGCCACGCCGCGCTTCGAGCCGGTGAGCGAGGAGGCGTGGAATCTCGAGTTTTCCACCGGTATGCCCGACATCGCCCCCGGCCTGCCGCCCGAGGGCGGCAATTGAGCCGCCGCGGGGGCGGACAAGGGATGCGCGTGATCCTCGCGACCGCCATGGCCCTCTCCGCGGGGACGGCCGGGTTTGCAGCGGAGCCGGCCACGGTTGACTTCGACGATCTGGCGGACCCGGCGGCCCGCGCCTTCGTCGATCCCTATCTGGAGATGGGGCCGGAGCGGCTGAACGACCTCAGGACGGTCGTCCGGCTCGGCGCGCGGCTTGCGGAGGCGGAGCTGTCCCCGGAGGACAGGAAGCGCCTCGAAGCGCGCCGTTTGGACGCCGAAGCGGCGCTCGCCGATGCTGGCTTCGATATCGCGGCGCTACTGGCGCAGCGCTGGACCGTCGCCCAAAAACGTCGGGAGGCGCAGATCGCCACGAACCCGTTGCTCGAAGGCGCCGCAGTGCGCCTCGAAGGGTACCTGATCCCGGCCGGAACAGGCCCGGACGGCAAGCGGATCGGTTATCTCGTTCCGGTGATCGGGATGTGCAGCCATATTCCCGCGCCGCCGCCCAACGAACTGGTACGGCTGTACTTCGAGCCAGAAAGTGGCACGAGTTCGATCTATCTGCCCGTCAACGTGACCGGAACGCTCCGCGCCGAGGCGAGCGACGAGACCATCCATCTTCTCGACGGAATGGTGCGCATGCAGAGCCTTTGGCGGCTGGACGCGGATACCCTCGTTGCCGAAGGGCCCGTTCCCACGGCCCGAAATACGATTGTCGCTCAAGATCCACTCGAAGTCCGCCCGGCGCAAGAAATCAATCAAGCCCGTTCATCAAGCATTGGAGCAAGAAAGAAATGAAACTCTGGAACCGAACAGCGTCCCTGGTTGCCGTTGCGGCAATCTGTTCCGGCGCAGTCCAGGCACAGGAAGGCACGTCTGACGGACCGATCCTGTTCACCAACGTAGACGTTTTCGATGGCGTCAACGAAGCCCTCATCGAGGACGTCAACGTCGTCGTCACCGACAACGTGATCACTCAGATATCGTCCGAAGAGCTTTCGGTTGCCGGCGGCATGGTGATCGATGGTGAGGGCCACACGCTGATGCCCGGACTGATCGACTCGCACACGCATCTTATGTTTTCCGGGATCACGTTTCCCGAGGTCCTGTTCCAACGACCGGGCTATGGGGTGATCCAGGGCGTTGTGATCGCCGAACAAACGCTGATGAACGGCGTGACGACTGTTCGTGACATGGCCGGAGACGTATTTGACCTGAAGCGGGCGATTGATGAAGGCACGGTCCCCGGCCCGCGGGTCTATCCCTCCGGTGCCATGATTTCGCAGACCAGCGGGCACGCCGATTTCCGGCTCCCCGTCGAACCCAATCCGACCATAACCGGAACGATGACGGTTCCCGGCCAGAAGGGCGCCGGATTGGTCGTCGACGGTGTGCCGCTCATGCTCGCCGCAACGCGTGAGCAGCTTCGCCTTGGCGCCTCGCAGGTCAAACTCGCGATCAGCGGTTCGGTCAGCGGCATCAACGATCCGCTCGATACGACGCAGTTTACCTTGGAGGAAATCGAAGCGGCGGTGGCGGCCGCAGAGAATTGGGGCACCTACGTTACCGTACATGGCTACTCGACCCGCGCCGTCAACCAGGCCATCGATGGCGGGATCAAGTCGGTTGAGCATGGCCAGCTTCTCGACGAAGCCACGTTACAGCGCATGTCGGACGAAGGGGTCTGGCTCAGCATCCAGCCATTCACATTGTGCAATGAGCCCGGGCTGACCCCGGAGCAGAACGCCAAGCAAGCAATTGTCTGCGAAGGAACCGGCAAGGTCTACGAGGCAATCAAATCCTTGCCCGACCTCAAGGTTGTGCACGGAACCGACATCTTCATCAGCCCCGGAAAAGGCATCGGTGTCAGTGAAGAAGTAGAGCAATTGGAGCGCCTTCTGGACTGGTTCACACCCTATGAAATCCTGAAGATGACCACCGGCAATGCGACGGAATTGCTGCAACTGTCCGGGCCGCGCAATCCGTATCCCGGCGTTATCGGACGGGTCGAAGTGGACGCGCTGGCCGATCTCCTGCTCGTCGAAGGCAACCCGTTGGAAAGCCTCGATCCGGTTACTGACCGCGACAACATCAAGATCATCATGAAGGACGGCGTGATTTACAAGAACACGCTGAACTAAGCCTCTGGCGGGCGACGAGCAGACAGGTTTTGTCCGTCGTCTGCCCACCAAATCCTGTCACTGGCTGCAGGTACCGCGTGATGTTTGCCACATGCCGGGCGCAGGCAGGCCGACGAGACATATTGAAAGGAACGGATCATGAGTTTCTACACTACGCGTCGTACTTCGGCGCTTGCAGCCATCGCGTTGATGGCCGCGCCGGTGAGCGCGTCGGCGCAGGACGCGATGTCGGACAGCTGGCAATGGGGCGCCGAACTCTATTTCTGGGGCGCTTCCCTTGGCGGAGAAACGACGACCGGTACCGATATCGAAATGGGTATCGACAAGATCATCGAAGATCTGAATTTCGGCCTCATGGGAACAGTTGCGGCGCAGAAGGGCAAATGGACTGTCTTCGGCGATTTGATCTATTTGGATGTCGAGGAACAAGGCGACACCACTGTAGACGTGCTCGGCTTTGATGTGGACATCGACGGAAAGGTGGATCTTCGCGGTGTCATCAGCACCTTGGGCGTCGGTTATCGGATCTATGAAGGCCCGGGAACTCAACTCGATATCACCGGCGGGCTTCGTTACCTCTGGCTCGACTCTACGATCGAACTCAGCGCGGCTGGCCTGGATGTGAAAGAAGAAGACTCCGGCTCCAACGTCGATGGGGTCGTCGGTTTCCGAGGTCAGACGGACATCAACGAGAACTGGTATCTTTCCTACTACGGCGATGTCGGAACCGGTCAGAGCGATCTGACCTGGCAGGCCGCCGCAGCGGTTAATTACCGGTTCGAAAAGGTCGATGTCGCGCTCGGCTATCGGTACCTCGACTGGGAGTTTGACGAGTTCGGCCCCTTCGACGACCTGAACCTTTCGGGCGCCTTCCTTGGGGCGAAGTTCAGGTTCTGACGCGTTTCGGGAGCTGGCGCTTTCGCATCGGCTGCAGCGCTGGAAGCGCCACCGCTTCCTGACCTTTGATCTTGAAGCAAAGGTCAGGAAGAAAATATTCGAACAAACAAGGATCGACCGGAATGGGAGCAGATTGCACTTGGACTGCGTACAGGTTGCGGAACTGCCTTGCCGCCTTCGCGGCATTCTGTGTGGGCGCAGCCGGACCAGGATCCGCCATTGCAGCTGACGCAGCCTTGAGGCCGGCGACGAAGACCGCGGGAGCCGTCGTCGATTCCGATTTCGGATTTCGAGCGGGGTCAACTATTCTCGCTCCGATCCCGTTCACAAACGATGTTATCGGTTCTGGCCTCACCCTTGGTGCCGGGTATCTCTTCACCTTGCCGGGTTCGAAACCCTCCGGCTTGGGTCTTGGCTACATGCAGACTTCGAACGGAACAGTCGGCTACGGTCTCGGTGGGATCGTCAATTTTGCAGATGGCAGGTGGACACTGGGAGCCGCAGCCGTAGATGGCGACATCAACTACGATCTTCCGGTCGTGTTACCTTTCCTTGGTGAGCAAGACATTTCGCTCAGGCAGTCTTTGACAGGAGGCGGTGTCCAGCTTGGCTATAATTTCACGCCGCAATTCGAAGCCTCGGCAACACTTGCTTATGTGGACACAGTGATCGAGCTTGACAGCGATCTCATCGATGAACTTCCGGGCTTCCTGCAGCCCGATCTCGACACCGAACTTGGTCGCCTGACCTTCGATCTCAAATACGACACAAGGGACGATACATTTTATCCGACGTCGGGTGTTGTCGGTTCTGCCGCGATCACCTTTGCGGAGGAAATCGACTCCGTCTTCAACGATCGATTTCAACTCGATGATCGCTCTTACATGAAAAACGTCCTTTCACTATCCGGCTACCAGTCGGTGGGAGAGAACGGCGTTATTGCTGGGAAGGCCGTGTTTTGCGGCGCTTCCGACAATGCACCTTTTTTCGACACCTGCGGCGTTGGCTTCGTCGATGGTGCAAGGGGGTTCTCGGCGCTGAGCTATCTTGAGGATTATTCCGCCTCTGCGCAGGTTGAATTCCGGGGCCGACTGTCCCAGCGAATTGGTTACGTGGCTTTTGCCGATGTAGGCGGCGGAGGAGGCAGCATTCGAGACATCTCCACTGACAATGGCGGCTACGCCGGCGGCCTTGGTGTCAGGTTTCGCCTTTCGCAACAATTCGCACTGGATTACTCGGCGGATTACGCCATCAACAATGACGGAGACGGGTTCCTCTATCTATATCTGGGACAGCGCTTCTGATGTTGCCGGAAATCGGACTCCGGCATAGGCGAGAGTTGATCGGCAGTGGCGCGAAAGTCCTGAACGTCACCAAGCTTGAGTACGCCTGGAAAAAGGGAGATGTGCCTGTTCTGCGGATCGACGCGCTTGGCCTCGAGAAGGGGGAACGCGTTTTCCTCCGTGGTCCAAGCGGATCAGGAAAGTCGACGCTACTGGCAGCGATTGCCGGAGTCGTCGATATACCGACGGGGAGCATCTCTGTTGCCGGAACTGACGTCGGACAACTCAGGAGCGGTGCACGGGATCGGTTTCGAGTCGATCACGTCGGATTGATCTTCCAGATGTTCAACCTGATCCCTTGGCAATCGGCATTGGAAAACGTTCTGATGCCCTGCCGCTTCTCTCGACGCCGTCGTGAGCGGACGGGCGCAGATCCGAAGCTATCCGCTCTGCGATTGCTCGACGAACTCGGATTGTCAGACCCCGCGCTGGTTTCCGCGCTAGCCATGTCATTGAGTGTTGGCCAGCAGCAGAGGGTTGCGGCAGCACGCGCGCTCATCGGGGCGCCTGAACTGATACTGGCGGATGAACCAACGTCAGCACTCGACGAAGATGCAAAAACATCCTTTCTGGACCTGCTGAAACGAGAATGTGAATCGGTGGGGTCTGCCTTACTTTTTGTAAGCCATGACAGGTCGCTGGAAGAGGGCTTCGATCGCGTGTTGGATATTGCCGAGGTCAACAAGGTATGAAGACCACGCTCTCCCTGGCTGTTGGAAGCCTATGGAACCGGCGTTTCGTGGCGGCCCTCACCGTTCTTGCGATCGCACTCAGTGTATTTCTGGTGATCGGCGTCGAGCGATTGCGTGTTTCCGCGAAAGAGAGTTTCGCTAACTCGGCATCGGGCATCGATCTGATTGTGGCGTCGCGCGGCAATCCGGTGCAGGTCCTCATGGCGACGGTCTTTGGGGTGGGTTCGACTGGACCGGGCATCGACTGGGACACCTACGAGATGGTCGAGGCCCTGCCGCAGGTGGCTTGGGCTGTACCGATTGCGATGGGCGACAACCACCGCGGCTATCCGGTTGTAGGCACAACGCCTGCATATTTCGAGCATTTCAGACATAGCAACGGAAGACCGCTCGCTTTCACATCAGGTCATTCCTTCTCGGAGGCAGACGGCGCTGTTATCGGAGCAGAGATCGCCACGCGTTTTGGCTATGAGATTGGCGCGACTATAGTCAATGCACATGGCGCAGGCGAGGTGGCCTTCGATCTGCACGACGAGGCCCCCTTTGTCGTCGCAGGAATTCTCATGTCGACGGGCACGACCGTGGATCGCATGGTTTTCGTGTCGCTGGAGGGGTTCGACCAACTGCACGCCGAAAAAACCAAAAGTGTCGATCCGTTCGGGCAGGAAACCAGCGCCAAATACGATCACGCCGAGGACGCGACAGACAGCGTTGAGGCCGACCATCACGATCACGATCACGCCCATGAACCTGACAAGATCAACGCGATCTATGTCGGGCTGGCCGATCGCGGCGCGGTCCTTTCCATCCAAAGAGCCATTTCGGAATATCCCGCAGAACCTCTCAGCGCCGTGCTTCCAGCTATGGCGTTGATTGAACTCTGGTCGATCACCGGCGCAGCGGAGCAGGTCATTGTGTTGATGGCATCGGCTGTCGCCTTGGCTGGTATCGTGGCGATGGTCGTCATGCTTTCGGCCTCGCTGGAGGTGCGCCGACGCGAATTCGCGATCCTTCGCTCCGTTGGAGCCACGCCCTTCCGCATCTTCTCTCTTATCGTTCTCGAAGCGGGGCTCGTGACGTCGGCGGGCCTGCTACTGGGATTGGTTTTGCTCGGAGCCCTGACTGAAATGTTGGAGCCGGTGCTTCTTAGCCGGTTTGGACTGCAGGTCGACGCAAGCGCATCTCTGTTGCGTGAAAGCTGGTTGTTGCTCGCGATTTTGGTGGCCGGACTGGCCGCCAGCTTTGTGCCGGCCCTCCGGGTCTATCGAATGACATTGGCCGATGGTCTATCCTTCAGGCTGTAACCCATGGGAGACGTGTCCATGAATATCGTCCAACGTACTATTTCGGTTAGCATTCTCGCACTCCTCATCAGTGCGTCCACGTGCCTGGGAGCAGCACTTCAGATCGGTTGGGACGACCTCGCTCCTCCACCAGCAACGTACGAGAATCCCTTCGCAAACCTTACAAATGAGCAACTCGATGATCTGAGAACGGTTCTTCGCGCGCAATCCTTCGCGGAGGATGAACTCACGGACGAACTGCTGACAAGCGCCGAAGCTGCCCGCCTGCGCTTGAAGGCACAGGACCTGGACATAGATTGGCTGTTCGAACAGCGCCAAATGATCATGGAGAAGCGACGAGAGGAGGCGGTTTCGACGCGCCCGGATATGATCGGGTCGGAAATCCGGATGCCGGGCTATCTGCTTCCGCTCGATCTCAAAGATGGTCGCGCTGTCGAGTTCCTTCTTGTTCCCACAGTGGGGGCTTGTATCCATACGCCGCCGCCGCCGCCGAACCAGATGGTGCATGTCCGCTATCCCGCCGGGGTCGAGGTTGCGGGCCTTTACACGCCGATCTGGATCAGCGGCACACTTTCGTCGAACCTGTCGGAACAGACCGTCCGGTATTCCGACGGCGAGGCCCGGATCGAGGTGAGTTACGCAATGACCGCTGATCTTGTTGAGCCATTCTGATGCGCCATTCTCGACAGGGTGCCCGAAGATGATACCGCGATGTCGCGATTGATCCGTGTTCTGGTTCTGGGACTGGCGGTTATCGGCCTGATTGCGGCTGTGACGGCCACCCTATCTGTATCTACACTGGGTAGCGCTCGGTCATTCGAAGCGGATCTACCGGCTGTGCGAACTGAGTCTCCAAAGCAAACCTTGGCGACATTCTCCACTCTAAAGGCGTTGTTGGAAGAATCGTTGGAGCGGTACCAGAGCGCACGCACGAGCGAGGAATTCGATCGTATCGTTTTCCTTACCGATGAACTCACCTCCCTCATAGATCTGACTGACCAACCGGACGCCGTCAAACAGCGCAATGGCTTGCTGACTGCAATGGTGCTTCTGGACATCTGGGACATTATCCCACCATTAGATCTCGATACAGTACCGGACAAATCTGCCATGATCGGCGATGGGCTTGGGGCATACGTTGTTCCCAACACTCCAATACGCCTCTCGCGCGTCGATGAAGGTGAGCGCGTCGGCGAGTTTTTGTTCGACAAAACAACGATACGAACCGCTCCCCGATTTCTGGTCGGACTGGACAGCACAACGACCGCTGAAACTGGAGTGAACTGGAGAGACGAACTCGAGCAATTCGCCGGGCCGTGGTTACCTGCCACGTGGGTCGGGTCGATCCCTCCATCATTCCAGAAGGATACCTGGGGCACACCGCTTTGGAAGGTTGTCCTCTCGGTGGTGGCAGGCTTCGTTCTGTTTGTGGCTGCGGCGCTTGTCAGCGCTGCGCTACCCGTTGCGCGGCGTGGCAACCTGTTGCCCCCGGTTTCCAAGCTGATCTATTGCGCGTCGATCCTGCCAGTCCTTGTCTTCTTTCACTACCTCCTGACGCGACAGATCAACGTCACCGGCAGATTCGCCGATGGGGCGAACGCATTGTTGGCTGTCATCTGGTTTGGAACGCTTGCGGCCGTTTTCTGGAATGCAATCCTGGCCTGCGCGGCGGCAATATGGTCTTCGCGAACTGGTTCTGGTGATGATGCGGGGGACAGTCTTAGTCAGATGCTCGCCCATATGATCGCTCTCATCGGTGCGGTGTGGATCATCGCCTATGGATTGCAAACCCTCGGATTTCCCGCGCTCAGCGTATTGGCAGGGCTCGGCGTTGGCGGATTGGCTGGTGCCTTGGCAATTCGACCGACACTTGAGAACCTGATCGGTGGATTTGTGCTATACATCGACAAACCGATCAGAGTCGGAGACTGGTGCGAATTTGGGCCCTACAGCGGGATCGTCGAAAAAATCGGTGTCCGTTCCACAAATGTACGTGCCTTGGATCGCACCATAATTTCGATTCCGAACGCCCAGTTCGTAAACATGGAACTAATCAATTGGGCTCGATGCGATCAGATGCTGATCAATCCCACGATCGGTCTGATATATAGTACAAGTTCGGATCAGCTGCGGTATGTACTGGCTGAGGCACGCAGAATGGCAATCGCCCATCCCAGGATCGATAGCGATACCGTCCGGATCCGATTTGCGGGCTATGGCGAATCTTCTTTGAACATCGATATCAGAGTCTACGCGCAGGTGACGGAATGGAACGATTTCTTTGCCATTCGGGAAGATTTTCTTCTGCGCCTGAAGGACATCGTTGAGAGCGCGGGTACGTCTTTCGCTTTCCCCTCTCGCACGCTCTACGTTTCGCGGGACACTCCCCGTGATCCACAGAAAACTGTCGATGCGGAAGATGCGGTCGATGAATGGCGCCGAAGCAAAGAGTTGCCATTTCCCTGGTTCTCATCGGCGGAACGAGAGAAGATGAACAACAGCTTGCGGTACCCTCCACACGGTTCGCCCGACGGCATCCCGGATGAGGTCGAATCGACCTCGGGCAGCGAACCGCTTACGACAAAAGCCGGAGATTCCCCGTCCCATTCAGGCGATTGATAAAAGGTCGTTGCAACAATCGGCTGGGACGCCAATCTCAAGCCGGGTGTCCCCGAACCGTCACCCCACCTTCGCGCACCAGAACGACGTGTGATCGGCGGCGACATACCCATCCGCCGCTCGGAAATACCCCTGCAGCTCGACGGTATCTCCGGCGCTGAGCACCACCATGGTCTGAAGCCAGAGCGAAGTGGCCTCAGAGACATGTGCGCCGGAGATCTCGCCGAACGAGCCCTTGATCTCCGTCGTGCCGTTCAGCACGAGCCGCCCGCGCATCCTCGCCGTGGCACTGGCGTTGACCTTGTAGAGCAGCGTCGCGCCGAAGAGGTAGGTGCCATCGACGGGTGCTGTGAACAGGTTGGTCCCGGCATCGAAACAGCCCTGATCATTGTAGTCGGTGCTGTTGAGGCCGATCTTCGCCCATGTCCCGCCGACGTAGTTGTCGTAGTTGTAGTACGCCTTGAAGCGCGGCAGCCGGGGCTGGTCGACGATGCCGGTGGCATTGTCGACGCTGAGTCCGTCGACGAAGGTGCTCCCGCCGGTTGGTAGCCCTGCATGCGGTTTCCCTGGGCTGGAAATCGAGGCATTCTTCGGCCGAACATGTTGGGAGACACCAATGGCCGACCTTCGAAAGCAAAAGGCATATTCCTACCGGGAAGACCCCGACATACCGGACTTCGATGATGGCGGGCCGATCGCTGTCATGGATGGCGCGTGTGCCCTGTGTTCCTGGGGGGCCCGCACCATCGTCCGGCTGGATCGCTCCGGAGATTTTCGGATCTGCCCGGTCCAGTCTTCGACCGGAACGGCTCTGGTCCGGCACTACGGTCTGGAGCCCGACGATCCAGAGACCTGGCTGTTCCTGGACAACGGTCGGGCCTGGTCGGGAATGGAGGCGATCATCCGGATCGGCGAATGCACGGGTGGTCTTGGGCATCTTGCCTCGGTGATGCGTGTGGTTCCCCGCCATGGCCGCGCGTGGATCTATCGCCGGATTGCCCGCAATCGCTATCGGTTCGGCCGTTCCGACATGTGCGCCTTGCCTGACCCTGAACTGAAGCGCCGGCTCATGACCTGAATGCCGGTTCTTGGTTCCAGTTTATTCAATGACCTTCGATCCGCTTCACAATATTTCGCACGTTGGAGGCGTGCCAATGCCCGCCCCGGCGGGTCTGGATGCCGCGTCGGTTCAGTTCCCTGGCCATGGCCCGCAGGGAGGTGTGGCCCTGCGCCCTGACGTCGGTGACCACCTCGGCCATTCCTTCGGCGAAGGCGTCCGCGTTGGCCCTGACCGTGGCCCGCAAGTGCGCGCCGCCCTGCCCGGCCCGCCGGAGCGCGGCGGCACCATTGGGGTTTCCCAGTTTCACGCCACGGGCCTTGGCGGCGGCCAGCGCCTCTTTCGTGCGGCGGGAGATCGCCTCGCGTTCGGCTTGCGCCACCAGCGCCATGATGCCGACGGTCAGGTCGTTGGCCTCGGGCAGGTCCACGGCAAGGAAATGTACACCCGAATCGCGCAGTGTCAGCAGGAAGGCGGCGTTGCGCGACAGCCGGTCGAGCTTGGCGATGATCAGCGTCGCGCCAGTGAGTCGTGCAAGATCAAGCGCTCCTGTCAGCTCCGGCCGGTCGCCGCGGGTGCCGCTCTCCACTTCGGTGAAGCGGGCGATGAGGATGGCACTGCGCTCTTCGACGAAGATGTCGATGGCCCTGCGCTGTGCATCGAACCCGAGGCCGCTCTGGCCTTAACGCGCGGTTGAGACGCGCTCGTAAGCGATCAAGCGTGGTGGCCGGGAACCGGGCGTATGGGAAGAAAGGAGCCTGGTAGAGGACGACGAGCGGAGAGTTCGGGCTCTGCGTTGCATGTACAAACCTGCCTGACCTTCGTTGCGCAGCTTTGGTCATGGCTCGGAACGCTCCGAATGCGTAGGGATTTCAGAGATCTGCGTCGAGGTCGCAGGTCAGTGTCTGTCCCATCTTCGGGACCTCGGGCGTGCGAGCGTCGTACATGGGCTCTTCGCGCAGGATGCCGTCCGCGTCCCGGTAGACCGCCACCAGGCGGATATCCGTCACCGCTTCGGCCGCGGTGCCCGGCTCCATCCGGGGCACCCGGCTGCGCGCCGCCGGGGTCAGGCCCAGTTCGGTCATGTAGCGGCCCATCAGTTCCATCTGCTTGTTCGACACCGCCAGCCAGGGCGATTGCTGCACGTAGCCGCTCGGGGCTTTCAGCAGCATCGGGGTCGTGGCCAGTTTCTGCTCGGCCTCCACCCAGCGTCCATAGGCCTGGCAGTAGGCCGCCAGCGCCGCCCGGTCCGCCAGGGTCAGCAGTCCGGCCGCATGCAGCGGCGTGGCGAGACGGCGCCATTCCCGGCGTGCCGCAGCGCTCAGATGGGCCGGACAGCGCGGCAGGGCCTCCAGGGGCGTGGCGGCCAGGGTCGCGGCCCGGGGTATGGGTTTGCGGCCTCTCACCGGGATGCCCGGGGGCTGTCGAAGATGGCGAAGGGATCATTGTCATCCACGACGGCATCGGCGCTCACGCGCGTCCGCGCCGAGGGGGTCAGCCCGAACTCGCTGGCATAGCGCACCATGTCCGCCATGGCCTTGTTCGCCGCCCCCACCAGCGGGTTCTGGATGGCGTTGCCGGTCTTGGTGCGCAGCATCAGCCCCTCGGTGAGCGCGTCTTTGGCCGCCACGCGGGCCAGCGCACGTTCTGCCGCGACCCAGCGGCCATAGGCCTGGCAATAGGCGGCCAGCGCCGCCCGGTCGAGGTCGCTCATCAGGCCAAGATCGACCACCTTCACGACCACCCGGTCCCATTCCTGGCGGGCGGCATCGGTCAGGTGGTCGGGCACATCGGGGCGTGCAACCTCGGGGCGCGGCTCATTCGGGTTCAGGCGATGCTTGCGCGCCGTGCCAGCCAGCACCTTCAGCTTCGTGGGTTTCGTCCTGGGTCCGCGCGGCGCCATCATCGGCCTCCATCGATGTCAGTCATGCCGCGACCCCCGGTTCGAATTGTGGCCGCGTCTGCACAGGGCGGGAGGGGCGGTTGTCGGCCCGATCCCCCGGAAGATCGACCCACCCCCCGGGGCACAGGTGCGGCGCAGGCTATCGCTCATGCCGCCGCCTGCCGTCGCGCCAACGCCGTTTCATCGAAGCTGTGCCCGCTGTCCTCCAGGGTGGCCACCCTGCCGGTGAAGGCCTGCCAGCGCTGCACGGCAACATCCGTATAGGCCGGGTCCAGCTCCATGGCATGGCAGGTGCGGGCGGTGGTTTCGGCCGCGATCAGGGTGGTGCCCGAGCCGCAGAAGGGCTCGTAGACCGCCTGCCCCGGGCTGGAATTGTTCAGCATCGGGCGGCGCATGCAGTCCACCGGCTTCTGGGTGCCATGAACCGTCTCGGCGTCCTGATCGCGGCTGGGGATCGCCCAGAGCGTCGATTGCGTGCGGTCGCCGGACCAGTGCCCGGTGCCGCGCACCGCGTAGAAACAGGGCTCGTGCTGCCAGTGGTAATGGCCGCGGCTCAGCACCAGCCGCTCCTTGGCCCAGATGATCTGCGACCGGATCTCAAAACCCTCGGCGACCAGGCTTTCCGCCACGGTGCCCGCATGCAGCGCGCCGTGCCAGACATAAGCCACGTCGCCAGGAAACAGCGCCCAGGCGGCGCGCCAGTCGGCCCGGTCATCGTTCCGCACCTTGCCGGTGCGTTTGGTCTGCGACGCGCCGGCCGCGTTGCGCCAGGCCGGATCATACATCACCCCATAAGGAGGATCGGTCACCATCAGGTGCGGTGCGATCCCGTTCAGCAGGCGCGCCACGGCCTCCGGATCCGTGGCATCGCCGCACAGCAGCCGGTGCGCCCCGAGGCACCACAGATCACCGGCGCGCGAGACCGGCTGCGCGGGCGGCTCGGGGGTCTGCTCCTCCACCGGATCGGCGGCACCATGCCCCAGCAACGCGTCCAGCTCGGGACCCTCGAACCCCAGCGCGCCGAGGTCGACGCCCAGGTCGGACACCTCCCCCAGCTCCAGCGCCAGCAACTCCCGGTCCCAGCCCGCCTGCTCCGCCAGCCGGTTGTCGGCCAGGATGTAGGCGCGCTTCTGCGCATCGCTCAGGTGCCCCAGCTCGATCACCGGCACCGTCGCCTGCCCCAGCTTGCGCGCCGCCAGCACCCGGCCATGTCCTGCGATGATGCCGTTGTCGCCATCCACCAGCACCGGGTTGTTGAACCCGAACGCCCGGATCGAGCCCGCAATCAACGCCACCTGAGCCTCCGAATGCGTCCGCGCGTTGTTGGCGTAGGGGATCAGATCGGCGACCGGGCACTGGCGTATCTCACGCGCCCGCTTGTCCGCTTTTGCTGCCATCATGACCCCCGCCTTGGAATTGTCCGCCCGCATCGGGGCGCTTCAATGGCAGTATAGCAATCCAGGAAAGCGCATATAACCCAGACAGTTACCGACAATGCCCGACAGATGAAGACACGTCCCAGAGGAAACCGAGAAGACGATAGCCGCCCCCAGTTGGCGGATAGCGCGTGATCCGGGGCCTCACCGCAACAGATGCAACAGATGCAACAGATGCAACAGGTAAATTCATTCAGTGCTCACGCGCGCGCGTGAAGAAGAGAACGTTTTCTTCTGTAGCATCTGTTGCACCCGCTTCTCTGCCCCCCACTGACAGACGGTTTGACAGATCACTCCCGCATGTCGTGTACTGACGGGATGCTCGGAGGGGGCGGTTGTCATGGGGCACACGACACTCGGCGTTCTGCCGAAAACCAGGCACTGGAAGGATGTCGTGGACCTGCTGTCCGGCCAGGCAGCGCCCGAGGCCGTGATCGCCGCCAGCGCCAAGGCAGCGCAGACCGACTTGCTGCGGGCCAGCCGCGATCCGATCTTCGTGGAAGCCGTAAGGCTGTTGTTGGCAATCCCTGCTGCGGCAAGAGTCGAGGACTTCGGGGCTGCCCTCAGAAAGATTGGGCTCGACGTTCCGAACAGACCGGAACTGCTCGATCTTGTAACCGCGGTCACTGTCACGCTCGATCAGCGGCGGGCGGCGGCACCGGCGAATAGTGATTTCGGCGAAATGGCATCCCGTGCGCTTGCATCGACGTTGGCAACAACGATCGGCGATGTTTTGCCCGGGCTGTTCGGAGCGACGCCCGAAGATGTCCAGGCGGCGACCCGCAACCTTTCCTGGAACAAGGGGATCGCCGAGTATTCGCGCCGGTTCTTCGGCACGCTTCTGAGCGAGACGCTCTCCTATTGGCTGGATCGAACACTCGACACCGCCGTTGGCACGGACCAGCGCTTCGTCAATGTATCCTCACGGAGTGCATTTGACATCGAACTTGAGCACTTCTCCTGGGAGTCTTCGCGCATCATCAAGGAATTCTCAGGCGGTTGGTACGGCAAGACCCTGCACCGGGATGGTGGCTTCAGTACCGAAGCCGCCGCCTGCTTTGGCCACGTGGCGCTCAAGAAGATCGTCGATGACCTCAGGACGCGGGAGATACGCATTGTCTGAGGCCCGGATAGACGTACAGGGAGAGCCTGACCCGCTTTTTGTCCGGATCAATGGACCGAACCCAAGTTTCCAACTCAGGACCGACGCGATCCGCGCCATGGCACGCGCGGAGATCGACCCTCTGCATCTCGACTTGCTGGAGATCGCGTCAACAGTCTTTTTTGCTGACGGCGCGGTACCCAGGGGTGGACCAACGCGCCCCGAAATGGGAAGCAGCTGGCGTCGGTCCTTCTCTTTCACGATCCCTGTTCGCAACCCGACCTTCTGGAACCGCCCCGACGTGGGCGCGGCCCTGGTTAACACCGTTGGCTTCCTGACCGAAGACTCTGTCAGTTTCGCATTCACTGAAAAAGCCACAGACGTCGAAAGACAACCCTTCCTTGATCTCGACCCTACCGGCGCGGCGTTCGATGCCGAAGAGGTCATTCTGTTCTCAGGAGGGCTGGATTCCTTCGCCGGCGCGCTGGAAGCTCTTTCAACGACCTCAGCCAAGGTAATCCTTCTCACCCATCGATCGGCTCAGAAAGCGATCCCGCGTCAGGTTGAACTCGGAAAACACCTGGCCGACCGGTTTCCAAACCGGATGCTGCACATCAATGTCCTCGCCCGAAGGCGCGGCCAGGAAGCCAGCGACTCTTCGCAGCGCTCGCGATCATTCCTCTTCGCCGCCCTCGGTCAGGTTGTTGCAGGCGTGTTCGGAGCCAGGCGTGTGAGCTTCTACGAAAACGGCGTGATCAGCCACAACCTGCCCATCAGCCCGCAGGTTGTCGGCGCGATGGCGACACGGACGACTCATCCCCTCGCCCTGCGGGAACTTGACCGATTGATGCAGACCCTGGGAGAAACCTACGCGCCAATCGAAAACCGCTACAAATGGATGACGAAACGCGACGTGGTCGAGCGCATCGCGCAGAACGGCGGCGCAGACAGCATTTCTCGCACGGTCAGTTGCACCAGCATCCGTGAACAAACCACGCTCCATACCCATTGTGGAACCTGCTCGCAGTGCCTTGATCGGCGATTTGCGATCCTTGCCGCTGGCCTGGAAGCCCACGACTTTGCCGAGGACTATGGCACCGACGTGTTGTTCGGCGCACGTGAAACCACGCAGTCCAGAACCATGGCAGTGGAATGGACGCGCCACGCAATGCATCTGACGACCCTGGACGCACGTGGCTTTGTAGGCCGCTTTGGCCTCGAGTTCAGCCGGATTGCAGAGGGACACCCGGAACAACGTAAATCGGATACCCTTGATCAGTGTCTGGGCATGCACGCGCGCCATGGCCACTGCGTCAAGGGCGTTCTCGAGCGCATGCTCGTGGAAAAAAGCGACGACATCCTGCATGAGAGGTTTCCGGAAAGCTCGCTCATCGCGCTTTTCCTCGGCAAGCAGTCATCGGATTCGCTGACATTGCCGGTCGACCCGCGCGAAAGCGCGCCACGCGCCGACATTGTTCCCAAGGTCGAACAGGTTGACCTGCGTCCCGACCCGCAGGCACCGCTGATGATCGAATTCCTCGAAGAAGGGGGCGCGCCGGTGGTTTCGGTGGTCGGGATGTGTCGGCTTACAGGACGCGCAGCAACGGTGCCGCACGTACTGAAGGCGGAATACTTCGCGGACAAATGCGCGGGATTGGAGCGCTGCAATCATCGTCACGTCCAATCCGGTGATCTTGCACAACGTCTGGGGACAACGAAAGACGTCATCCGGCAGAGCGTCAAACGCTGCCGGACAATGCTTCGATCCAGCTTTCTGGAATTGCACGACATTGACCCGGAGCGAGAATTGCTGCTCCAGCATCGAGCAGCCTGCGGATATCGGCTTGATCCGGAAATCCTGGTCCGTCGAGACAGCGAATCGTGATCTTTCCCACGTCCACCTGACGCCAACCCGGCAAATGTCACGTCACGAATGGTTTTGTCACGTCAACGACGCTTGACGGCTTCTGAATCGGCTTGTTCAGCGCCGTCACTGTCACGCCGCGGGCAACCTCATGTCACGCCACGCGGCCCAATGCACTCCTGGTCTCGGGTAAACCTGGTCTCGAAGACGAAACTTCGAGGCACGAACGATGGCACAGGACACGCAAGACTGGATCGATGAGAGCACGCCGAACCGCTTTGTCAGTGAACGCGCGCTGGCGCGCCATTGGGGAGTTTCCCGTCGGACACTGCAGCGCTGGCGCGCCGCGGCGGATGGTCCGCCCTTCAGTATCATCGGGGGATCGGTGCGCTACCGCATGCGGGATATTCTCGCTTTTGAGAACCGGCTTCGCGGCGGCAGGGCGGCGAACCAATGACGCCGCCAGCATTGAACCAGGCGCGCCCCGCCATCGAACCGGAAGCCATTTCAACGTTTTGCGACACTGTCTTCGGCTATCTTGAGGGGTGCGCGCCTGTCCGGTTGCTCAGCGAAACCGGCACTCGGGACACGCCGGGCCGGTTTCATTTCCCCAATGCCGACGAGCTTGCGCCGCTGCTGATCAATGTTGCCGCACAGGCAGCCGAGGAACACCGTGCCGTCTATGTCGTTCCGAGCACTGTTGCCAGCCCCGGCTCTGCGCGCGCCGAAGACATCATCCAGACCGGCGTCATTCTCATCGATCTTGATCACGGCGATATCGACGCGAAGCGGGACCATGCGTCCAGGCATTTGGGGGCACCATCGCTGGAAGTCGCCTCGGGAGGCGTGACAGGAGCCGGGCAGATCAAACGGCACCTCTACTGGCGGCTGACCGAAGCGGCCGTAGGCAACGATCTGACGCGTATCGCAGCACTCCGGGGCCTGTTGGCCGACAAGCTCGGCGGCGACACATCGTTCAAGAGCCTACATCAGCCCATTCGCGTCCCGGGCACGATCCACGGCAAGAACGGCATCCTTGCACCGGTCAAGATCATCGCTTGCACGCGCCGCGAATACGACCTTTCCGAACTCGAGGGCGCGGGCGCGCAAATGCCACCGCTTGTTGGTGGCCGGATCGGGATTGACACCGGTTCAGTCCAAAAGCCAGGTCCTGATGCTCGGACCCTCGCGATCACGCCGGTCCATGCGGAAGGCGTCGACGGCCTGACCCGCTTTGAAGCCATCTCGAAGGTGATCGGCCACTGGATCAGGCTAGCGCGTCGGCAAGGCTGCACTCTCGACCAAGCCTGGGAGGCCGTACGCGACCACAATGCCGCAATGATCCGGCCGCCATGGCCCGAGCCCCGGCTGCACCGTGAGTTTGAGGCGCTTCGCAAGCGCGACGCCAAGCAACATGGCCCGTTTCCATCCGACAGGAATGACGCCGCCAACGACGTGGCCCATCCCGTCGCTGGCAACAGCGAAGATGCACTGGCGGATCGCTTCGCGGCGGCGCATTCGCAAGGCTGGAAATTCGTCGCCGCCTGGGGCGCGTGGTTCCAATGGTCGGGCCAGGTCTGGACCCGCGACGGAACCGGTGCCGTGCGGGAACTGGCGCGCCAGATCTGCCGGGTCGCCGCCGCCGAGTGCGACAAGCCGGGCGACGCGCGCCGGATCGCAAGCGAAAAAACCATCATGGCCTGCCTGCGCATTGCCGCCAGCGATCCGCGCATCGCAACGCGCCCCTCGGATTGGGATGCGCATTCCATGCTCCTGAACACGCCCTCCGGCGTGATCGACCTCGAGACCGGCGAGGTCATTCCCTGCGATCCCGCGCTGATGATCACACAGATTACGGCTGTAGCCCCTGGCGGCGATTGCCCCCGCTGGACTGCGTTTCTCGACGAGATCACGGATAGCGACGGCGAATTGATCTCCTATCTGGCACGCCTGGCGGGCTATTGCCTGACCGGTTCGACGCAAGAGCATATGTTCGCCTTCCTTCATGGCGACGGCGCCAACGGCAAGTCGGTGTTTCTCTCGGCTCTGGCCCATGTGCTTGCAGATTACGCCGCAACCTCGACACTCGAGACCTTCATGGCGTCGCGGGCATCTCGTCATCTGACCGAACTGGCGGGACTGAAGGCCGCCCGACTCGTGATCGTTCCCGAAACGGAACAGGGCCACAGTTGGGCCGAGGCGCGGATAAAGACGGTGACCGGAGGCGAAAATATCCGGGCCAACTTCATGCGCCACGATCATTTCGAATTCAGACGGCAATTCAAACTGGTCATTGCCGGCAATCATCGCCCGCAGCTTGCCGGACACGGCGAAGCCATGCGTCGCCGGCTTCACCTCGTGCCCTTCGAGGTGACGATCCCACCCGATCAACGCGACCCTCAATTGACCCGAACGCTTCGGGAGGAAAGCGCCGGTATCTTGCGCTGGATGCTTGCCGGCTGCGCAGAATGGCTACGGGTCGGCCTGAGGCCTCCCCGGCGTGTGCGCGATGCCGGCGATGAGTATTTCGATCAGGAAGACCTGGTTGGCCAGTGGGTCACGGAGTGCTGCAGCGAAGGCCCGGGACAGCAAGCCCGATCCAAGGCGCTCTTTGCGTCCTGGAAATGCTGGGCCGAAGACGCCGCGGTACCGCCCGGCTCCATCAAGACTTTCGGCGAAGCGATGCGATTGCGCGGTCACAGTGCGTCCTACGTCAATCGCTCCCGTGGTTGGAAAGGTATTGGCCTTTCATCTGCGCGGCCCGGCGCAGGGGATGGCCAATGAAGCGCCCCAACCCATTTCCCGCCCACCGGATGACGCCCCGTGAACGCCGCGCCGAATTGTGCGGGTTGCTGGCTCTCGGGTTGGTTCGGTTGCGGATGCGGGATTTGGTGGAAGTATCTGACGCGCACGGAGAAAGGTCCCTACACTCTCCGCCCGACCCATGGCGTCATGCACCTCCAACGCACCGGAGAACCCCATGACCAGACAAGACCCCATTCCCGCCCGCCTGGCCGCGCTGAAGACCACCGCGACGCCGGACCTGAAGCAGCAATGGCGCGAGTTGTTCGACAGCGAACCACCGCCGTTCAATCGCCGCTACCTCGAGAGCCGCCTGGCCTATCGCATCCAGGAGTTGGCCTATGGCGGGTTGAAACCGGCGATGGTGAAGCAGCTGGAAGCCCTCGGTGAACAGCTCGACGGTGGCGACCGCAAGAAAAGCGGTCTGCGCGCCGACAGGGATCGCCCGATCGCGGGCACGCGGCTCATTCGCGAGTACCAGGGCGTCGAGCATCTCGTCACCGTCACCGCCGACGGGTTCGACTGGCAGGGGCGGCCCTACAAGTCGCTGTCCGCCATCGCCCGCGCCATCACCGGTACGCGCTGGAACGGCTGGGTGTTCTTTGGGTTAAGGCGCGGTGGCCGCAGGCCAGCGGAGGCTCCAGTGGCGCCTTCGCAGAGCCGTACGCACGATGCGCAAGTATCGGGCCGGCAGAAAAATCACCGGAGGGGCGCATGACCAAACCCATCGTCCGGAAACTCCGGTGCGCCGTCTACACCCGGAAATCCTCCGAGGAAGGGCTGGAGCAGGAGTTCAACAGCCTTCATGCCCAGAGGGAAGCCTGCGAAGCCTATGTTGCCAGCCAGCGCTCCGAGGGCTGGGTGCTGGTCCGTGATTCCTACGATGACGGCGGCATCTCGGGCGGCACGCTGGAACGCCCTGCCCTGCACCGCCTGCTCGCGGATGTCGAGGACGGGTTGGTCGACGTGGTCGTCGTCTACAAGATCGACCGCCTGTCGCGCGCGCTGATGGATTTTTCCAGGTTGGTCGAGGTGTTCGACCGCAACGGCGTCACCTTCGTGTCCGTCACCCAATCGTTCAACACCACCACCTCCATGGGCCGCCTGACATTGAACATCCTGCTGTCCTTCGCCCAGTTCGAGCGTGAAGTGACCGCCGAACGCATCCGCGACAAGGTCCGCGCCAGCCGGATGAAGGGCATGTGGATGGGCGGCGTGCCGCCGCTGGGCTACGAGGTGAATGACCGCAAGCTGATCATCAAGGAGGCCGACGCCGCGAATGTCCGCTGGATCTTCGACCGGTTCCTCGAGATCGGCTCGGCAACGGAACTGGCGCGGGACCTGGCGGGGCGCGACATCCGCACCCCGAAAGGAAACCGGATCGACAGGAAGTTCCTCTACCGGATGCTGAACAACCGCGCCTACATCGGCGAAGCGGTCCACAAGGGCGAAAGCTATCCCGGCGAGCACGCGGCGATCATCGACCGCGAGACATGGGACAGGGTCCATACAATCCTCCAGGAGAGCCCCCGAAAACGTGCCGCCCGCACCCGCGCCGACACGCCTGCGCTGCTGAAAGGTCTTCTGTATGGCCCCGACGGGGCGGTGTTCTCGCCGACCCACACGCGCAAGGGCGGCAAGCTCTACCGCTACTATGTCAGCCAGACAGTGTTGAAGCACGGGGCTGGCTCCTGTTGCGTGGGTCGCGTGCCAGCAGGGGAGATCGAGGCCGCGGTCATCGACCAACTCCGCGCCGTGTTCCGCCAGCCGGAGATCGTGGCGGGCACATGGAAAGCGGCACGCGCACAGGATGTTGAGATCACAGAGGCCGACGCCCTGACGGCTCTGCAGCAGTTGGCCCCGCTCTGGGACGAATTCTTCCCCGCCGAGCAGGCACGCATCGCGACACTGCTGGTCGAGCGCGTCGACATCGGCACGGACGGCCTGAATGTCAGGCTCCGCGTAGATGGCCTCCTTAGCCTCTCAACCGAAATGCTGGCAGAAAACACGGGGGCCGCCACATGACCCGAAGCACGCCGATCCCCGACACCGTCACAATCCACGTGCCATTCCGCATCGTGAAGCGCGGCGGTCGGAAGGAGATGCAGTTGCCGGAGGGAGCCGTGCAGCCACGGCGGGCCGACAACACGCTGGTCAAGGCGCTGGCCCGTGCGTTCCGATGGAAGAGGATGCTTGAGTCGGGCGAGTTCACGACCATCGCCGAACTGGCCGAACGAGAGGGGATCGCACCGTCCTACATGACCCGCGTCTTGCGCCTCACGCTGCTCGCGCCCGATATCGTCGAGGCAATTTTCGACAGGGCGCAGGGATCGGACGTGACGCTGGCGCGGCTGCTCGAGCCGTTTCCAACCGAGTGGGTGGAGCAGTGCGTTCAGCTCTCTCGAACGACGTAACCGGCCCATTCCGGTCATTGAGTGGGAGCGCCGTGAATGTCTGCTTCTGCTGACGCAATTCACAACGCCTGTTCGGTTTGGCAAAGCCATGCGGCTGGCTTTGCGCCAAGCTCGATCCGCGCGCGCTGTAATAGCATTTCCCTTTGCGTATCGACAAGGTGTTCAGAAAACTGCTCTCGGCTCGAGAAAAACCGTGCATCGTCCTTGAACAGGCCGGTATTCGCCTCTGGTGCAAAGTGTTCCGCCCGCCTGCGCATGACGTCTTTCCTGGTTGTTTCGACTATGGATTGCTGGCTGTCCGGCGCCAGGGTGATGCCAATGAACTCGGCAATAGCCCGCAGTGCGGCAAGCGGATCATGCGACATCGCGGCGTAGTGGAGCCGCAATGCTGCGCGCGCCTCGGAACACCGTAGGTGGTGTATGACCGATGAAAGCGTAACACCGTCGAACCGTACTCGGTTCGATGGAAGCGACACGAATGCGTCAAAGGCGCTTTTCAGCGCTCCGCGGTTGGGGTGACCCGGGGGCGGAACCGTCATGTTGGCAAGGTGACGTCGCATGGACAGGAAACTTTCTCCCGGATCCCGATAAACCGTGACGAACGCGACGCCTTCGGCCAGCGGCAACCCGTCCAGCGGCGTGTGGGTCTTGAACAGGCGGCGGCCATTTGCAGGTTGTGCATTGCGCGTCGGTGCATCGGGATCGCCCCCATGAAAATCCACCCAGGGCGCGACCGAGGACAGCCTGTTGAACCGCACTTCCGGCCCGTGCAGGGCGAGATAGATCATGGCCAACGTCCAGGTCGTGCCGCATTTGGGAGGCGTGGACAAGACGACATCACCAGGCCGAAGTTCGACTTCGGCCCAGCGAGCGCTGTCAAACAGGCTGCCCTGATATCGCGGCAAACTGGGGGGCGTCATCGGGTGTCTCCCAATAAAACAGCCCGTGGATCGGCCATGCGGCAGGACAAGTCTATCAGTTCGTCGGCGTTTCGGCCGCGATTTGTGCCGTGTAGAAGTCAAGGATCTCCTGCCCGTCGAGGCCAATCGCCTGCATGCGCTTCAACCAACCTTGAAGCGGTCCGTTCGATGCCGCCAGCAGTTCCGCTTCAAGGGCATCGCTTGCCGGAATAACCTGCATCTGCGCGTCCAGGCTCTGCATTTTCTTGTCGTTGAGACCCGTCCAGATCGTACCGACGGTCTCTGCGAAGGCTGCACCGGACAGCGCCATGATCGCGGTCTGATCCGCTTGCGAGATTTCATCCCATGCCGCATCGGAAATGACGAAACTGAAGGCGGGCGTAAAGATCTTGCGTTTGGTGACCGTGATCGATTTCGCGTGTTGCAATGCATTGAACTTGTCTGCGTCCCACGGCGGGATGCCGACAAACCCGTCGACAACACCGCTTTGTATCACTTCCGCCATCTGGATGGCGGGACCCGAGACAACGCTGCCGCCGCCCGCGCTCAGGATCGCTGAAGTCACACCGGGCAGGGCCCACATCTTGCGGTTGGTCGCGTCAGCGAGCGTTTCGATGGGCGTTTCATTCAGCGAATAGAAATCCCCGCCAGGCGCCACGAAGGCCGACAGCAGGTGCAGCCCGTCATATTCGTCGATGCCGGACAAATGCGTCTCGTAGGTGCGCCAGAGCGCGATCGACGAAGCGCGCCCGTCACCAGTGCCGGTGAAGGGCATCATCGCCACGAGAGGGCCGGTGATTTCGTCCGCGAGGAAGCCGTTGAAGGTGAAGCCTGCGTCGAACAGCCCGCCCCGGATCGATTCGATCTGTTTCGGAGGCGGGGCGAGGCTGCGCGACGGCACGGTTACGGTAACGCGGCCCTCTGTCGCCGCGGCCACATCCACGGCCCAGGGCGCAAGGACATCGGCACAAAAGAAGTGCTGCGCAGGCCACAGGCAATTGACCAGAAGCTCTTTCGCGCTTGCCGGGCCAGCCAGAAGGGTGGACGCGGTCAGCGTCGAATATAGGAACTTGTTCATGACAACTCCTTTCGAGAGTTCAGTTGCGACCCATCAGGCCGGGGAGGAAAGTAGCGATCGACGGGATGGCGATGACGATTGCCAGCACACCCAGAAGGGCTGCCGCAAACGGCAGGACGCCCAGGAAGATCGTTGAAAGCGCAGTGTTTGGCGCGTTCGCCTTCACCACAAAGACATTCATGCCGACTGGTGGCGTGATCAGGCCAAGTTCGACGACAAGAACCACGACGATGCCAAACCAGATCAGGTCGACCTCGGCCGCAATCAATGCCGGCAAGAAGACCGGGACCAACAGCAATAGAATGCCCACCGCCTCGAAGACCATGCCCATGGCAATGGCAATGGCGGCGACAGCACAGACCAACGCCGTTGGACCGAGTTCCATCCGCATGACAAGGTCGACCACGGCAACGGGAACGCCGGAAAGGTTGAGATACTGGGCAAAGACGCTGGCGCCGAAGATGATCATGAACAGCGACGCGGTGACGGAGGCTGTTTCTGCGAAACAGTCGCGCCAGTCGCGCAATCTCGTCAGGCGGCCGCGCGCAACGGCGATGATGCCCGCCCCGAAGGCACCGATCCCGGCGGCCTCTGTGGGCGTAAAGATGCGACCGTAGATGCCGCCCAGCACCAGCGCGAACAAGGCCAGAACCGGCAGCGCGGCACGCGCGGCACGCCGAGCGTTTTCCGGCGGCAATGCCATTTGCGGTGAGTCTGATTGCGGCGTGCGAACCAAGCAGGCCAGGACGGTCAGAAGGAAGGCCGCAACCAGCACCAGCCCCGGCAACAGTCCCGCCAGAAAGAGCAGGCCGATATCCTGCTCGGCGATGCTGCCATAAAGGATCAAGGGAACCGAGGGCGGGATCATGATGCCCAATGTGCCCCCGGCCGCAATGGTGCCCGTCGAGAGCCGGTCGCCATAGCCGTGGCGGCGCATGGCGGGCAGCGCCACGCGGACCATGGTTGCGGCTGTCGCAATGGATGAACCGCAAGCCGCAGAAAACCCCGCTGATGACAGGATCGTCGCATATGCCAGAACCCCGCGCAGGCGGGAGAAAGCCAGTTGGGCTGCATCGTAGAGATCCTGCGACAGGTTCGCCCGGTGGACAAAGACCCCCATCAACAAGAACAGCGGCACGACGGACAGCGGATAAGAGGTGGCAATGCTCTCGACCTGCTGACCGACCAACGTCAGCGCCGCGCCTGGACCTCGGATCAGTGCCACCGCACAACCCGCCACCACCAGAGTGGCAAACCCGATCCGCACACCGATCAGGCACAGCCCGAGGATGACCAGCAGAACGATCATCGGACCGATCATCGCCCCCGGCCCGTCAGGTGCAGGGCGGTCGCAAGCCCGCACAGCAGTGAATAAGCAAGCAGCGGCACGGCCACTGCGACCTCCAGTACCAGCGATTGCTTGCCGCGCAGCGCAGCATCAAACCCCATGTGTGCCAGTTGCCAGGCGATCGCCGCGAGCCCGACTGCGGTAAATATCCCGATCACCCCGGACATCAGCCTTGGGTACAGCTGCGCCAGCCGGGGCGAGATCAAGTCAATGGCCACATGGGTATTCCGTGCGCTCACAAGGCCCAGACCGCAGAAGACGAAAGCCCCCATGATCCACTGGATGACTTCGGTGGCCCCGAAGAGCGGCCTGTTGAACCCGTAGCGCCCGACCACATCGCAGACTGTCAGGCCAAGAAGGACCGCCCCAAGACCAAGCGCCAGCCATTCGAGAGCGGCGATGGTGCAGGACCGCAGGTCATTGAGAGTTGGCATCACGGTTTCCTTTCTGGTTGATCCCAGTATGAAACCGCCATTACTATTTCTGCAAATGATCCTTTTGCACCTTATCATAACCTGGTGACATGATGATTGAACCTCGCCATCTCGTCCAGCTTGCGGTGATCGTCGAGAAGGCAAGCTTTACCGAGGCCGCGCGGTCTCTGAATGTCACCCAGCCTGCGCTTAGCAAGATGATCAGCCAGTTGGAAAAACGGCTCGACGCGCCACTTCTAAGTCAGCGCAGACCGGTTCTGCCTACACCCCTTGGGGAAAAGCTGGCGCAACAGGGGCGACTGATCCAGACGTCGCTTAACGAAGCGGGACAAGCCATCTCTGACCGCCAACGTGGGCTGCGCGGGCGGATCAGGCTTGGAGCGCCGCCGTTCTTCCTTGAAACGCTCGCCAGCGATGTGGTGCGAGATTTTTCACACCAGCATCCCGATGTGGCTTTCGAATTCGTCGCGGGGTTTCTTGACGAGGTGCGAGACCTTGTCCTGCAACGCCGCCTCGATCTGGCGCTTGGCCCCGTGAACGCGACACTGAACGCCCCATTGCTTCGAACAGAGCGACTGATTTTGGCCCAGAAGGCCCTGTTTTGCCGTTCGGACCACCCGTTGTTGAGCCAGCCATCTGTCACTGCAGAAGACCTGGCGTCCGTCGGTTGGATCGGCCATTCGCCCGGCAGCGTCATCACCTCCGAAATGAAGGCTGATCTCTTCGATTTCGGTGTCGAAGGGATCGAACTGGTGGTGGCCTCGGCGTCTGTCAGCCTCTTGTTGTCGCTGCTCGAAACAACCGACTATCTGTCTTACTTGCCGTTGTTCATGATGCGCGATGCAGTACGCTCAGGCCGCATAAGCGCGCTGCCCGTGACGGGGTTCGCACCGAGAACGCCCTTGGGCCTGATCCACGACGTCACCGCCATGTCCGACCCGCTGGTTCGCGCCTTCGCAGACACGATGAAGACCCACCTGATTGCGGCCGATCTCGAAATCTTGCGAACATTCCCCTACCTCTCACCAAAATGACAGGTTGCTGAACGACCTTCGACTTGCCCGTTGGGGGAGTTGTTCTCTTGAAGGCGGTCATTCGAGCGACCTGCGCCGAACGTCCGCTTCCCGCCCTTCGAGAGCATTGTCGGGAACAGCTTTACACAATAGGCGCCCAGTCGCGCCTGAAATGCGCCCGGCAGGGTTCCGCGTTGTCTGATATCTGCTACACATAAGGAAAGACTGGCAAATTGGTGCCCATGAACCTCACCTCAAAAACCTTTCTGGGGTTCCTCGTTGACCCATTCGGCCGACATCCAAGGTCCCTGACCCTGCAAGACAAGGGTATTGCGACACGCGGGGCGGGTTCGCCCTGGATAGGGCTTGGAGATATATCGACGCGGCCATCGGTGAGGAAAGGCCTTCTCTCGTCGTCTCTATCGCTCGATCTCGGGGGTGGTCGAAACCTGACCTTGCCAGCTGTGGATTCGTCTGCGGCCAGGAAATTCACGCATGCGACTGCCACCGCCTGGAATGAATTCAATCGGGAGGAACTGGAAAAAGAGGACGCCGCAGTCCGGCGCATCCTGCAAGCGCTCGATGCGCTAAAGGTGCCGGATGTTTACCAAGCGGCATGCCATGTAGCGCCGTTGGCGCGCGATGCTGCCGACCTGAACAGCCGAGTGCTGTCCAAGCTGAATGCAGAGGCCGTTGGCAACAAGGTGATGTCCCGAGTTGCCCCGATCACGGCGTTCGCATCCGATCCGAATGCCGTCCGGGACGCGTCAATCGAGGCGTTCGTGGAAGCTCAACTGCTTCGTTGGAAGGATTTCTTCGACACGGTCGAGTCCATGCCGCTGACGCCGGAACAGCGGCTGTCCGTCGTCGTCGACGAAGACGCGACTCTCGTTCTGGCTGGCGCAGGATCAGGCAAGACCAGTGTGATCACTGCGAAGGCAGCGTACCTCGTGAAGGCGGAGATACGGAAGCCAAGTGAGCTCCTGCTGCTTGCCTTCGCGAAAGACGCAGCGACCGAGATGTCGGAGCGGATCGAGGCCAGGTGCGGAGTTCCCGTGGCAGCTCGCACATTCCACGCGTTGGCCTATGAGATCATCGGCGAGGTGGAAGGCGAGAAGCCGCCTTTGGCGCCGACCGCGACAGACGACAAGGCGTTCTTGTCCCTGATGAAGGAGATCCTGCGGCACGTCGTGGCGACCGCCAGTGAGATCGCGCAGACCGTGATTGGCTGGTTCGCCGGTTTCTTCGACGACTTCCCGACAGAGTGGGACTTCAAGACGAAGCACGATTGGTATGCGCAGATCGAAAGCCGCAACTTGCGGACACTGCAAGGCGAGACGGTGAACAGTTTTGAAGAGCTGCTGATCGCCAACTGGTTGTTCCGGAACGGCATCGCCTACGAGTACGAGCCGAGCTACGAGCACAAGCTTCAAAAGACCGGTCGCCGCGTCTATACGCCCGATTTCCGGCTGACAGAGAGCGGCGTCTACATCGAGCATTTCGGCGTGCGCAAGAAGCGCGGAAGGGATGGCGTGGAGGAACTGACCACGGCGCCTTACGTCAATCGCGAGGAATACCTCGCAAGCATGGCCTGGAAACGGCAGGTCCATGCCGAGCACGAGACGGTTCTGGTCGAAACCTACAGCTCGGAGCGTGAAGAAGGCCGGCTGCTCGACGCGCTTGCGGAAAAGCTTGCGCCCCACGTCACGCTGCGGCCGGTTCCGGACATTGCGATCTACGACCGTGTGGCCGAGGTCGGGGTGGTGGACAGCTTCACTTCAATGATGGGCACCTTCCTGCGTCACTTCAAGAACGGCGGCTACAGGGTCGAGGACTGCTCCGACAAAGCACAGTCACTCAAGATGGGCGAGCGGGCCGAGGCCTTCCTCACGATCTTCGCGGCCGTGTTCCGAGAATATCAGTCCCGCCTGGGCGATCGGATCGACTTCGAAGACATGGTGAACCGCGCCACGGCCCTTGTCGAAAGCGGGCGCTACCAGAGCCAGTTCCGGCATATCCTCGTCGACGAGTTCCAGGACATCTCGACCGGGCGGGCGAAGCTGATCCAGGCTCTCAAGCGCCAGCATTCCGATGCTAAGGTGTTTGCCGTTGGCGATGACTGGCAGTCGATCTACCGCTTTGCCGGGTCGGACATCCATATCATGCGCAACTTCGGCACGGAGTTCGGCGGCACATATGCAGGGGCCATCGGCGTCCATCGGACCGTCGATCTTGGTCGGACCTTCCGATCTGTCGACAAGATCGCATTGGCGGCCCGTCGCTTCGTTCTCCGCAACTCGGCACAGATCACCAAGACGGTGATACCAGCTGGCGAAACGGACGAACCTTCGATCAGGATCGCCTGGACGCGGCGCGACACCGGGGAGAAGACCTTGAACGAAGCCGTGGCTTCTCTTGCCGCTACTGAAGGAAAGGGAGGCGGTAAGCCGTCGATCCTTATCCTCGGGCGATATCGGTTCCTGAGGCCCGATGTCGGGCGGCTTCAGCGCCAAAACCCCGGAGCGACGATTTCCTTCAAGACCATCCATGCATCGAAAGGCCTAGAGGCCGATCACGTGATCATCCTTGGCGCCGACAACGCCAAGATGGGCTTCCCGTCGAAGATCGTCGATGACCCTCTGCTCAGCCTGGTATCGCCCGAGGCCGAGCCATATCCGAATGCCGAAGAACGACGCGTTATGTACGTCGCCGTGACCCGGGCGCGGCGTTCCGTCACCATCCTTGCATCCGAGGCGCGCCCCTCCATCTTCGTCGAAGAGCTGATGAAAGAGCCCGAGTTCGGCGTGGCTGTGCCTTTGGAGGCTCAGAAGCACACCCACACCTGCCCGGGTTGCGGCGGGCGTCTGCTCCATATGGCTGGCAAGGACGGTCGCGACTGGTATCGCTGCGAGCATGTGAAGCTGTGCGGCAGTCGCATGCCGGCTTGTCCGGCCTGCGGTGTCGGCCTCCCGGTTCGTTCCAAGACCAGAGGAGAACTGATTTGTAGCGATTGCGGTGAGAGCCAGCAAGCTTGCCCCAGTTGCGAAGCAGGGTGGCTTGTCAAACGGCGCGGTCGCTATGGAGCATTTCTCGGCTGTGTCCGCTTCCCAGATTGTGATGGCAAAGCCAAGCTGCAGAAAAACGCATGACATGCTGAAAGAGCGCGACCCAGCCGCCATGGGTACGACCTGCGGCTAAGGTCCACAGGCAGCGCATTCCGGGCGCTCATGGTCGCCACGGCGAACGACAGTTCTCCGCCCTTCGTTTAGCACATCGAAAAATGCTGCGCTTCGGAAGCCCTGATGGTGAGCGACCTAGGGGAACCAGCGAAAGTTCGATTTCTGTTCCATCTTACCGAACGTGACTCCGGTCGAAGTGCTCAGGCAGCCCCGGCGGAAAGTTCCTTTATTACAGTGGCTTGCAAAGAATTCACCAAATTCCCGCAGTCATCAGGTTCAGAGAAATTCGGCTACAGAGAACGCTTTTAGCCTTCCCATCGGCAGCACCGGTGCTTAGCCCCGCCAACATAACCCTCGAAAATAACGAGAAAATCCGACCGCAGCGGGGTCCGGAGAAACGTTTCGCAAGGGCGAGTGGCGGAGGGGATGGGACTGGGGTCGAACATTCTCTACAGCCCAAGCCATTGATACAATTAAGTTACAGCGTGGTGTGGACCGTCGTCCGCCTCAATCGCGACTGGCAGCCAACCAAGGGTCAAGCGCTCGAACGTCGGCGGGTACAGGATCCTGCATCACATGGCCAGATCTTCCACAGTAGCCCGATGCCCCCCAATGACGATCTTTGCGAGGTCAAAACCGATGTTGGTAGTCATTACCATAGATGCCTTTCCTTCCAGTTCGCACGTTGACAGCGCAAACTCGGTCAACTGCGATGTGGTCATGGGATAGCGGCGTGCCCCCTAACCTCCTGTTGTCAACAAGGTTCCAGATGGCGGAAACCTAGACCTAGCCCGAAATAGGGTTTACTTGGCTACATCTTGTGGGCATCGTTGGCCTTAATACGATCTGGCAGAACACGAGATCTCCAATCATGTCCAACCCGACCGCCCTGACCCGGCGAACGCTTCTTGCCGCTTCCGGTGGAGCCGCGCTGGCGCTACTGGCCGGCCCGCTTGCCGGACAACATGTGTATAAAGAGGTCCACGAGCTCAAACCCAACGAGTTCACCTGGCATCCCGAGCGTCAGCCAACGGGGCCGGTAGCAGTCATCGTGTCGCTGACGGATCAACGGGTCCATGTCTATCGCAACGGCGTTCGGATTGCTGTTTCGACCTGTTCCACCGGCAAGTCCGGGCACGAAACCCCGACGGGAGTGTTCGTGGTCCTGCAGAAGGACCGGAATCACCGCTCGTCGACCTACAACAACGCGCCCATGCCCAACATGAACCGGCTGACGTGGGATGGCATTGCTCTCCACGCCGGGAACCTTCCGGGCTATCCGGCCTCGCATGGGTGCGTGCGTCTGCCGCTGAAGTTCTCGGCCCTGCTGTTCGAAGTTACGCACCTCGGGACGCCCGTCATTATTGCCGACGAGCATCACTTTCCCGTGGACGTAGTGCATCCGGGAATGGTCCTCGCGAGCTATGCCGAGCACGAATTCGAGGATGTCGTCTCAACCCTCGAAGGGCGCAAACATCCGGCGGACTGGGCCTTGGACGATGCCTATCCGGTCACAACGATGCTTGCGTCCTCGCATGACCGCAAAATCGTGATCATCGAGAACGACGTGGAAGTCGCCTCCGGGGCGCTCGAATGGGACGGTGACCCATTGGGCGCTCATGTCTACGTCCTTGAGGACGCCCATGAAGGTGCCAAGGGCATGCACTGGCAAGCGCTCACCTATGGCACTTCGCAGAGTGCCGAGATGCAGGATCTCAAGCGGGTGCGCACGGACAAAGCATTCGCTCAGCAGATCCGTCAGTATATTCACCCGGGCATGATCTACATCATGACCGATCTGCCGCTGCATCCCAATAGCCGCTCGCAACGCGACTTCGTGATCATGTCGTGATGGCGAGGCGGACTGGAAAGATGCAGAACCGTTTCAATGCTTTCGCGGCTGTTTTGCTCGCAAGCATCGCTCTTGCGGCCTGTTCGAAGTCGTCGGGCGATTCCGAGAGCGTCGTTGTATCCGACTTTGTAGAGCAGGAAGCCAATGAGTGATCTATGCCGCATTGCCGGAGCGATCGGACTTGCCGCCGCCGCCTGCTTGTCGCCGACCGCTGGCCGCACAAGTGACTGGACCATCGTCTCGGTGAACGGGACGGCCGCGACCGGGCAGCCCCAGATCACGCTTGGCGCGGATGGCACTATTGCCGGAAATACTGGCTGCAACAGCTTCACCGGGTCGGCGCGTTTCGAGAACGCCATGCTAGTGGTGGAGGCTCCACTGGCCGTGACGCGAATGGCCTGCTCCGGCGATGGCCTGGCACGGCAGGAAGCAGCGATCCTGCAGCTGCTGGAGGGGGAAACAGCGTTCACGCATGACCCCTTCACCGGCGCATCCACTCTCTCCCGCAGTGAAGACCAGATGGCGCTGGCCGAATTGGCGGCTTCGGTCTTCGATATCGACTTCGTCACTGTGGACGGACTCAGCGGCCCACTCAATATTCGACAGGCGCCCGGCACGGATGCGCCCTTGGTCACGCGTGTCTTGCCCGGAACGCTCCTGCGAAATCAGGGATGCGAGGTCGGTGACACCTATGACTGGTGCAACATCACCTTTCTGGACGCTTCGGGAACCACGGGCTGGGCCGCTACGGAGTATCTGCGACCCGCGCCTGCCGCGGTTCGGGCGCAGCAGGGGCTTTTCGACAACATTGGCACCCTCGAATGCCGCGGCTCGGTCGAGGGGGAAGTCGCGCTTTGCGACTATGGCGTTGCGCGAGACGGCGACCACTCCGCGGTTTTGGTGATCTATGATCCGGACGGCGGCGAGCGCGTCGTGCATTTTGCAGAAGGTGAGCTGGCCTATGCCGAGACCGCCGAAGGCACCGCCTCCGATGCGCAGGACAGTGAACTATCGGGGGACTTGCTTGTGGTGACATTGGGTCAGCAGACCTACGAAGTGCCGCAGACTGTAATCGTAGGAAACGGGGAATAACACACCCGCAATGCGGCGAAGAGAAATATCCACCATTTGATCCTCGCAGTCGCAAGCCGGCCCGGAAGGCGTTGCATGCCGTTCCTCACCCCACTGGCAGACGTCCGCTGGCAAACAAGGCTGGTGGCAAACAAGGCTGGAGGGAAATTGCGCCGCCTTTGTGGCGGGATTCCCGATCGTGATTGACACCTCTGCCGTCAGCGTTCCCTTTCCTATCCCGAGATACTCAAGGCGTCGGCAAAGGCATGGATTGCCGCGTCCCGATTTTCAGTACCGTAGACGCGAAGTAGACCCAGCTCTGTGGCGCGTTGAACCGTCAGTTCCCCGTCAAGCAAAGCGGCATACACCGTATCTGGCACCAGAACGGTCAGTTCCGTCTCGGCCGCAGGACTTGCATGGTATCGAGCGCCGGTTCGTGGGTCATTGATGCGCATCCATGCCCCGCTTTGGGTCAGCAGGACAGCAAGCTCCGGACCACCAGAAAGTGCGCGCGCAGCAAGGCGCCGCATGTGGGCAACCGCCCGCAAACGGATGACGTAGAGGGCCGCGTAGCGTGCTGAGTTATCCTTCGGCAATTCTGCAATATGTCCGGCATCTATTGCCGCTCTGGTCGCAAGCGCAATTGGAATTGACCCCCGGTGATCAACGGAGAAACCACTTAGATCTAGGGCTTCTAGGGAACAGGACGCGGCTGGTGCAGCTACGAGACTGGCTGCAACCATGACAGCCAAGGCCGCTCGGACGGGAACCAATGATTGACAGGAACCAGTCATGTCCGGATCATCGCCCTGCAAGATTGATCGTCACTGGCGCGAAATCGAAATAGGATGCGAAGGTAAAGATCGCCTCGGGATCGCCGTCCACCGTCGCCGTGCCATCTTCGATTGCGTCGCGCAGCGTAGCACGTCCAAGGACAAAGTCGTAGATCACCGAGCTTGGTAGGGTCAAAGTCACATCAGCATCTTCGGGCACTTCATCTTCGAACACAGCGACCCCGTTGCGAATGGTAAACCCATGTTCTTCATCTCGATCGTTGATCATGAAGCCGATGGAAACATCGCCCTCCGCCGCCTTTTCACCGTCAATCTTGACGCGAAGGTTTTCGAGTATTGTCCCTATGCTGAATTGCTGGATGATCACCGGGTTCGCGAAATTGAACGCGCCGGACCGATCGAGGCTGCCGTCAAGTTCAGCAGCACCGGACAGCGCGAAGTTGCGGTAGTAGATGTTCGACTGATCGTAACCCCAGGCGCGCATGGCATCGGCCTTGACCTGACGCGCCTCGACGTCGGACGGGTCTGCGCGAACCAAGTGTGTCGTAATCTCCATGGCCCAGCCATAGTCTTCTGCCTCGATGGCCTGACGTGCAATATCCAGCACCGCGTCGCGCCCGCCCATTGCGGAGACATAGAGTTTCGCACGCCGGTCAAATGCGGGCACGGCTAGTTCCGTGGCATCGCCGGAGTACCAGCCGAGATACCCATTGTAGACGTTACGCACCACGTGAGCGACGCTGCCGTAGAACTCCTGTAACCAAGGGTCGTTCGCGAGACTCTCAGGGAGCTGAATCAGGTCGACGAGTTCTTCGCGCGTCGCCCCCTTGTTCATGTGCCGGATCGACTGGTCATGAACATACTGGATCGCGTCGCGATAGTTCCGGATGCGCTCCGTGATGAACTCGTTCCCGACCCAGGACCGCATGTGCGAGTGGGTGTAAGCGTCGCTTTGCTCCGCATAGGAGAGCAGCCGGTCCACGCCCTTGTACCATTTGACAAGGTCGCGATATTTCGTGCCGCGCAAGGTATAGAGATTCGGAAATGTCTCGCCCTGAATGGTTTCCGATCCGTGCACCAGTCGAAGGTCAGGGAAGTAGATGTCGATTTCGTCCTCAGCGTCCCCGTAGGCCTCAAAAAGAACCATCCTGACCCCCGACACCTCGACTTCGAGTTCGTCCTCGACAGTGTCGGTCGGGGCATAAAACGAAATCTCCCCACCCGCGAATGTCGGCCCCAGCCCTGCATGAACCAGACCCTCGGCGTTCTGTCCAAGGTATGTCGCGCCCCCATAGGCCGTTCGCTCGGTCAGGATTTCGCCTACGACACTGGCATCATTGGCGAGATACTCCATGAACTGGTGATGGGCGAACACGCGGACACGCCCGCTGTCGACGTCTTCCTGTGTGACCCCAAGGCCAGCCGACCCGAAGGAATGATCCGGATGGCGATGGGAGTAGATGATCGCGGTGACAGGCAGGTCGATGTCGGTCGTTTCGCGAAAGTCCTCGATGATCCGCTGGGACGCGGCGTCGCTCTCTCCCGGATCGACCACGATGAGACCGTCTTCACCGACAACGATCAGGGTCGACGTGAGCTGCCATCCGGCCATCAGGAAGGCCCGGCCCTCGACAGGTTCATAGATCGTCTTCGCCATCTGCTGCGCGAAGCTCGTCATGCGCGGATTGATGGTATCGGCGGGTTCGGTGATCGCGAGATTGTCGAAAGTCGCCCGGACCGGCGCGAGATTCTGAAGGATCGCCGGGTCGGCATATGGCTCGACGTCCTTCGGCACATTGCGGCTGGCGACCTCAGGGGTCAGCAAGGTTTCGTCGAAAGCCTGCGCAGCATGCGCAAGACAAACGACTGCACATGTCACCAGCAGACAGCTCATCCGCGATCTCTTCTCAAACTTCATCTATCAAAAATCTCCTTTTGTGCCTGGATCGCGGTACCACGGACGAACCCGGGTCTTTAGACGGTAGTCGCCTCGCCAAGAGCTGGCAACCTTGGTGACTGCGATGCCCCCCTCATCTGGGAGAGGTCTCCTTGCGAGCTCCGTAGCCTGCCTTCGCTCTGATCAATCAGTCTGCACTGGGCATCTCGCACCGTCCTGTCGGGGCGTTCCGGCTGCTGGCTCAAATCTCGTCTGTCATGCTTGGTGCCGTCGCAGTTCTGAACCGCCCCGGGTTTACCGGAGAGTTTCTGGTTCAATGATCAGGCTGCTTTTTCGGCAGCGTTCAAGCTTGCGTAGAAATCCTCCTCTGCTTCTTGCGGGGTGAGATATCCGATGGCGCTGTGCAGTCGGCCGGTGTTGTACCAGTCGACCCATTTCAGGGTTTCCAATCGACTTGGCCGGTAGACTTCCAGGGGCCGAGGAAATTGATGACCTCTGTCTTGAACAGACCGATGATGCTTTCGGCCAAGGCGTTGTCGTAGCTGTCGCCGACGCTGCCGACCGAGGTGTCGATCCCGGCCTCGGCCAGACGCTCGGTGTAACGGATCGACAGGTATTGGCTGCCCCGATCGCTGTGATGGATCAGCTTGTCGGCTTCGGATGGCGCCCGCTGACAGATCGCCTGGTTCAGTGCGTCGAGGACGAAGCCGGTGGTCATCGAGGTCGAAACGCGCCAGCCGACGATCTTCTGGGCGAAGACGTCGATGACGAAGGCGACGTACACCATGCCCTGCCAGCTTGAGACGTAGGTGAAATCCGAAACCCAGAGCTGGTTCGGCATGGCTGCCACGAAGGCTCGGTTCACCTTGTCGTCCGGGCAAGGTTGCGCTGCATCGGGGTTGGTCGTGATGACCTTCTTGCCGCGTACAACGCCTTGCAATCCCATAACCTTCATCAGCCGTTCCACGGTGCAGCGGGCGATGTCCCGCCCTTCGCGGCGCAACTGGTGCCAGACTTTGCGGGCGCCATAGCGTTTGCGACTGTTGTCGAAGGCATCCTGGATGGCGGCCCGATCAACAGCATCCTGCTTTGCACGACCAGATGCCAACAAGGGATCACGCTCAACGGCCTTGTGCGCATAAAACGTGGATGGTGCGATCCCCAGAACCCGGCAGATCGGCCCGACACCAAAAGCCCCTCGGTGATCATCGATGAACGCGATCATCGTTTGAACGGGCGGTCGAGCTCCGCCGCCGCGAAATATGCGCTGGCCTTCTTCAGGATCTCGTTGGCGGTTCGAAGCTCACGGTTCTCCCGCTCCAAATCTTTGATCCTGTCCTTCTCCGCACTCGTCAGCCCCGCCCGCTGACCGGCATCACGCTCGGCCTGCTGGCACCAGACGCGCAGGCTGTCCGGCGAACATCCCAACTTCGGTGCAATTGCCCGATATGCAGCGCTGTCGCTGCTGTAATCGGCACGGTTCTCACGAACCAGCCGAACACCGCGTTCGCGAAGCTCGGCCGGATAGGCGGGGGTGAATCGTCTTGTCGTCATAGGGCTCATCCTTTGAGTGTTTTACTCTCCGGTAAACCCGGGGCGGTTCATTCAGCTTGGAGCCAGTCGCCGGGGGTGACCGGGCCTCCGATCCGCCGACGCCACTTGAACGTTAAGTGGCAGCATAGGGGGACCGAGCACCGGCCCGCTACACATGCACTGCGGCACCCTGATCCCCCTGGATTGGGACCCCTAGCGGACGGTCTCAGCACCTTCCAACTGCAAGACACGGTAATCGTCACCCTCAACGATTATGAAGAGATCGTCTCCGTTGAAATCGATGGTGTTCGAAGACGTCATCAGGCGCGCGAACGCCTCGCCTCGCGATGGATCTGGACAGAGTGCCAGCGTCGCGGGACCCGGGGTCATCGTCAGCATCGAATCCTCCAGCGTCCAGTCCCCGGTGATTCGGTTACAATCGGACTGCATCGTGTAGCTGCCATCCTCGGACAAGGTAACCTCATAGTTTTCCGAAGCGTCGATTTCGATTTCCTCGAGATCTGCCGTAGCGGCCATTGTCCACCTCCAAGGTGTGGATGTCAGTTTCAGGCGCGGGTTGGACAACTCGGCGATAACGTCGAACGCGGCGTCCATGACCGGGTCTTCACCGTTGCGGACGGCAGCGAGGGTTTCCAGCGTCACGGGAACACGAACATCGGGAATGACGCCTGCGGCTTCGAGATTTGGCTCGTTCGAGTCACGGAACGTCGTACGCCCCGCAGTATACTGGAACGTGATCCCCTCTGGCATTGCGATCCGATCAATGAACCCTCCAGCCCCGAGAGAGGCGTGCTGGCCGACAACAACCGCGCGATCGAGGCGCTGGAGATGTTGCGTGAAATACTCGCAAGCACTGGCACAGCCCTGGTCGATCAGAATGACCAACGGACCGGTGAACGCCAAATCAGGACGCGGGGCATAGAGCGTTCGATCCGCCGCAAATTGCCTGACAAACCCGCCAACATCCGTATCGTACGCATAAGTATCAAAGGGCTGTTCGGGCATGGGGTCATCTTCTGTGAAGAAGTAAGACGCCATCACTTGGTAGAGTTCGACCAATCCGCCCCCGTTTCCGCGGAGGTCTAGGATCATGCCGGTGCTACCGGTTTCGGCCTCGATCTGAAGCGCCTCCTCCAGCACGGCGATCTTCGACAGCATGTGATCCGAGAAGTTGCGCCAGGAGACGATGGCCACACCACCGACGGAGGAGAAATCGATTGGCATCGAGGACTTCTCCGGTTCTGACGGTTCAAAAGGCACCATGTAGTCACCAGCCGTCAGTTGGACGGTTTGAGTGTCCTGATCGTCCGGAGTGCGGAAGGTGAACGTTACGTCAGCTCCATCGGGAAACCTGAACAAGCGTGGCGCCCGCAGGTAGGGCTGCAATTCAGCGACACCCGTCGCCTCGATCAACGGCAGCGATGAGAGGTACTCGCCCACGGGCGTGCTGTTGACCTCGAGAATTTCGGTGGCCTCAGTCCAACCTGCATCTGCGGCTGGAGAGCCTTCGGCGACCCTGCTCACAATGATCATGTCGCCGGGCAGGATGCCCGCGTCACGGTCGGAAACGACCAAGGCCTCCGCACCGATCCCGGCGCCGAACCGAGACAGTTCGGCGTCCTGCTTCGCCGAATTGATCGCCTCGTTCAGAAAACCGGCACTGACAGCGGTATGGGTGTCCTCGAAGGACAGTGCCATGTCGTTCAGAGCAAGATAGAAATCTCCGGCGCCATTGGCGGCCGTCGCAGCCTCCATGACTGGACGATAGGTCGAAGATACAGCATCCCAATCGATGCCCCGAAACTCGGAATAGGCGTACCGGGTACGCAGGTGATCGATCAGCGCGTCGAATGCTTCGACATAGCCGAGGTCCGAGAAGTCGGGAGATGCCGCATCCTCAGCTTCGATCGTATGGATTTCCGGGCGCGGATTGGTCTCTAGGGTAACGCTTCCGTCAGCTTCCAGTCTGGCGACCGACCAGCCCTGTGGCACGACCTGCTGCGGATCGTCCTCGGTGAACCATGCTCCATCTTCGCCCCACCCAGCCGAAAAGGCCTCCACGCCATCTTCGGAGAAAAGCAGCAGCGTCCCGGTCTCTATGGCACCGGTCCTTTGGTCGAGCAGGATCGAGAACAGCCCGCCATACTGTTCGAGCTGCTCGAGATAGCTGTCGGAGGAGAGGTTCGGTGCGGACACAACCGTGAAGATGCCCAGCCCCGCACTGCCATCGCCGTTCAAGTCCAAACGACCGCCCGGAGGAACGATGGGAAGGTCGATCCGGTATCGACCCTCGCCCGTGAACAGCGGGTCGACAAACCGCCCGAGAACCTGGTTGTCGGCAACTACGTAGCTGTCGAAGCGCCCAGAAACGATGTCGGTGGCATCCAGAAGAGCGACCGAAGGATTTGGCCAGTACTGCGGCTGGAAGATGAAGCTCTCGGACAAAACGAACCCTTCAACAGTGACTGGCTCGCCGTGGGCGACAACGCTGCTCACGAAAAAAAGCGCTGTGAATGAAAGAACCTGCTTTCGTCCCATCAATTCCTCCTCAACCTTCGTTCCGTTCAGGCCTTGGGCCGAACATGATCTTCACATTTGGCCGGTCAGGATGCGATGAAAAGACACTGATCGTGATTGCATCGGCACTTCGACATCATGAGCCAGCTCTCACCTCGGATCAGTCAGATCAGGCTCGGCATGGGGCGAACGCCTTCGTAGCGAGTGACGACCCCGCTCGATTGAACTGCCATTTTATCGCCACCTGATCGCTGAGCGCTCTACGGCGATGCAACAACGCCCACGGGCAACTCGCCGTCACAGATGAAGGCGCCCTTTCCTGAAGTTCCCTCGATCTCGAAAGCGTCCTCGCCAGGTACAAAGATCATGAAGAGGGCAATCGCATCATAAACGACTTCCCCACCTGGTAGGTCCAGCTCTTTCCGCAACTGCAACGAGTTCGTCGTGATCGAGTTGCCCGAAGCAGCTACGTTGGCTGTGCAGAGCCCATCGACGCATGACCAGACATTGTCCTCGATGATGTCTTCTTCACCAAGAAAGATCGCGAGGCCATCAGCATCTGCAGCGTCTCGCGCAGCAATTCGCAGGGGTTCTACATTCAGATCGTCGTCCGCTCCAGTTTCACTCCAAGCCATCGCACCGGTGCATTGAACAACGGAACCACCGAACAGCGCCTCCAGTGACTCACTCGCGCTTGCGATTGAAGGAACAAATGAGGCTGCCAAAAGCCACGCTGCAGCTATTGGGTGTGTCAGATTGTTCATCCTACTTCCATTTCACGTGCATGTATTGAGGCCAGAAAAACGAACCGATCAGAGCGATGTGTTGAGCAACATCAGATGATCTGAACGACATAAGGCCAAGTTCCTTCCGGCCTCGACAACACTTGGCTTCGGCGACCCAAGTCAACGTGGAAGCTGGATGCCGCTGTTGCGTCAGTTGCACGCCGGGTAGTTGGCGCGATCTGCTTCCGTCACATCCACAGGGCATTCGGTCGCGCGATTTGCTTCCGAGATATCCGCCTCTGTCGTAAAGGATTGCTCTTCGACGCATCCCGCCAGGGCAGCGAGGATGACGGAAACAGCAAGGGCATTCTTCATGGTCTTTCCTTTGATTCTGGTCAGTGTCTTCGTTCCATCCGGGTGACTCAGCAGTCGCCCGGCGGAAGCATGGTTACATCGGAATAGCGGCCATCGGACGTGGTGATGCGTGCACAGGCGCCAGTGCTTCGGTTGAACCAGAACGCCGTCAGGCCTTCCGTACGAATGAGTTCGTATCCAAGGTTCTGAATTCCCATTTCTGCCTGACCGGCGCGCGCGCCCTCAAATGCAGACAGGTCGCTGCTGCTACCAACGGAGGGTTGACCAACCGTCGGTCCATCTTCCGCGCAAGCGGCGAGCAACAAAACAACGGCAGTAGCCGTAAGCCTGGTTGAAAGCATCATCGCGTCGTCCTTTGTCTTCCTCGCAAAGCGTAACGATTACGACCGGTTGCGCAACCCTTCACCCACTGCTTGTTCAAGGCAGAGCTGGTCGCTAGGCTAAGAGGCAAAACACCCAGGGAGTAGCACATGTCGTTCAAGAAGCTCGCCGCTGCAGCAGTCGCTGCAATGTCCATCGCGTGCCCCGTCCTTGCTGCCGAGCAGGATGCCATCGACGGATGTATCGACCAACTGAGGGTGGTTGGTGGGCCGGATGGTCAGTCTGGCGAAGTGCTGAGTTCGGAATTTTCAGAAGCAGCGACCTTGGTGATGCTGCGTGACCTCGGCGGCACGACTTGGCGCTGCCTTGCCTATTCCGACGGAACTGTTGAGGAGCTGAGCGTCGCGAACGCTGCCGATGATGGCGGGGGAGCCATGGCAGGCGCAACGGATCAAGTGCGCGTCAGTTTCGACGCAGGTACGACCGGGACCGAGCTAAGCGACACGCTGGCGCCAGGCGCTTCGCGCCAATACGTCATCGGTGCTGCCGCCGAGCAGGACCTGTACACCCGCGTCGCGGCAGACGGGCCGACGCTGGATTATCAGATCTTCAACCCGGACGGCTCGTTCCTGTTGGAGCGCACCGGCGGCGATCTGGAATATCGGGGCGAGCTTTGGCAGTCCGGCGATCACGTGATCGAAGTTATCAATCGGACCGGGTCAGAGCAGAGCTACAACCTGATCATCGGCATCGAATAACCGTTTGTCACCAGGGAGAAATCGGATTTGGCCACTTCCTTGACCAGCGAAGGCGCCCGCTCGTGCATGAGTTGACCGCGATATTCCGATGAGACTTTGCAAGATTATTGTCGGACTGTTCGGTTTGCTTTGGCTCCTTGCCATTGCGATCCTTCTCATCGGACAGTTTGGCCTGTTCGGACAAGAGCGCGATCCGCTGGCCGGAGTGTTTCTGATACCGCTTGGTTTTCCGTGGAATCGCTTCATCGACATCGCACCTGAAGCTTCATGGCCCTGGCTCGCCACCGCTATACCACTGATCAACCTGCTTCTGCTTTGGTCGATCTGCCGCTTTCTCGGAAATAGAAACACAAAATAAGGACTGGAGCGCTTTATGAGACCAATACTCAAATACCTTTCTGTCGCCGTTGCGGCTATGGCGGCAAGGCCCGGACTTGCTCAGGAGCAAGCCGCTGAAGCCATTGGCGCCGGAATGGGGATGGTCATCGGGCTGACCATTGCGATCGTCGTCGGCGCGATTGTTGGCTGGCTGGCCAGCCTGATCGTCAAAGGCTCTGGCTCGGGGCTGCTGACGGATATCTTGATCGGCATCGGTGGATCGATACTGGCCAGCTTTCTATTCCCCGCGATCGGTCTTACCTTCGGTGGGAGCCCCATTGCCGCGATCCTCTCTCCACTTCTCGGGGCGATTATCTTGCTCCTCGTCATCAAGTTGGTTCGGCGCTGATCCTGTTACCGGTTCTGCGATACATATGCACACGAAACATCTTCCTTTGACCTAGCGCGACTGTTGTCCGGCAATGCAGAGGCATAGCCCCTGACGTGCGATGGTTGGGCCACTTCAGCCAATCTTCGCGTCCCAGAAGGACGTGTGATCGGCTGCGAAATAGCCGTCCGCGACCCGGAAATGCCCCTGCAGCTCGACGGTATCGCCCGCGGTGAGGACCGCTTCCGGCGCACCGAAGCCGACCGCTTGTGACAGCGCCGAGGGTCGCGGCGCGCCGGGCGGCAGGTCGTAGGCCTCCCGATCCTGACGCACGGCCTCGATGCCGCGCGCTTCGGCGGCGGCAGTCGAGATGAGCCGCAGCGGGATTGAGCGGCCGTCATGGGCGAGCGTGCGTTTGGCGCTTTTCCAGTGCGGCCTGCGTTTCGATCGCGCAGTATTTTTTGGCTTTTGGCCTCAACCTGTTCATGTCGCCCTGCATTTTCGGAGCCGCTCGATCCTGTCCAGCAAGTTCGCGACGTTGGAGGCGTGCCAATGCCCGCCCCGGCGGGTCTGGATGCCGCGTCGGTTCAGTTCCCTGGCCATGGCCCGCAGGGAGGTGTGGCCCTGCGCCCTGACGTCGGTGACCACCTCGGCCATTCCTTCGGCGAAGGCGTCCGCGTTGGCCCTGACCGTGGCCCGCAAGTGCGCGCCGCCCTGCCCGGCCCGCCGGAGCGCGGCGGCACCATTGGGGTTTCCCAGTTTCACGCCACGGGCCTTGGCGGCGGCCAGCGCCTCTTTCGTGCGGCGGGAGATCGCCTCGCGTTCGGCTTGCGCCACCAGCGCCATGATGCCGACGGTCAGGTCGTTGGCCTCGGGCAGGTCCACGGCAAGGAAATGTACACCCGAATCGCGCAGTGTCAGCAGGAAGGCGGCGTTGCGCGACAGCCGGTCGAGCTTGGCGATGATCAGCGTCGCGCCAGTGAGTCGTGCAAGATCAAGCGCTCCTGTCAGCTCCGGCCGGTCGCCGCGGGTGCCGCTCTCCACTTCGGTGAAGCGGGCGATGAGGATGGCACTGCGCTCTTCGACGAAGATGTCGATGGCCCTGCGCTGTGCATCGAACCCGAGGCCGCTCTGGCCTTAACGCGCGGTTGAGACGCGCTCGTAAGCGATCAAGCGTGGTGGCCGGGAACCGGGCGTATGGGAAGAAAGGAGCCTGGTAGAGGACGACGAGCGGAGAGTTCGGGCTCTGCGTTGCATGTACAAACCTGCCTGACCTTCGTTGCGCAGCTTTGGTCATGGCTCGGAACGCTCCGAATGCGTAGGGATTTCAGAGATCTGCGTCGAGGTCGCAGGTCAGTGTCTGTCCCATCTTCGGGACCTCGGGCGTGCGAGCGTCGTACATGGGCTCTTCGCGCAGGATGCCGTCCGCGTCCCGGTAGACCGCCACCAGGCGGATATCCGTCACCGCTTCGGCCGCGGTGCCCGGCTCCATCCGGGGCACCCGGCTGCGCGCCGCCGGGGTCAGGCCCAGTTCGGTCATGTAGCGGCCCATCAGTTCCATCTGCTTGTTCGACACCGCCAGCCAGGGCGATTGCTGCACGTAGCCGCTCGGGGCTTTCAGCAGCATCGGGGTCGTGGCCAGTTTCTGCTCGGCCTCCACCCAGCGTCCATAGGCCTGGCAGTAGGCCGCCAGCGCCGCCCGGTCCGCCAGGGTCAGCAGTCCGGCCGCATGCAGCGGCGTGGCGAGACGGCGCCATTCCCGGCGTGCCGCAGCGCTCAGATGGGCCGGACAGCGCGGCAGGGCCTCCAGGGGCGTGGCGGCCAGGGTCGCGGCCCGGGGTATGGGTTTGCGGCCTCTCACCGGGATGCCCGGGGGCTGTCGAAGATGGCGAAGGGATCATTGTCATCCACGACGGCATCGGCGCTCACGCGCGTCCGCGCCGAGGGGGTCAGCCCGAACTCGCTGGCATAGCGCACCATGTCCGCCATGGCCTTGTTCGCCGCCCCCACCAGCGGGTTCTGGATGGCGTTGCCGGTCTTGGTGCGCAGCATCAGCCCCTCGGTGAGCGCGTCTTTGGCCGCCACGCGGGCCAGCGCACGTTCTGCCGCGACCCAGCGGCCATAGGCCTGGCAATAGGCGGCCAGCGCCGCCCGGTCGAGGTCGCTCATCAGGCCAAGATCGACCACCTTCACGACCACCCGGTCCCATTCCTGGCGGGCGGCATCGGTCAGGTGGTCGGGCACATCGGGGCGTGCAACCTCGGGGCGCGGCTCATTCGGGTTCAGGCGATGCTTGCGCGCCGTGCCAGCCAGCACCTTCAGCTTCGTGGGTTTCGTCCTGGGTCCGCGCGGCGCCATCATCGGCCTCCATCGATGTCAGTCATGCCGCGACCCCCGGTTCGAATTGTGGCCGCGTCTGCACAGGGCGGGAGGGGCGGTTGTCGGCCCGATCCCCCGGAAGATCGACCCACCCCCCGGGGCACAGGTGCGGCGCAGGCTATCGCTCATGCCGCCGCCTGCCGTCGCGCCAACGCCGTTTCATCGAAGCTGTGCCCGCTGTCCTCCAGGGTGGCCACCCTGCCGGTGAAGGCCTGCCAGCGCTGCACGGCAACATCCGTATAGGCCGGGTCCAGCTCCATGGCATGGCAGGTGCGGGCGGTGGTTTCGGCCGCGATCAGGGTGGTGCCCGAGCCGCAGAAGGGCTCGTAGACCGCCTGCCCCGGGCTGGAATTGTTCAGCATCGGGCGGCGCATGCAGTCCACCGGCTTCTGGGTGCCATGAACCGTCTCGGCGTCCTGATCGCGGCTGGGGATCGCCCAGAGCGTCGATTGCGTGCGGTCGCCGGACCAGTGCCCGGTGCCGCGCACCGCGTAGAAACAGGGCTCGTGCTGCCAGTGGTAATGGCCGCGGCTCAGCACCAGCCGCTCCTTGGCCCAGATGATCTGCGACCGGATCTCAAAACCCTCGGCGACCAGGCTTTCCGCCACGGTGCCCGCATGCAGCGCGCCGTGCCAGACATAAGCCACGTCGCCAGGAAACAGCGCCCAGGCGGCGCGCCAGTCGGCCCGGTCATCGTTCCGCACCTTGCCGGTGCGTTTGGTCTGCGACGCGCCGGCCGCGTTGCGCCAGGCCGGATCATACATCACCCCATAAGGAGGATCGGTCACCATCAGGTGCGGTGCGATCCCGTTCAGCAGGCGCGCCACGGCCTCCGGATCCGTGGCATCGCCGCACAGCAGCCGGTGCGCCCCGAGGCACCACAGATCACCGGCGCGCGAGACCGGCTGCGCGGGCGGCTCGGGGGTCTGCTCCTCCACCGGATCGGCGGCACCATGCCCCAGCAACGCGTCCAGCTCGGGACCCTCGAACCCCAGCGCGCCGAGGTCGACGCCCAGGTCGGACACCTCCCCCAGCTCCAGCGCCAGCAACTCCCGGTCCCAGCCCGCCTGCTCCGCCAGCCGGTTGTCGGCCAGGATGTAGGCGCGCTTCTGCGCATCGCTCAGGTGCCCCAGCTCGATCACCGGCACCGTCGCCTGCCCCAGCTTGCGCGCCGCCAGCACCCGGCCATGTCCTGCGATGATGCCGTTGTCGCCATCCACCAGCACCGGGTTGTTGAACCCGAACGCCCGGATCGAGCCGGCAATCAACGCCACCTGCGCCGCCGAATGCGTCCGCGCGTTGTTGGCGTAGGGGATCAACTGATCGGTTGGCCGGTGCTCGATCGCTTGCGCACCGGGAGGGACCACGTCATCAGCTGGATTCGCCCTGATTGCCCTGCCTGCCATATTCACCACCTGTTTCCTGCCTCTCTCGCCAGTCTACACCAGACCGTAACCTACTGGTATCCTGACAATAACCACCACGCACCGCCAATATCCGCCACGTCACGCGAAGCCCCAATCCAGACACTGACGCAGGTTACGATGGGCGTAGCGCAAGCAGCACCGAAGACGTTCTGGTTTATGTTCCCTCGGCGCTGCCTTGCGAAGGCTTCCAGCCGGCCAGATCACCAAGCACAGCTTCCAGACCACCGCGCGGATCTTCCACGCAGCCCTCGATCCACCAGACGCCCTGCCAGGAGCGTCCGCGCCCGGACCGCTGGTAACACGCGTATTTAAGGGACATTTCCCTATAAGAAGTATTCATAGGGGTTTGTCCCTTAAATGGCGTTCGGGCCAACGCCTTCTTGGCTTGTTCGACATTTCTGAACAATTCTGGATGCAACACGGCTGCGTCAGCCGGGCTATCGACCGCCAGGCCCGCCAGCAGCATCCGTTGCACAACATCGGGACGCTCCAGATCCCAGGCCGCCAGCCGGTCATGGACCAGTGGCAAGGCCACATCCGCCAGAAGATGCACATCGAGCGGGTTGGCAGCCGTGCGGTTTACACCGCGACCCCGGCCGATCACCTGGACAAGCTCGTCGTCGCAGATCGCGGCGCGCACCCGTTCTGCCTTGGGATCCTCATGACGAATGACACGCACGGTCCGAGTGGACCCATCGCGCATGTGAATGCCGGCCATCTGCTTTTGGTATCCACCCTTCGGGACACTCCCATCATAGGCCGCGCAGAAGGGCACCAGCGCCTCCGAGGACGGCAAGGGGCGTCCGACGACGATGATTACCGCAACATCTCCGAACTGGTCGATCCCTGCCAGCGCGTTGAAATGCCCGGTTTCCACGCCCGGGATGGACCTGAACGCAGACTCACAAGCCTTGTGCGTGACCACAAGAACCCGCCCCGGTGCATATCTGTGAGATTGCCATCGAACATACGCTACACAGTCTTCCAGCAGGGCTGTGCGGGCCTTGTCGCGCGCACCCCTGCCCAGAAGTGCCGCCTTCGAGAACCCGCCGGCGACCAGCTTGACCGACATATGGGGCGCGGAGGCTTCGACTGTTTGTGTCGCCAGCCCCGGCAAGACGCAGGTTGCCATTTCCGGCCGAAGCGTCGCGTCGAGATGCAGGATCGGCACGGGTTGGAAACTGGGGTGCGGCGCCATGAGCTCCGTCAGATCGATCCTCAGCTCCCCTGCGGCCCCCTGTCCCGCTCTGACCTCTACACATCCGGCCGATCGGTTTGGGCTCCCGCACAGTCCCGCGACCGCCCGCCACATTCGTGCCAGGTCCTTGGCCCTCTGGTTTTCCAGGGCGCGCTTCATACCCTCTGAACGCGCGCGCCGGTCCTGCCCCGGACAGAGGTTCGGGGAGATCATGCCGCGGAACTCCAGACGTTCTGCCAATTGGCACATGTCCGCAGACAATCCGGCCGCCTCAAGCGCCCTGCGCGTCAGTGGGCGTCCGATACAGCTGACGCAGGCCGCATGCAGACGTTTGCGCAGTGCATCCCCATCGGCCAGCCGCAGGGCCGCCACGTTGCGCGCAAGCGCGGTTCCAGGATCTGCCGCCCGAGGTGGCGCAAGGCAGATATCTGCAGTTTTGCGCAGCGCCCGGCTCCAACAGCCTTCATCGATCAGGATGGCTGCAAGCTGTGCCGAGGAAATGGGCAACCCACTGAACAGCACGTCGTAGGCCGCAACGATGATGTCGGCCGCCGCGACATCGCACCGGTTCTCCTGCTTGAGGCAGCCGTTGAGGAATTGGCAGCTCCGTCCATCGCTGTCCTGGCAAATCGTCGTCTGCGGCGGCAGACCGGCGGCCAGGGCTGCCCTGATCCCGTCAATGTCCCTGCACAGCGGCTGGCCGCTGCCCGGATCTGCCCGCTCGTACCCGCGATGCACCGCAATCTTCAATCCGGTACCGCGCCCGTGGTCGGCCATTTCCTCAGCCAGCGCGTGGGAGGGGACCAGGATCAACAGGCGATCAGGGTGACCCGCCGCCCCCAGCTTGGCGCGCAGCCGCGCAAGATGGGTCAGCGCAATCCGGCTTTTGCCCAGCCCGACCGTGGCCCGGATCCCGATGCGCGGAGGCATCTGGGTCCGCCCGCCCTCATGCCACTGCAGGATTTGGCGACAAGCACCCTCCATGTACGTCTCAAGACGGTCGCGGGCGCCGACCACGTCCAGAACCGGCGGGTCGTAATCCGGCCTGGCTTCACAACCACTGCGCGGCGCAAGACGGTCTTCGCGGTGAAGTCGCAGCTTGTCCGCGATCTTTCGCCTCGCATCACCCAGGTCATAGCCCCGGCCGCCATCCTGGCGCGGCCGGCCGAGGTCCGTGGTGGCGCAAAACCGGTCCCAGGCCCTTGCGGCCAATCGGTCCGGCTCCGGGTCGTCACCGATATCCAGGGCATCATGGAGGGCATGCCAGGTGATGCTGGACAGCCAGCTGTCCCGCCCATCGATCACCAGACCGTCCTCGTTCCTGACCGGGCCTGTCGCTGCCGGGGTCCCCCTGGACGCACGCTTGCCTCCCCTTGCAGGCCTGTTGCGCAGATCCAGTCGCGCCGCCATATCGCCGAGGAACGTTTCGATCCCCGCCGCGTCGATCTCGGGAAGTTCCTGCAACGGGATGTCCAGCGGCGTGTCTCCCTGCGGCCAGTAATAGGGCCTGCCGGTTCCCGGGTGCCGGCCAAAAGCCACGAATTGCTGTCCGGTTCCAAGCACCTCGATTGCTCCCAGCTTGCGCTTGGCAAACGGCTGGACGGTGCGATAGAGCAGCAATCGTTTTGGCCAAAGGCCAACCCTTGTCGGGGCCTCCCCGAAACGGCGCACTGCTTCGGCGCACACCTCATGGGCCTGGTCTGGGTCGAGCAGATCGATGTCCAACCCGACCAGGTTCCCGGTGCGAAGTCCGACGCCGCAGTCTGGATATCTAGCGCTCCAGTCCTGCACGCTGGCCGCGTCGATGGCCACGGTGGACCAACGGCTCAGGGCTGGTCTCTTGGTACCGGGCAGGATCGGCAGCGGTGCATAGCCGTTGTCCAGAAGTTGCGCTGCCGCAAGTTCAAATGTCTCGAACCCAGCAGGTTCGGGGCGGCGCTCGGCCCCCCTTTGATCCTTCGGTCTGTCCGGTGGGGGCTTGACTGGCGCCGCCACCGCGCGAGAACCTCAGTCGCCCTGCCGATGTGCCTGCTCCCAGGCAAGCACATCTTCGCGCAGGTACCGGATCGACGCGCCAATCATGAGCCAGGGCGGACCGGAACCCGTACCGGCTCGCCCGCGACATCCGCGGTATCGGATTCCGGACGGCAGACCTGATCGCCGGCAAGATCGGCATCGAGAAGACCGCCACGATCCGCGTGCGCGCCGGCATCTCCTTCGCACTGACCGAGGCGATGAGCGACGGGCATTGCGGATTGCCCGTGACCGACCTCATGGCGCTGGCCGAGAAGCTTCTCGAGGTTCCGCGCCCGCTGATTGAGACCGCGCTCGACCTTGAGATCGCGGACGAAACCGTGATCCGCGACGCGGTCGGCGAGACCGCCTGTATCTTCCTGGCCGGCCTCTACCAGGCCGAACGCGGGATCGCGCAGCACCTTCAGAGGCTGTCCGTGGCGCCGCTTCCCTGGGCCGCGATTGACGCCGACAAGGCCCTGCCATGGATCGAGCAAAGAACAGGGCTCACGCTGGCCGAGAGCCAGGCCGAGGCGATCCGGCTGGCACTGCGCTCGAAGGTCCTCGTGATTACCGGCGGCCCCGGCGTCGGCAAGACAACCATCGTCAATTCCATCCTGCGAATTCTCGCCGCGAAATCGGTCGAACTCCTGCTCTGCGCACCGACAGGCCGCGCCGCCAAGCGCATGACCGAGGCCACCGGACGGGAAGCGAAGACAATCCATCGGTTGCTGGAATTCGATCCCAGGGGCTTCCGGTTCAAGCACGACGAGGACAACCCGCTCGACTGCGATCTCCTCGTGATCGATGAAAGCTCGATGGTCGACGTCTCGCTGATGCTCTCGCTCCTGCGTGCGGTTCCGGACCGATCGGCGGTTCTGATCGTCGGTGACATCGACCAGCTGCCCTCGGTCGGCCCCGGGCAGGTCCTGGCCGATATCATCGGCTCCGGCGTGGTGCCGGTCGTGCGCCTGACCGAGGTGTTCCGCCAGGCCGCCAGCAGCCAGATCATTTCCAGCGCGCACCGGATCAACCAGGGCAGGCAGCCGGACCTTTCGAAGCCTGACGGAGAGACGGATTTCTATTTCGTTCCGGCGGCCGAACCCGAGCAGGCGGTCGAGCGTATTGTTGAGCTTGTCCGCAACAGGATTCCCCGCCGCTTCGGGCTCGATCCGATCCGAGAGGTGCAGGTCCTCTGTCCGATGAACCGCGGCGGCGTCGGCGCCCGTTCGCTGAACATCGAACTCCAGGCCGCCCTGAACCCATCCGGCGACAACAAGGTCGAGCGGTTCGGCTGGACCTTCGCGCCCGGCGACAAGGTCATGCAGATCGAGAACGACTATGACAAGGAGGTCTACAACGGTGACATCGGCTATGTCGGCGGGATCGATGCCGAGGAGCAGGAACTCTCGGTGGACTTCGATGGCCGGAACGTCGTCTTCGGTTTCGGCGAACTGGACACGCTCGTGCCCGCATACGCTGCCACGATCCACAAGAGCCAGGGTTCCGAGTACCCGGCCGTGATCATTCCGGTGATGACCCAGCATTACGCCATGCTGCAGCGAAATCTGCTCTACACCGGCATCACTCGTGGCAAGAGGCTGGTGGTGCTGGTCGGCCAGAAGAGAGCAGTGGCGATCGCCGTGAAGAACGTGTCGGGGCGGAGACGGTGGTCCAGGCTACACGAATGGCTGGCCGGAGATGTCGTGACCTGACCGAATTGCGCGAAACCGGGCGAAGCGGCACGAGATATTCGTCGTGTCCGCCAGATCGGACGTTGCAGTTCAGTGCAGCCGGGCGTGCACCAGATACGCCTCGACGCTGTCCTCGCCCAGCGCCCGAAGGGCTTCGAGCCGGTGCAAGCCCTCCAGCAGGACGTACCGCCCTTTTCCCTGCCGCAAACGGATCGGAGTCGTCTGCCCGATCTCGATGATGCTCTCGGCAAAGGTCTCCACCTTTGCCGGATCGAGTGTCTTTTTCCGCTTTGCGGGCACGTAAATCTCTGCGATCGGGTACTTCTTCTTCTCCAGCATTCAGAGCCGCCCTTGTTTCACGTTGCATCCCCGGTCGGGCCGTATCCCACCGCGCAAGAGCGACGGTATGCAAGCTCGAAGCTCGCATGCTGTCGCGACCGCTTTTCCCAACGGGATTCGACAGGGCGAATGAGATCGCGCCAATGCTACGCCCGCGGCCGGCGACAAGGCAAAGGCAACTTTCCGGTTTCTCTTGCCGACGCCGTTCCGCAGCGTGACCCGTCCGGCGATGCCGCGCATCCCACCGGCTGCGCAGACCTGCGCATGAACCCCGCGCGCGCCATGTAGCGATAGCGATCCTGACCAGGATGGGTAGCGTCGCCATCATGCGAGACAAGAACCGATCCAGACCTGCTGTTGCCGGCCCGAATCCACTGCCGCCCGACCAGATGACCGCCGCCGAACGCCGCGCCGAACTTTGCCGCCTGCTCGCCGCCGGCCTGATCCGGCTTCGTGCCGCTCCGCAACTCTCTGCGGAAACTGGAGAATTTCCGCTACACAACTCACCCGCTCAGAGCGGTCATGCAACCACCAGAAAACGGAGACATTCATGACCGACACCATTCCCGCGCGCCTGACGGCGCTGAAGACCACCCCGACGCCCGAACTGAGAGACCAGTGGCGCGAACTTTTCGACAGCGATCCGCCACCGTTCAACCGCCGTTATCTCGAAAGCCGGCTGGCCTATCGCATCCAGGAACTGGCCTATGGCGGGCTGAAGCCCAAAACGGTCCGGCGTCTGGAAAAACTCGGTGAGGAACTCGACGGCGGCGACCGGAAGAAGAGCCGCATCCGCGCCGACCTGACGCCCATCGTCGGCACGCGCCTGATCCGCGAGTGGCAGGGCTTAGAGCATGTCGTCACCGTCACCGCGGACGGCTTCGAATGGCAGGGCCGGCCCTACAAATCGCTTTCGGCCATCGCACGCGCCATTACCGGCACGCGCTGGAATGGCTGGGTGTTCTTTGGTTTGAAGAACCGGAGGTCGGCATGACGAAACCCATCCTCCGCAAACTCCGCTGTGCCATCTACACCCGCAAATCCTCCGAGGAAGGGCTGGAGCAGGAGTTCAACAGCCTTCATGCACAGCGCGAAGCCTGCGAGGCCTACATCGCCAGCCAGCGCTCCGAGGGCTGGGTGCTGGTCCGCGACCAGTACGACGACGGCGGCATCTCTGGCGGCACGCTCGACCGGCCCGCGGTGCAGCGGCTGCTGGAGGACATCGAGGACGGGCTGATCGACGTGGTGGTCGTTTACAAAATCGACCGCCTTAGCCGCTCGCTGGCCGATTTTGCCAAGCTGGTGGAAGTCTTCGACCGCAATGGCGTGACCTTCGTGTCGGTGACGCAGTCGTTCAACACGACCACATCGATGGGCAGACTGACGCTGAATATCCTGCTCAGCTTCGCCCAGTTCGAGCGTGAGGTGACAGCGGAGCGCATCCGCGACAAGTTTGCCGCCAGCCGCAAGAAAGGCATGTGGATGGGCGGGGTGCCGCCCTACGGATATCGGGTCGAAAGCAGAAAGCTGGTGGTGGACGACGAGCGCGCTGATCATGTCCGCTGGATCTTCGCGCGCTTCCTCGAGATCGGCTCTGGCACGGAACTGGCCCGCGAGGTCGAGAAACGTGGCATCCGCACGCCGAAAGGCAACCGGATCGACAAGAAGTATCTCTACCGGATGCTGAACAACCGCGCCTATATCGGCGAGGCCGTCCACAAGGGCGACAGCTATCCCGGCGAGCATGATGCCATAGTCGAGTCCGAGACATGGGACCGGGTCCACACCATCCTGCGGGAGAGTCCCCGAAAACGGGCCGCGCGCACCCGCGCAGAGACGCCTGCGCTGCTGAAGGGGCTGCTGTTCGGCCCCGACGGCGCCGCCTTCTCGCCGACCCACACCCGCAAGGGCGACAGACTCTACCGCTACTATGTCAGCCAGACCATACTGAAACACGGCGCCGGATCGTGCCCAATCGGCCGTGTCCCCGCCGCCGAGATAGAGGCTACCGTCATCGACCAGTTGCGTGCCGTGTTCCGCCAGCCCGAGATCGTGGCCGGCACATGGAAGGCGGCGCGGGCGCAAGATGGCGATATCACCGAGTCCGACGCCCGTTCGGCCCTGCAGCAACTCGACCCGCTGTGGGACGAACTCTTTCCCGCCGAGCAGACGCGCATCGTGGCACTGCTGGTCGAGCGAGTGGACATCAGCACGGAGGGCCTGAACGTCAGGCTCCGCGTCGACGGTCTCCGTGGCCTTGCGCGCGAAATGCTCGCCGGCGAAATGGGCGCAGCGGCATGACCCGCTCAGCACCGACCTCCGACACGGTAACGCTTCACGTGCCGTTCCGCGTCGTGAAGCGCGGCGGGCGGAAGGAAATGCAGCTCCCGCCCGGCGCACCAGCCCAGCGCCGGACCGACAGCACGCTGGTCAAGGCGCTGGCCCGCGCGTTCAGGTGGAAGCGAATGCTGGAGACCGGCGAGTTCGCCACCATCGCTGAACTGGCCGAGCGGGAGGGAATCGCACCGTCCTACATGACCCGCGTCTTGCGCCTCACGCTGCTCGCGCCCGGAATCGTCGAGGCGATCCTGGATGGAAAGCAGGACCCGGAAGTAACGCTGGCGCGGTTGCTCGAGCCACTTCCGCCAGTATGGGCGGACCAGCCGGATCACTTCGCGCAGATCGGCTGAAGCGGCCGTTCATGAACCGCGCGACGGTCGGCCAACCCGAGCCCTTCCTGCCGATGCTGCGGTCCGAACGAACTGGTAATTTGCCGACCTTCCAGACCTTCGCTGCGGACGCGAAATTCCACGGTTCGCGATGGTGACTTCGGTCAAGAAGGGCGGTAAACGGAAGCTCGCTGCGGATAGCATGGAGGTCTCCTTTCCCATCGATTGCTACCGGCGAAGGGCTCGCAGATTCATGCATCTCTTCGGCATTACCTTGGGCGACAGAGGTCCCAAGAGTTTTCGGTAGTTGAAAAGTCGCAGCGGGGTCAGGCTAATCTGGAGGCGCACCGGCAATTTCGGCCTCTGGCGCCCCTGTCTTGCGCCAATCTTTCGGGGTTATCCCGAAGTTCCGCGTGAAAGCACGGGTCAGGGCCGATGTTTCGGACAGGCCAACCAACTGGGCAATCTCCTTGATCGAGTGGTCGGACTGGGTGAGTAACTCAGAAGCCCGTTCCATCCGAAGCCGGTTGATCACCTTGGACGCAGTTGTTCCGTAGGAGGACAAGCGCTTGTTAAGCACCTTGGTGGTGATGCTGCACATCCGGGCGGCCTCGCTCACCGTCAGTGCCGGATCGGACAGCCTTGACCGCACGAGAATTTCGAAGCCTTCGAGGTAGTCCAGGGGCACATCGACCTGAACCGGTTCTTCGATATCATTGTCGTGGTTCGCGAGGACCTCGGGGTTGATTGGAAGCGACAACCAGGCCGCCGGAAAGCGGATCGAGAATCCCCTGTTGTTGCACTTGATGCCCCGCACGCCATGAAACTGCGCGGGCAGCAGGGTCGGGTCGCAGAGGCGCAAGACGACCTGAGCGGGATCCCATCGAAAATCGAGAACCCGATGCAGCAGGGAGATCCAGATCCCGACGAGAAAGGCGTCCGAATGGCCCGGCGACACCTCGGGTTCGAAATTGCGGCTGGTGGTGAAATAGACGTGCTCCTCCTCGATCAGGAGCCGGAAGGACACGGCGTTGCTTTCCTTCGAGACGATCTGGGTGAACCGGGTGAAGAAATCACCAAGGGTCACCGACTGGCCGAGGAGCGCCCCACGGGGCAGGAATTTCAACAGGTCTGTCTGTTGCCCTGCCAAGGCACAGATATCAGGCCGGGTGACATCGGCGATGGAGGCCAGCGCCGCATAAACCGTGTCATGCGGAATGAAGGCGGCCGGGTTCAGGACCTGCTCCTCGCTCAAGCCATGCAGCCCAAGCGCGAAAACGGGATCCGCATCGAACCGCCGCATCATCGCCACGACGGGGCCGAGAACCGTGGCGCGCACGAGGGACAAACCGTCTTTCTGCTCTCCTTGCGGCATCCGCATCACCCTTTCGCTTTCCGCCACGCTACGGGCGCGCGCGCCTGACGGCCAAGCAGAAATTGGCTGAAATTGACCGGATCGGGTCAGAAAAACGCACCACGGGATCAGCGGGTCAAAAGAATCTCGGGGCAGATGTGCATAGTGGGAGGATCGGTCCGCAGGAAGACCGACCCCTGGGAGGACACCGAATGACACCACTCAACCTGAAGGCGTTTCTGCCGGCCGTGTTTGCCGCAGCTTCGTTCTCTACCATGGCGATCGCACAGGAAGATGCGCTGCCGCAAACCCTGTTCACCAACGTCCATGTCTTCGACGGCGTGAATGAAGCGCGGATCGAGAACGCCAGCGTTCTGGTCGAAGGCAACCTGATCAAGGAGATTTCGACGGACGGGATCGAAGCGCCCAACGCAACCATGATTGACGGCGGCGGGCGCACGCTCATGCCGGGGATGCACGACCAGCATGTGCACCTTACGGTTTTCAACCCGCTCAGCGACGGGTTGCGCCAGAACATCACGCCCTTCCATCTTGGCGGTGTCGCAACGATCCGGTCCGAACGCATCCTGATGAACGGGTTCACGACGGTTCGCGATCTGGGCGGACCGGCAAAGTCCATCGCGCGGATCATCGATACCGGCATGTTCCCCGGCCCGAGGATCTATTCTTCCGAGGCTTTCATCACGCAGACATCGGGCCATGCCGATTTCCGTAAGCTGAACGACCGGCATCCTACCCTGTCGGGGCAAGGTCCATCGCATTGGGTCGACACGGATATGAGCTTCATCGCGGATGGCCCGGAGCAGATCCGCATGGCCGTGCGCGAGAACCTGCGCCGCGGCGCAACCCAGATCAAGATCATGGTCAGCGGTGGTGTGACCTCGGAATTCGACCCTCTGCATTCACTGCAATATCAAGACGACGAAATCCAGATGGCGGTGAAAACGGCCGAGCAATGGGGCACCTACGTGACCTGCCACGTGTTCACCGAACAGGCGATCCGCAACTGTATCGACAACGGGGCAAAAACCGTCGAGCACATCCCGTTTCTGACTGCCGAAGTGGCCGAAGAGATGGTCGACAAACAAGTCATGTTCGCAACTGCGGTAGCACCGGTCTACTCGGTTTCAACCGAGCAGGCAGAGGCGTTTTATACGCCAGCCTCGTTCGCCAAATGGAAGAGCGTCCGTGACGCCGCCGCCAACATGATCGAGGTGATCCAGACGACACCGGGCATGATCGACCTCTACACGCTAGGCACCGATCTCATCAACAACTGGGACCAGACACTTGAGCAGGACAAGAAAATGAACGACGAGTTCAAATACCTGCACGAGGCCAAGTTCAAACCCTTTGACATTCTGCGGATGGCCACATCGAACGGCGCCCGCATGAACCGGCTTACGGGCCTGAACAACCCGTACCAGGATGGCCCGCTCGGCGTGGTCGAGGAAGGCGCTTACGCGGATCTCCTGCTGGTCGATGGCAACCCGCTCGAAGACATCCTGCTTCTGGCGGAGCCAGATGCAAATCTGATGGTCATCATGAAGGACGGCGTGATCTACAAGAACACGCTGGACTGAAGGGAGCGCGGGGCGGTCTCCCTCGTCCGCCCCGCGTTCCGACCTGGTCCACCACACTCACGAATGGAGCCAAAATGAAACACGCACTCGCAGCCGCCTTGTGGCTGGCCGGCAGTTCTCTCGCGCTTGCCCAGGACGAGAGCTTCCCGATCCTCTTTACCAATGTTCATGTCTTCGATGGTGTGAACGAACAGCGGATCGAGAATGCGAATGTCCTGGTTCAGGACAACTTGATCGTCGCGGTCTCGGCCGAGCCCCTCGCGGTCGCCAACGCCCGGATCATCGATGGCGGCGGACGCACGCTCATGCCGGGTCTGATCGACGCCCATGTTCACATGGCGATCACCGAGCCGATTGCGGACCTCAGGGACAATTTCGATTGGATGTACTGGGGCGCGACCTCCACGGTCGAGGCGGAAAAGATGCTGTTGCGCGGCTTCACCTCCGTACGCGATGCGGGTGGTCCGGCGATGGGGCTTCAGAAAGCCATCGACCGGGGCAAGGCCGTGGGTCCGCGCATCTATCCGTCCGGCCCCGTGATCTCGCAGACCTCCGGGCATGGCGAGCACAGGCACTACACGGAACCCCACCCGAATTTCGAAGGATCCTCGCCCTCCTTCTTCAACCAGCATCTCGAGTTCCTGGCCGATGGGGTCCCGGAAGTTCTGCGCGCGACGCGGGAAGCCCTGCGGCTGGGCGCGTCGCAGATCAAGGTCATGGCCGGCGGTGGTGTTTCCTCCAGCGTGGACCCGCTCCACACCGTTCAATACCTGCCCGAAGAGCTGGAAGCGGCGGTCAAAGCGGCAGCGGATTATGGCACCTACGTTCTGGTCCATGTCTACAATGACGAGAGCATCCTGCGGTCCATCGAAGCCGGCGTCCTGAGCATCGACCATGCGCAATTGATGACCGAGGTGTCCGCGCAGGCGATCAAGGACGCGGATGTCTGGGTCGTGCCATATTACTCCCTTCTGGGTCTGGACGAGGAGACCGTCATCAAGGTTCTCGGCCCGCTCTCCGCCCCGAAATTCCTTGAGGTGCAGGCCGGGGCTCGCAACCAGATGAAGCTCCTGAAGGAGTTCGGGATCGAAAAGGTCGTCTTTTCAACCGACATCATCGGCGATCCTGCGGCGCTCACGAAGCAAAATGACGAGTTCAAGTATCGCCTGGAGGAATGGTCCTCCTACGAAGTGCTCTTGCAGGCGACCTCCAAGGCCGGTGAGTTGCTCGCCCTGTCAGGCAAGCTGAATCCCTATCCCGAAGGGCCGCTCGGCGTGATCGCGGAAGGTGCCTATGCCGACATCCTGCTGGTCGATGGCAACCCGGTCGAGGATGCGATGATCATGACCGACTACGAGAACAACTTCGACCTGATCATGAAGGACGGCGTGATCTACAAGAACACGCTGGACTGACGAGGACGCGGGGCGGTCTCCCTCGTCCGCCCCGCGTTTTCATCCGACGCAATCATCCCGGAAAGGACAGACTTTGAAACATCTCGCCCTTGGTTCTCTCATGGCCCTCTGCAGCTCGATGGCGTTCGCCGAGGGGACAACTGTCTTCATCAATGCCGACATACTGACCATGGATGCTGATTTCACTGTGGCTAAGGCAATGGCTGTTCGAGGCGACCGGATTCTGTCTGTAGGGACCGAAGCACAAGTGAGGTCGGAGGCAGGAGAAGACTCATCCATTGTCGATTTAGCTGGGGGAACGGTGCTTCCGGGCTTTATTGATGCGCATACACATCCGGTCGGTGGCGGTGCGTCCTCAGTCTTTGACAATGTCGGAATTGACCGCTTCTCCACGGTCGAAGACGCGCTCGAATACATGAAGGAAGAAACTGGAGGTCAAGGCCCTCTCGATTGGGCCCTTTTTGTTAACCTTGATCTCGCGACACAATCTTTTGAGGACGGATTGGTTACCATAGAGCATCTGGATGAAATAGCGCCGGACACTCCCATGGTGATTTGGCAGGCTGGCGGTCACAAGATGACGGTCAATTCTGTCATGTTGGATTTGATGGGGGTTTCCGACGACACGCCGGACCCCGCAGGTGCCCAGTTTGGGCGTTTTGAAGATGGTCGACCAGATGGCAATTTGTCAGGAGCTGCCCTCCTGTTTGGCGCACTCGGCGTTATCGAGCCCTACAACAGCTACGACCGGATCGAGGGTTCAGTAGCTCTGGCCAAGGAATGGAATGCACAGGGGCTCACAACTCTTGGGGTCGCAGGCGTAGCATCTCCGAAAGACTGGGACGTGCTGACGGAACTGTCAGCGCGGGATGACTTTCCCTTGCGGACCCGTAACTACCTCCAATGGGGCGCCTTGGTGATGTGGGATCAAGCTGGTGTGGCCCCCGGACAAGGCGACGACAAGTCTCGCATCGTCGGTTGGAAAATCAGCGCCGACGGTTCCAACCAGGCCTTTACGGGTTTGCAGCGTGAACCTTACCTGAATTCGGATAACCTTGGCCTTGCCTATATGAGCCAAGAAGCCATCGACAGCGCGGTTGTCAAAGGAACGAAGCGTGGCGGTCAAATGGCCATGCACGGCAACGGAAATGCAGCGATCGACAACATCATATCTTCGGTTCAGAAGGCTCGCGAAGCGGGTGTCGATGTTGTGCGTCCCCGAATTGAGCATTGCTCGATTACCGAAGATGACCAGATCGCCAAGCTCAAGGAGTTGGACATTTCCTGCTCTTTCCTGATTGCGCATGTCCTTTACTGGGGAGAGGCATTCCGGGACACAGTCTTCGGCCCTGAAAAGGCGTTGAAGCTGGATCGCACTGGCAGCTTTGAGAGAGCCGGTGTGCCCTATTCACTTCATACGGACTATTCCGTCTCGGTTCTGTCTCCGCTGAAAATGGTCGAAGCCGCAGTAACGAGGTCGCTCTTTACGTCCCCAGATACCGTTCTTGGTGAAGAGGAACGAGCGTCGGTGGATATGGCGCTCCGCGCAATAACCAGCGTTCCGGCGTTTCAGCTCTTGTCAGAGGAAGAGATCGGCAGTCTCGAGGTCGGCAAACTGGCCGATTTTGTGGTGCTGGCCGACAACCCGCGTGAAGTGACCCCTGACGAGATTGGCGAGATTTCGGTGAAGCAGACCTGGATGAACGGGAAACTGGTTCATTGAACATCTCAAGCTTCAATGGGATCTGCCGCACAAATTCGGCGAGGGAATTACCTCGGGCATCAGCCGATTTGCTCAACAGAGTCTCCAAAATGAACAAATACGAAAAGGCGACGAGATGAACAGAATCCTTCTTTCGACAGCGTTCTGCGTCTCCGCGACGGTTGCGGCGGCGCAGGACACAAAAGACATGCGCACCTTCCTGTTCATCGGCACGTCCAACAGCGCGGCCTGGGAGATGCAGATCGCCAATCCCGGGGACCGCGCGGCCTCGGTGAAGGGTGGAATCGAAGCGCTTGGTGGCGAGCTTCTGAGCTACTACTGGGGGCTTGGAAACGGGAAGAACTACATCACCGTCGCCCTTCCGGACGATCCCACCTTCATTCAGGCCTTCTATGTCAGCCGCCTCGGCGACGGGCTGCTGGAGGACTACCAGATGATCGAGTTGATGAGCAGCGCCGACATGGCCGAGGCGCTTGCGCGGGTGCCGGAAATCAAGGCGCAGGACGATCTCAAGTAAATGACATGCATCGGGCGGACGGCGAGACTTTCAAGAACACACTGGTTTGAAGGGATACCTATGCGTCACATATTGTCGGCAATCGTAGTCGTTCTGGGGGCAAGCCCGCTCTACGCAGAACCAACTCCCATCGATTGGCCGGACCTGATCGACCAAAGCGTCCAATCCTACGAGGATCCATTCCTCGACCTCGACTACGAACAGGTCGAGGACCTGCGTCAGGTCGTGGCTCTTCAGGCGGAGATGGACGGCGGCAAGCTATCGCCGGAGACAGGAACGCAGTTGGATGAGTTCAAGGCGGCCCTTTCCGCGCAAGGGATCGATGCTGACTGGCTGATCTCTCAACGTTGGATCGTTGCGGAACGGCGGGAACTGGCCAGCGCTGCTGGAAACGCGGCCCTTGATGGCGAAACGATTTCTCTCGGTGGTTTCGCGATCCCGGCGCCACCTGATGAAGACGGAACTGCGATGGCCTACCTCGTGCCGGAGCGCGGCATGTGCAGCCACGTCCCACCGCCGCCGCCGAACCAGATGGTCCGCTTGCGCCTGTCTGACGGATGGGCACCGGCCAGAATCCACGAACCGATCGTGGTGACCGGCCGGATCAACATCGATCCGTCGGACCGGCAGATGATGGTCGTGGATGGGTTTATTTCCATGAACGCCACCTTCTCGATGGATGTCGACGAGGTGCAGACATTCGGCCAGTCGGACAAAGCGGAAGCTCCAGCAACCAATGATTGGGCGCAAAGCCTTGCTGAAGGTTTTCAAACCGGCAGGAAATCCGGAGTGACCGGGCAGTGAGATCCGATGGAGCAGCAAACCTGCCGCCACGCTCTCTGACACTGGAGGATCAACCATTTCCATTCTTTTGATCGCAATTGGCCTACTGTCCGCCTTCTTCCTCTTCGCCAGTTCGATCAAGACCCTTGGCTGGCAGAAATTCATCTTCGAGACGCAACTGGCGATGTTCGTCAAATACGGGCTGAATCGTCAGATCATGGCGCTTGTCGGTGGTGTCGAGCTGTTCGGGGCGGTGGCGATCTGGTTCCAGAGCAGCTTGCTCGGGCCGCTCGGGGCCGCGGCGCTTCTGGGCACGTCGCTTGGCGCAATCGGCTGCCACCTGATCTGGGACACATGGAAAGACGGCGTGCCGGCCATGATCACAGCCACGTTGTCGGCCTTCGTCCTCTGGACGGGCCGGGATGTCGTTCTGGCGATACTTGCATGAGCAAGCCGAAGAAAAACCAAACGCAACAAGGGAGACCTCAAATGGGACAGGCGAGGATTCTCGGTACGGTCATTGTTGCTGGCTTCTGGTTATCAAGCGGAGCCTTGGCGCAGGAAAGCCGGCCATCCTCCGCCCTGGAGGCCGCCGCAGCGGTCTCGCTGGGTGGCCCGGCCTCCACGCAGGCCCAACTGGAACAGGATCGGGTTCGGCGGTTGCAGGACTCTCGCTGGCCGGGGCTGGATGCGGCATTGGATCCTCTGGAAGCATCGCGGCAGAGTTTTGCCGACCGCACCGGCCTGAACCTCTCCTTCGACTACCAGGCCTTTTATCAGTCCGTGACCGAGAGCCTGACCGATATCGACGAGGCCGCCTTGGGCCAGGCGCGCATTCTCGGTCAGTGGACCCTGCTCAATCGCGGTGGCGAGAACTCCGGGCAACTGGTCTTCACGATCGAGAACCGCCACCTGCTCGGCACAGACATCGCGCCCGGCGGGCTCGCCGGGGAGATCGGCTATGCTGGAGTCACCGCAACGACCTTCAGTGACACTGACACGACCCTCTCCGTCGCCTACTGGTCCCAGACCCTCGCCGGCGGGAAGGCCGGTTTCGTCGCGGGCCGGATCGATCCGGGAGACTACTCGGACATTCTCGGCTACGTGAACCCGCGCACCACCTTTTCAAATTTCTCGATCCTGTTCAGCCCGGTCCTGCCGCTCCCCGATCCCGGCTTCGGCATCGCAGGCGGCGGGTATCTGACCGACCAGATCTACGCCCTCGGTGTCTTGTCGGACGCAAACGGCTCGCTGACCGATGTCGAGTGGTTCCCCGGTGGTCCCGAATTCTACAAATACGCCGAGATCGGGTGGACACCCGAACGCTCGAAGCGCTTTCTAACCAACGTGCACCTCGGCGTGTTTCACGTCGATGAACGCACGGAGGCAGGCGTGCCGGAAAGCTACGGGGCGATCCTGTCAGCCAACCACACGATCAACGAGGAACTCATGATCTACGGGCGCCTCGGCTGGTCAGAGGGTGAGGCGCCAATCGCCAGGCGTGCGGCCAACGCTGGACTTTTGTGGAGGCCGGGCCTCTACGACGACCTGTTCGGGTTCGGGGCTACCGTTGCGGACCCGGTGGATGAGACACTCGACACCCAGACGACGATGGAAGCCTTCTACCGGTTGGACCTGTCGGACAATGTCGCCCTGACCGCGGATGTCCAGCGCCTGATCAACCCTGGCTTCAATGATCAGGACCCAACCGTGTTTGGACTGAGGCTGCGGATCAATCTTTGACCCGCAATGACTTCCGACGCGCATTCCCGATGCCCGGTGTCCGTGCCTGTTGTCGAAGCGGTGCCTGGTCAGGCAGTGATTTGGTCTGTCTGGTTACAGCAGTCTGCGGCTTGATAAACAGAAACCTGCGTGTTCAGCGTATGTAGCTCAACTTGCCAGCTTGCTGTGTTCCCGAAAGCCGCCGTTCCCGGTGTGTGACCCAAGAGTCCGCTAAGGGCCGGTCACGTCGATATGAAATCGTGCTGCGCTTGCGAAGTGCGGTGCTCGACCAACGACCGCAATGCGCAGAAAGCGACACCCTGCGACTCTATCCTGAAACGCAACATGTCCCGCAACTCGGCCGCTCATGTTCGACGCGGCGAACGGCCGGTCTGAGATGAGTGTGCGTTGGATCCATGGCTGGTCTCGCAACTCTTGCGGCAGTCGCGCTCGGTAGCGAACGTTCGATTTCTGTTCCATTTCGCCGAGCGCCACTGGTATCGGAGTGCGCGGTCTGGGACCACTAAAAATCAAGCAATTGCAGATGATTACAAACAATTCACCAAATCGGCGCTGTCAACAGGTCCGGAGAATATCGGCACGAGAGAACGCTTTCGGGCCTTCTGGCGCCGAGGTCGGTGAATAGCCCTTCCCGTATAACCCTCGAAAACAACGGGAAAATCCGGCCACAACCGAGCGCAGAGAAACTTTTCTCAGGGGCAAGTGGCGGAGAGACAGGGATTCGAACCCTGGAGACGGTTTCCCGCCTACACACTTTCCAGGCGTGCGCCTTCGACCACTCGGCCACCTCTCCGTGAGGCGGACGGTTAGCAGAGTTCGGGAACCGAGGGCAAGGTGGTTTTCGGGTTTTTTCGTGCGGGATTTCCGGACGGCGTGCGCGCCACGGAAACCGGGCGTGTTCGGGCCTGAATCCATGGTCCATGAAGGGCAGCGTGGGCCTCGCGTAGCGCGGCAATGACCGAGGATGCCCCTGCCCGGCCAGGACACAAGGCGATGCCCGAACGGCGCCTAGTCGGGATCGTCGCCCGGCCCATCCTCCGGGTCGGCGCCGCGTGTCTGCGCGGGCGGCGGCATCATGGGGGTGACCTTGGGCGCGATACCCGGAGCGGCCAATTCGCTCAATGCTTCGGGATTTCTCAGCCACAGGTCGCGCTGCGCGAAGGGGATCTCGATGTCTTCCCCGGCGAACCGGCGGGCGATCTCGTGGTTCATGTCGGACTTCACACTCAGCATGAAGTTGATGTCCCGCAGGATGGCACGGATCTCGAAGTCGACGGAATCGGCCCCAAACCCCATCAGGTAGACCGATGGCGGCGGCGAGATCACCACCATGGGATGCTCGTTGGCGATCTCCAGCAGGATCTTTTCGACCTTCCGGGTGTCGGTGCCATAGGCCACGCCCACCGGTACGATGACACGGCCAATGAGATTACCACGGGTCCAGTTGGTAACCTGGCCCGAGACAAGATCGGCGTTGGGAATGATCACATCGGTGCGGTCGAAGGTCTCGATCCTCGTGGCGCGCACCGAGATGCGGCGCACGTAGCCCATGACACCGCCCACCTCGATCCAGTCGCCTTCCGACACCGGACGTTCCACCAGCAGGATGATGCCGGACACGAAGTTCGACACGATGGTCTGCAAGCCGAAACCGATGCCGACCGCCAGCGCGGAGGCCAGGATCGCAAGGTTCGAGAGGTCGATGCCCGCCAGCGTCACCGAGACGATCGCGGCCAGGAAATAACCGATGTAGCCGACGCCCGAGACGATGGCTGTCCGGGCGCCCAGATCCAGCCGGGTCTTGGGCAGGACCGTGTTGCGCAGGGCGCCCTGCACCAGCCGGGTCAGGCCGAAGCCCGCCGCGAAGGCCACCGCCAGCGTGAAGAACACGGTTGGCGACAGCTGTATCTCGCCGATGGTGAAGCCTTCGCGCACCTTGGCCCAGATCTCGGTCAGATCGGTGACCCGTGCGCCCCAGATTAGGGCGATCAACGGCAGCGACAGGAAGATCAGCATCGCCCCGACCAGGGTCGGGGCAAGGCCCTCGTCGGCCTCGTCCATCCCGCGGCTGGCGCGGTACATCTGCGTCGTCTGTTTGAACTCGCGATGCAGCAAGGCGATCAGGCCGAAGACCAGGAAGGTGCCGGCGGTGGAAAAGACCAGTTGCTTGCTGAGCACCGCGTAGCCGGCGACCCCCGCGACCGGACCGCTGACCGCCATGAACATCCCGGCCAGTCCGAGGAAATTGACCACCCCGTTCGAGAACCCATGGTCCTTCGATATGTCCTGCGCGACGGTCTGGCGAAACAGCCGACCCATGCGCAGCAGCGCATAGGCGCAGATGAAGCTCAGAATAAGGCCGACGTAAGCTTCGGTTTGCGGCGTGAACTGCATGCGCTGGGAAAAGGTGCTCAGCCCCTGTTCCAGCGCCATAGTCAGCACCATGGTGCGCGACAGCATCCGTCCGCCGGAAACCTGCGAATTCTGCAGACGCAGTGGCGTTTCGTCGGGGCCATCCTTGGGGAAAAGATGGCGTGTCAGCCAGATGCCCGAGATCAGCATGAATCCGAAGGAGGCAAAGCCGGCCAGAAGCGCACTGCCCGTCAGGCCGAACAGCCCGGTCAGTTGCAGGGCAACCAGCAACAATCCAAGCCCGGTCCAGGGCAGGACCAGTTGCGCCGCAGCCATCACCACGCGCACCACATGTTGCAACAGCCGATTTCGGATCTGGGCGGTCTTTGAGAGGGCCTTCTCCAGCCAATGACGACTGCGGAACAGAAGGTAAAGCCCGGCCAACAGAGAGAGCACCGCACTTGGCAGGTTGTCGATGATCGTCTGGCGCTGATGCTCGTCCCGCAGGATCAGGATGACTTCGCTCGGCAGGCGGCCGAAAGCCTTGGAAAAATCGCCGATCAGCGCCCCCCAGTTCAACGGGTTGACCGGGCTGGGGTAGCGTTTCAGAACCTGCCGCGCCTGTCGGTCCCGCAGCACGGCGTCGATCTCGCTGACCAACCCGTCTGCTTCGACGAAGGCCTCGGTGGCGCGCAGGATCGGTTGCCGCAGTTCCAGAAGCTGTTCGTTCAGCGCCGCGCGGCGGTTGGCAACCTCCTCGGCCTCGACCTCGCCCTCCGCAGGGGCCGGACCCAGCGCCTCGATCTGCCGTTCGATCCGCTGGACCTGGGTTTCATTGGCGCCTTGCGCGGTCAGAAACTGCTCCCGGTACCCGGCCAGATCGTTGCGCAGACGTTCCAGCGTCGCATCATCGGCGGTATTGGCCTCCAGCACGCGTTCGACACGCACGGCCATGCTTTCCCAGTCCGCGAAGGTCTTGTCGGACAGATTCTGCGCTGACAGCGGTGCCGCCAGAAGCAGCACCAGCATCGCTGCAAGGCGCGCACGCGCCGCGATGCGCGCCAGCATGCGTGTCAATCCTCGAACACGGCGGGGAGCCTGGCCGGCGCCCGATCCAGCCATTCCGGCACGGGCAGACCCTTTTCCTTCAGGAAGGCCGGGTTGAACAGTTTGGACTGATAGCGGGTGCCATAGTCGCACAGGATCGTCACGATGGTGTGCCCCGGCCCCATTTCGCGGGCCATGCGCACCGCGCCAGCGATGTTGATGGCGGTCGAGCCGCCCAGACACAGCCCCTCTTCCTGCAGCAGGTCGAAGACATAGGGCAAGGCTTCCGCGTCAGGGATCTGATAGGATGTGTCGGGGGTGAAGCCTTCGAGATTGGCGGTGATCCGCCCCTGCCCGATGCCTTCGGTGATCGAGTCGCCCTCGGCTTTCAGCTCTCCGTGCGCATAGAAATTGTACAGCGCCGCACCCTGGGGATCGGCCAGGCCGATCCTCACGCCCTTGGGTTGCAGCACATCGGCCACCCCGGCGATGGTCCCGCCCGAGCCGACCGCGCAGATGAAGCCATCGACCTTGCCACCGGTCTGGTCCCAGATCTCGGGGGCGGTGGTTTCCACATGCGCTTGCCGGTTGGCGACATTGTCGAACTGGTTGGCCCAGATGGCGCCGTTGGGCTCGGTCTCGGCCAGTTTCGCGGCCAGACGTCCCGAATACCGGACATAGTTGTTGGGATTGCGATAGGGCGCCGCCGGAACCTGCACCAGCTGTGCCCCGGCCAGGCGGATCATGTCCTTCTTTTCCTGGCTCTGGGTCTCGGGGATCACGATCACGGTGCGGAAGCCCATGGAGCAGCCCACCAACGCCAGCCCGATGCCGGTGTTGCCCGCCGTGCCTTCGACAATGGTGCCGCCGGGCTTCAACTGGCCCTTGGCCACCGCGTCGCGAATGATGTACAGCGCCGCACGATCCTTGACCGACTGGCCCGGATTGAGGAACTCGGCCTTGCCGAGGATCTCGCAGCCGGTGGCGTCGCTGACCTTGTTCAGGCGGATCAGGGGCGTGTTGCCGATTGCGGATGCCAGGTCACGGTAGATCGCCATGGGGACTCCAGAATTCAGATGTGTTTGCCTTGTCTAGGCACGCATGGCGGGGGTTTCAACCGCCCGCGCCCAGCCTGTGGTGGTTTGCGTCAAGCCAGTAGGCGGAAATCACCAAGGGCCCCACGGGAATGTCACCGCGCGTGACGGCGGCCATCAGTTCGGCGCGACTCATGACGTGGCCGCGAATGTCTTCGCCCTCGATGTCCAGCCCCGCCAATTTTCCGGCATCGTCGGGCAGATCGGCCAGACCGACAAAGGCATAGATGTATTCGGAAAACGCGCCGGTCGTGGGGTAGTATTCGCCGATCTTGTGCAACCCCGTCACCCGCACATGCGCCTCTTCCCAGGCCTCGCGGATGGCGGTGTCCTCGGGATTGTCGGCCGGTTCGATCCGCCCCGCCACGGGTTCCATCAGCCACAGCCCGCGATCACCGCGCGCCAGCGGGGCGGCGCGCAACTGCTCGATCACCAGCACCCGGTCGCGCACGGGATCATAGGGCAGAACCGTCACCGCGTCCGAGGCCAGAAACACGCCGCGCAGCAGGGCCTCGCTGCGGGAGCCGTCGAAATGGGCGTGGTCATAAACATAGTCAGCCACGGCGAAATACTGGAAGTAGCCATAGGATTTGTGCTGCACGGTCAGATCATCGCGGTCCAACCCGCTGGGGCACACCCGTTGCGCCGCCTGCGCGCGCAGCCGTGAATCCGCCCGCGACCAGATGTTGTTCAACCATGGCGTCAGGGTCTCGGGCGGGCGTGACGTGCGGTGCAACATGATCTCTTCCGCTGCCGCCCGCCAGATGTCGCGCCAGCGGGCCGTCCAAACCTCAGAACTGAAAGTTCGGCCCGCAAGTGTCTGATAATCATTAAAGACTTGTGAGAACTCCGGTGGCAGATCCAGCCCGTGGGCCGCCATGTAGTACCCAAGTCGCGCCTGTGCCTCGGCGGTCGTTACCGTCAGGTCGGCCTGCGGCCAGCCCTCTGGATCGCGCAGGTTTGCCAGGTGGTAGGCACCTTCGCCCAACACTGTCGTCAACAACACTTCGTCGGCCAACGGGCCCCGAACCTTGTAACTCGCCATGCGGTCTCCTTGCGCCTGTCGCCCGTTGGTGCCGTCTTGGCGCGGGCGGGTCCAGCCGTCAGATAGCCCCACCCCCAAAAGCAAGTCAGGCAGGTGCGCGCACGGTGATCTGGGTCACATCGCAGACACCGGTGCGGAAGGCCGCCGCGCAGGAGGTCAGGTAGTAGTCCCACATGCGCCGGAACCGGTCGTCGAACCCCATACGCGCGATCTCGTCCCATCGGTCGTTGAAGGTCTCGGCCCAGCGACGCAGGGTCTGGCTGTAGCTCTCGCCGAACTCGATGGATCCGGCCACGGCAAGGCCCGCCTTTTCCACCTCGCGGCGCAGCACGCCGGGGCTGGGCAGGAAGCCACCGGGGAAGATGTACTTCTGGATGAAATCCACCTGCTTGCGATAGGCGTCAAAGCGGGGATCCTCGATGGTGATGATCTGCAAGGTCGCCGCCCGGCCCGGTTTCAGGCGGTTGCGCAGCGTCTTGAAGTAGACCGGCCAGTATTTCTCGCCCACGGCCTCGAACATCTCGATGGATGCAATGCCGTCATACTTGCCGGTTTCCTCGCGATAATCCTGCAGCTTGATCTCGACCCGATCCGACAGGCCGACCCGCGCCATACGCGCGCGGGCAAAGTCGTATTGTTCCTTGCTGATGGTCAGCCCGGTAACCTTCAGTCCCCGCTCTTTCGCGGCATATTCTGCAAACCCGCCCCAACCGCAGCCGATCTCCAGCACATGTTCGCCGGGTGCCACGTCCATGCCGTCCACCATGGCGGCATATTTCGCGGTCTGGGCGGCTTCCAGGCTCTCCTGCCCGGTTTCAAACAGGGCCGAGGAATAGGTCATCGTCTCGTCCAGCCATTGGGCGTAGAAATCATTGCCCAAATCGTAGTGGTGCGAGATGTTCTTCTTGGCCTGACGCTGCGAATTCGACTGGAGCCAGAAGCGCAGGCGTTCCAGTGCCCGCACCAGCCCCATGGCCGGGAACCCGTTCAGCATGGCGTCGTCGGCGGTGTGGATCAGATCCATGAAGGCCTGAAGGTCCGGTGTACTCCACCATCCGTCCATATAGGCTTCCGAAAATCCCAGGTCGCCCTCGCGCAGCAGGCGCGCGAACACGTCGTGGTTGTGAATGTGCACCTCGGCCACCGGGCCGGGGGCGGCCCCTTCGACGCGAAACACCCGTCCGTCGTCCAGATGCACATCCAGACGGCCGCAAGGAAGCCGCGCGGCCTGGGCAAACGCCGCCCCGAAGTAACGCGGCAGATCGGTCTGCCCTTTGGTACTGGTCAAGAATGTCATCTTCGTTCCTTTGTCCTGTTGCAGTGGCGCGGTTTTCCCCGCGCGATTATTCAGAAATCCCGTGCTTCATAGGCGGCCAGCGCGCGTTTGCGCCCCTCGGCCAAGCCGACCACCGGGTCGGGATAGGCATCTTCGGCACTCAGACCCCAGGATCGGGGCACGGCGTCAAAGTAGGCCAGCGCATCGGCAGACGGGTTGGCGCGGCCTTCGGCCAGCCAGCGCCCGGAATACCCGTGGCCGGGATCAAACTTTTCCAATTGTGTCACGGGATTGAAAATCCGGAAATAGGGGGCCGCATCGGGGCCGCTTCCGGCAACCCATTGCCACCCCATGGCGTTGGAGGCCGGATCCCAGTCACGCAAACAGTCCGCGAACCACGCCTGCCCGATTTTCCAATGTGTCATCAGATGCTTGGTCAGGTAGGAGCCGACGATCATCCGCCCCCGGTTGTGCATATGGCCGGTCACATACATCTCGCGCATGGCGGCATCGACGAAAGGCACCCCGGTGCGCCCCTGCTTCCAGGCCATCACCTCGGGACTGTCTTCCTTGCGGGACCAGCCGAAACGATCCCAGCCCTCGCGCCAGTTGTCGGTGGTGATCCGGGGCGTGTGATAGGCCAGATGGTGGGCAAATTCGCGCCAGACCAGTTCCTTCAGGAAATGGTCGGCGCCCTGTGCGCCCTGCCGTGCGGCCTCCTGCCCGGCGTGCCACAGCCGGCGGGGACTGATCTCGCCGTGCGTCAGGTTCTCGCTGAGAAACGAGGTCGCGGGTTCCGCCGGGAAATCCCGCATCTTGCGGTAGTCGTCGACGGGCCCGTCCAGAAACCGCGCCAGTCGGGTTTCAGCGGCATCTTCCCCTACCCCCAGATGCGGGCGGACCACCTCGGCGCCACGGTTCATCGCGGCCTCAAGGTGCCAGTCGGCGATGGTCTCGGACGCGGGCCAGGTATCGGGGGCCGGAATACGTGCGGGCGCGGCCAGCGGCAGGCCAGGATCGCGATCCTTCACGGCCCGCCAGTAGGGGGAATACACCCGGTAATAGCTGCCCTGCCCGGTTTCCACGGTCCAGGGGTCAAACAGCAGATGGCCCGCAAAGCTGCGCGCGTCGATGCCGTCGTCGGCCAATGCGGATTTGACGGCACTGTCGCGCGCCTGGCTGTCGGGATCCACAAGGCGCGACCAATAGACCGCCGTGGCCCCGGTTTCGGCAATCAGCGCTCGCAGGGTGTCGAGCGCCTTGCCCTGGCGCAGGATCAGGCGGCTGCCAATGTCGCGCAGGCGCTTGTCCAACGCCTCGGCCCCCAGCGCCAGACGCCATGCGGGCAGCGCCCCGTGGGTCTTCATGACCTCATCGAAGATGAACAGCGGCAGCACGGGGCAGCCTCGGTCGATGGCCGCGCAGAGAGCGGGGTTGTCGGCCAGACGCATATCGCGCCTGACCCACCAGATGACCGGATCCTTGCTGCTCATACCGCCCCCACGCGCGCCTGTTGCCTTTACAACATCTTACGGCGCGGGGACGGGGTTGGATCACTCAGGCGCGCACATCGACCACGACGCGGCCCTGCACCTGTCCTTTCAGGATGTCCGCGCCCAGTCGCGGCAGATCGGCAAGGGTCGCGGGCTGGATCATCGCTTCCAGCTTGTCCATGGGCAGATCGGTTGCCAGACGGTTCCAGGCCTCGATCCGGTCCTCGATCGGCCGCATCACGCTGTCGATGCCCAGCAGGTTGACCCCGCGCAGCAGGAAGGGAATGACGGTCGCGGGCAGATTGGCCCCGCCTGCCAGCCCCACGGCGGCCACCGAACCGCCGTATTTGATCTGACCCAGCACCCGCGCCAGCATCGGCCCGCCGACGGCATCGATGCAGCCGGCCCAGGTTTCGGCCTCCAGCGGGCGCTTGACGGTCTCGTTGATCTCGTCGCGCGGCACGATCTGCGACACGCCCAGCGATTTCAGGTAATCAGCCGTCTCGGGCCGCCCGGTGACACCGGCCACCTCATACCCGAGGTTGGCAAGGATCGCCGTGGCGACCGAGCCCACACCGCCCGCGGCCCCGGTCACCAGAACCGGCCCCTTGTCCGGCGTCAGCCCATGGTTTTCCAGCGCGATCACCGACAGCATCGAGGTATAGCCCGCCGTGCCCACAGCCATTGCCTGCCGGGTGGTGATCGCCTCGGGCAGCTTCACAAGCCAGTCGGCCTTGACGCGGGCTTTCTCGGCATAGCCGCCCCAGCGGATTTCGCCGACCCGCCAGCCGTTCAGCACAACCCGGTCGCCGGGGGTGAAGCGCGGATCGTCGGAGCTTTCGACCACGCCCGCGAAATCAACGCCCGGCACATGCGGATAATTGCGCACCAGACCGCCACCCGATCCGACGCACAGCCCGTCCTTGTAGTTCACCGTCGAATATTCGACGGCCACGGTCACATCGCCCTCGGGCAGGCGATCCTCGGAGACCTCCTCGATCGCGGCCGAAGTTTCTCCGGCTTCGTTCTTCTGAACCACCAGTGCTTTGAACATCGTTCCCCCTTGTCGTGTTTTCCGATTGCGTCGCACGGATGCGGCCCGGAATCCGCCGTAACCGTCCTAGGGTCATGCTTGACGGATTTTCCCGGCTTTGCCTACCTTTTCCCCAGACATTCAAATGTGAATGCGGCCATGCCTGACAAGATCGGGCGAGCGACGAGAAAAACAAGGAGTCTCCAACAGATGCGTTCTTCCATTTCCCTTCTGGCCGGCGTTTCGCTGTTGGCCCTGACCCAGCCGGCGCTGGCCGACGATGGCGAATTGCTGATCCTCGACTGGTCCGGGTTCGAGGAAGATCCCTATTGGGAAGCCTATGCCGCCAAGCATGGCGACATGCCGACCTATTCCTTCTTCGGGGATGAGGAAGAGGCCTTCCAGAAATTGCGTTCGGGCTTTCGCGCGGATGTGGCGCATCCCTGCCCGCAGTCGGTGCAGAAGTGGATCGAAGCCGATCTGATCGAGCCGTGGGACGTGTCGAAGATCCCCAGCTACATGCAGGTGGCCGAGGTGTTCCGCACCGACCCGACCTTCGTGCAGGACGGTAAGGTCTATTTCATCCCCGGCGACATGGGCGCCACCGCCATCGCCTATAACACCGACGAGTTGACGCCCGAGGATGTCTCGACGCTTCAGGTTTTCACCAACCCGGCGCTGGCCGGGCGGATCTCGCTGCCCGATGTGGTCGATGATGCCTATGCGCTGGCCTTCCTCGCCACCGGCACCAGCGATTGGACAACGGCCACCGAGGAGAATTTCCAGAAGGCCAGCGCCTGGCTGCGCGAGGTGCATCCGCTGGTGCGCACCTATTGGACCGATGGTGCCGAACTGGCGCAGCTCATGGGCACCGGCGAGGTGCTGCTGAGCTGGGCCTGGAACGAAACCCCGGTACAACTGGCCGACGAGGGTCAGCCCATTGCCTTTGAGCGCGAACCGCAGGAAGGCTCCTCCATGTGGTTCTGCGGCTATGTGAACATCAAGGACGGCCCCGGGGATGAGGCCAAGGCGCATGACTTCATGGAAAGCTTCCTGCAACCCTCGGTCGCCGAATACATCGTGACCGAATGGGGCTATGGCCATGGCAATGCCGCCGCCATGGAGGCCATCGACGCTGAAACCCTGGAAGAGGTCGGGTTGAACCCCATCGACGGGCCGGTCCTGAATCAGGTGCCCATGGACATCCGCCTGCGCGAGCAGATGATCAAGGAGTTCGAACGCATCAAGGCCGGCTTCTAAGTCCCTGACAGAAAAGGCCCCACCCGGGGCCTTTTCCTTGTCTGGCAGACAGGGCGCCGCTAACCGACGCCGATCAGGATGCCCGCGGCCAGAACCAGCGCGCCACCCAGAACCACCTGCAACGTGGCCCGGAAGAACGGCGTGTCCATGTATTTGTTCTGGATCCAGGCGATGGCCCAAAGTTCGATAAACACGACGATCACGGCAATTGTGGTCGCGGTCCAGAAATCGGGGATCAGATAGGGCAGCGCGTGGCCCAGCCCGCCGATCGTGGTCATCACCCCCGAAGCCACCCCGCGTTTCCACGCCGCCCCCCGGCCCGAGATCTCGCCATCGTCCGAGGCCGCTTCGGTGAACCCCATCGAGATGCCCGCCCCGATCGAGGCCGCCAGCCCGACCTGGAAGGTCTGCCAGGTGTCCTGCGTGGCGAAAGCGGCGGCAAAGATCGGTGCCAGCGTCGAGACCGACCCGTCCATCAGCCCGGCCAGCCCCGGCTGCACCCATGTCAGCACGAACTGCCGATGCCGGGTCTTTTCCTCGGCGTCTTTCGCGCTTTCGGTCAGATGCTGTTCGGCCAGATCGGCGGCCCGGGCCTCATGCCCGGCCTCGATTGCGGCCAGATCGTTCAGCAGTGCGCGGGTGTCGGCATCGGTGCTGCGGCGGGCGGCGGCCTCGTAATAGCGTTGCGCGCCCTGCTCCATCTCTTCGGCCTGCCCGCGAATGTCGTCGAGCGACAGGTTCTCCATCAGCCAGACCGGTTTGCGTGTGTAGAAATCAGCAATGTGCTCGCGCCGGATCAGCGGGATCGTGTCGCCGAAGCGCACCTTGTGCTGGTCGAGCAAACGCTGCGCATGGCCTTCTTCCTCGCGCGCCATGCCTTCGAAAATCTTCGCACTGGCCGGATAGCTGTCGCGCAGTCGCGCAGCAAAACTGCGGTAGATCTGGCTGTCGTCCTCTTCGGACGAGATGGCAAGGGCGAGCACTTCCTGCTCGGAGAGGTCGGAAAACCGCCGACGACCGGTGAAACGGGACAACATGGATCCACCCTTTTAGAACTGTTCTAACATTCAAACCCCGTTGTATCGCGCCCAAGCGACAAATCAAGCCCGGATCCTGCCTGCGGCCGCTTGCACATGGCCGCATCAGCGCCTACATTTGAAGTGTTCTTCGGAACTATGGACATAAACGCGCTCGTAATACACGGACTGGACCCGGGGGCGGTACCCGGCGGCTCCACCAAAAATCCTTTGTTTGGGGATCATGGGGCCGAAACAGGATCGACGGACGTCTAAAGGGGTTAGCTTTGTCTCGGTGAGATACCACCGTTATCGGTTCAAAAAGCATAGTTGCAAACAACAATCGTGCTCCGGTGGCAGTCGCTGCGTAAGCAGTGCCTAATACCGAAATCCTAAGTCCAGTCGCTTTGCAGCGGCTGGCGGGGTTCGCAGGTACCTGGCAACAGAAACCTGCACTTTCCCCCCACATGCGACGCTTTTATAACGACCGCAGGCTTCGGCTTGCGCCCCGGTTCGCGGGCGGTCACACATCCGCATGACCTCGCCGTCTCCTTCCCTTGGCGCACTCTGGCGCGTGTTCGGTCGCATCGGCCTGATGTCCTTTGGCGGACCGGCGGCGCAAATCGCGTTGATTCATCGCGAGCTGGTCGATGACCGCCCGTGGCTGACCGAAGAGCAATTCCTGCGCGCCCTGTCCTTCTGCATGATGCTGCCCGGCCCCGAGGCGATGCAGCTGGCCACCTATGCCGGCTGGCGGTTGCGCGGGGTGCCCGGCGGGCTGCTGGGCGGGGCGCTGTTCGTGCTGCCCGGTGCGGCGGTGATCGCGGCCCTGGCCCTGCTTTATGCCCGGTTCGGCGCGCTGCCGCTGGTGGCCGCGCTGTTTGTGGGCATTAAGGCCACGGTGGTGGTGATCGTTCTGGAGGCGCTGTTGCGGGTCAGCCGCAAGGCGCTGAAGTCCCCCGACCGCTGGGCCATCGCCGGGCTGTCCTTCGTGGGCATCTTCTTCCTGCACCTACCGTTCCCGGCGATCATCCTTGCCGCCGGGGCGTATGGGTTTCTGAGCACCCGCACCCGCCCGCCCGAAAATGCAACCGCCCTGCCGCGCGGACATTTGCGCCGCACAATTGCCGTCTGGGGCGGGTTGTGGCTGCTGCCGGTTGCGGCCCTGTGGCTGGCGGATGCCGCCTTTCTGACCGATCTTGCGCTGTTCTTCTCGAAGCTCGCGGTGGTGACCTTCGGCGGCGCCTATGCGGTGCTGGCCTATATGGCCCAGGCCGTGGTGGCCGAGCATGGCTGGATCAGCACGCAGCAGATGATCGACGGTCTGGGGCTGGCCGAGACCACGCCGGGGCCGCTGATTCTGGTGACGCAATTCGTCGGCATGCTGGCGGGCGATCTGCGCGGCGGTGTCGGGCTGGCGCTGGCCTCGGGCGCGGTGGTGCTGTGGGTGACCTTCGTGCCCTGCTTTTTGTGGATATTCGCCGGCGCTCCCTACATCGACTGGTTGGCGCATCAGCCGCGCCTGTCCGGGGCCCTGTCGGCGATCACCGCCGCGGTGGTGGCGGTGATCCTGAACCTGTCGGTCTGGTTCGCCCTGCATGTGCTGTTCGGGCAGGTCACCGAGGCCAGTTTCGGCCCCGTTGCCCTGCTGCGCCCTGACTGGGCCAGTTTCGACGCTGCTGCCGCCGGCCTTGGCCTGATCGCCGCCCTGTGCCTGTTGCGCCTGCACTGGCCCCTGCCACGGGTTCTGGCCCTGTCGGCCGGGCTGGGGCTGGCGCTTGGACTGGCGGGCATCTGAAAGAATGGGCGTTTTCTGCTCTTTTCATTCCCGCCCCCCTTCCGATAGACCTTTATAAAGGAAAGAGGGCCGAGCCACATGTCACGCAGCATCGACTACGGAAATCTCATGCACCGCGCCATGCGCACCCTGATCCGGCAGGTGCTGGACGAGGTGTCCGAGCACGGCCTGCCCGGAGAGCATCATTTCTTCATCACCTTCGACACGCTGCATCCCGACGCGCAGATGGCCGACTGGCTGTCGGATCGCTACCCGGAAGAAATGACCATCGTCGTGCAGCACTGGTTCGACAATCTGGTGGTCGATGACGACGGCTTTGCCATCACTCTGAACTTCGGCGACCGGCCCGAGCCGCTGTATATTCCCTATGATGCCATCCGCACCTTCGTGGATCCGTCCGTGGAATTCGGCCTGCGCTTCGAATCCCAGGATGACGAGGACGACGAGGATCTGGAGGCCGCCCCCATGGCCGAGGACGTGGAGCCCGAGGCCGAAGAGGCTGCCGGGCCGAAAGACGCCGAAGTCGTCAGCCTGGACAGTTTCCGCAAATAGGCACAGGGCGCGGGTAACAGGCTGATAACGCTAACCCGCTTCCCCGTCGCATTGCCAGCCTTCCAGCCGCCGCTTATAGGCATCGGGAACCTGTTTTCAGAGGATGACCCGATGACCCAGACCCGCACCGAATCCGACAGCTTCGGACCGCTTGAAGTTCCCGCCGACAAGTACTGGGGCGCACAGACCCAACGGTCGATCATGAACTTCCCCATCGGCTGGGAAAAGCAGCCCGTGGCCATCGTGCGCGCGCTTGGCGTCATCAAGAAAGCCTGCGCCATGCAGAACAAGGCGACCGGCGATATGGACGCGCGGATCGCCGATGCGGTGATTCAGGCCGCCGGTGAAGTGATCGAGGGCAAGTTCGACGACAACTTCCCGCTGGTGGTCTGGCAAACCGGTTCGGGCACCCAGTCGAACATGAACTCGAACGAAGTCATCGCCAACCGCGCCATCGAGATCCTGGGCGGTGTCATCGGCTCGAAAGACCCGGTGCACCCGAATGATCATTGCAACATGGGCCAGTCGTCCAATGACACATTCCCCACCGCCATGCATATCGCCACCGCCATGTCGGTGCGCGATGTGCTACTGCCGGGCCTGACCAAGCTGGCCGAGGGACTGGAAGCCAAGTCGGAAGAGTTCAAGGACATCATCAAGATCGGCCGCACCCACACCCAGGATGCCACACCGCTCACGCTGGGCCAGGAATTCTCGGGCTACGCGCATATGATCCGCCAGGGCATCGCCCGCGTCGAAACCGCGCTGCCTGGCATCTATGAACTGGCACAGGGCGGCACCGCCGTCGGCACAGGCCTGAACACCAAGCAGGGCTGGGGCGAGGCCGTGGCCGCCCATATGGCCGAGATCACTGGCCTGCCCTTCGTCACCGCCCCCAACAAGTTCGAAGCCCTGTCGGCCCATGACGCCATGGTCTTCATGTCCGGCGCGCTCGCGACGGTCGCAGGCTCCATGTACAAGATCGCCAACGACATCCGCTTCCTCGGCTCGGGCCCGCGCTCGGGTCTGGGCGAGTTGATCCTGCCGGAGAACGAGCCCGGTTCGTCGATCATGCCGGGCAAGGTCAACCCGACGCAGGCCGAGGCCATGACCCAGGTCGCCGCCCATGTGATGGGCAATGACGCCGCGATGAAGTTCGCGGGCAGCCAGGGCCATTTCGAACTGAACGTCTACAACCCGATGATGTCCTACAACCTGCTGCAGTCGATCCAGCTTCTGGGCGATGTGGCCGACAGCTTTACCCAGCGCATGCTGCTGGGCATCCAGGCCAACGAGCCGCGCATCGACAAGCTGATGAAGGAAAGCCTGATGCTGGTCACCGCGCTCGCCCCGACCATCGGCTACGACAATGCCACCAAGGTCGCCAAGACCGCCCACAAGAACGGCACGACGCTGAAGGAAGAAGCCATCGCGCTTGGCTTCGTGGATGCGGCAACATTCGATGCGGTGGTGCGCCCCGAAGACATGATCGGCCCCAAGGCCTGATCGGCCCATCCTTTGCCAAACGGTTGACCCGCCCCTCTGGTTTCAGGAACACTTCCCGAAACCGGAGGAGGTGGCCAGATGCGTTGGCAAGGACGGCGAACCAGCCGCAACATTGAAGACCGGCGTGGCCGGCGCATGACGGGCAGCCCCGCGAAACTGGGCGGCATCGGCTTGCTGGCCGTGGTCCTGATCGGCGCCTTTCTGGGCGTCGATGTCACTCCTTTTCTGGGCGGCGGCGGCATGAGCCCGGCCCCCGCCCCCAGCGGCCCTAACCAGATCGACGACAGCGCCGAGGAATTCGTCGCCGTTGTTCTGGCCGACACCGAAGCGGTCTGGGGCGAGATCTTCCGCAATTCCAACCTGCAATATGTGGAACCGAAGCTGGTGCTGTTCAACGGGCGCACGTCCTCGGCCTGCGGGCTGGCGGATGCGGCCACCGGCCCGTTCTACTGCCCCAACGATCAACAGGTCTATCTGGACACCGATTTCTTCCGGGTCATGGACACCGAACTGGGGGCCCGCGGCGATTTCGCCAAGGCCTATGTGGTGGCGCATGAGGTTGGCCATCACGTCCAGAACCTGCTGGGAACGCTGGAGCACAGCAACCGCCTGCGCGCCCAGTCCAGCCAGGCCGAGTCCAACGCCATCTCGGTGCGGGTGGAACTTCAGGCCGACTGCTATTCCGGCCTCTGGGCCCGCGCCGTGCAGGAGCGCTTCGGCGTGCTGGAGCCCGGCGACATCGAAGAGGCGCTGAACACCGCCGCCCGCATTGGCGACGATGCCCTGCAAAGGGCCAGCCGCGGGGTGGTGGTCCCCGACAGTTTCACCCATGGTACCAGCGACCAGCGGCAGCGCTGGTTCGCGGCGGGATACCAGAGCGGCGATCCGCAAGCCTGCGACACCTTTTCGGCAAGGGATCTCTGAACCATGGCGGACACCCCCATCAACCTGTCACGCTATCGCAAGGCCAAGGTCCGCGCCGAGCGCAAGCGGCAGGCCGATGCCAATGCGGTCAGCCATGGCCGCACCCGCGCCGAAAAGACCCGCGACGCCGCCGAGACCGAAAAGATCACCCGCCTGCTGGATCATGCCCGCCGCGACGACCCCACCGACGCATGACCGCCCGTCCCCGCAAACGCTCGCTGACGTTGCACGGCCATGCCACCAGCGTCTCGCTGGAAGATGCCTTCTGGGAGGCCTTCCGCCAGATCGCCGCCGAGGAGGATCTGTCGGTCAACGCGCTCGCCGCGCAGGTCGACGAGGCGCGCGGGCTGGAAGTGGGGCTGGCCACCGCCATCCGCCTGTTCGTGCTGTCCCACACGCAAGAAGCTTTGGCCCGCGCCCGGTCCGGGCAGCACGTGACGGCGGATGACATTTCCAAACCGCCTCTGTAGGGTCGCGGTGGATCCACTCTTGCGGCCGTCGGACCCCAACAGGGGCGCGGCAGAACTCCGGAACCCATGCAAGCGCCTGAAACCCTTCGTCTTGTCGGCCTGACCCTGCCCGCCAACAGCCCGGCGCTGCGCGACCACATGCGCCCGCCCGAACGGCGCACCGAGAACTATCAGCAGACCTATGACCGCACGACGCTGTTCTACGACATTGTCCGGCGACCCGAGCGCGGCGACCTGCTGATCACGGCCCCCCCGCTGATGAACCTGCGGCCGCTGCTGACCGACGGGCTGCGCGATGCGCAGGACGCACCGCTACGGCTGCGCATCCGGGATTTCGACAAATACACCCAGATCCGCGTCGCCGGGATGCATGACCGGCTGACGTTTCACGGCCCTTCCGAGGTGACCGAGGTCCGGCCCCGCGCCGATGATGCGCCACGCTTCGCCGGGTTGAACTGCGCGGTGACCATGAACCGCAACAACCCGCTGCCCTGGGTGCAGGCCTGGGCACTGCACCACGTGCGCGAGCATCGGCTGGAAGGGGTGCTGATCTTCGACAATGGATCGACCGATTACACGCCCGACGATCTGGCCCGGGCGCTGGCGCTGGTGCCGGGGCTGAAGTCCATCTGCGTGGCCTCGGCCCCCTACCCCTATGGCACCACCGACAAGGTGCTGAAGGGCGAAACCCGGCCCAATTTCCTGCAGCCGGCAATGCTGAACCTGGCGCGCGGATCGTTCCTGCGGCAGGCGCGGGCGGTGCTGAATTGTGATATAGATGAGCTGGTGCTCAGCCGCGATGGCAGTTCTGTCTTCGACCGGGCCGCGTCAAAGCCCTGGGGGGCGGCGCGCCTGCCGGTCTATTGGGCCGATCCCGCGCCCGGCACCCAGGGCCCGTCGCCACAATGGGCGCATCGCTGGCGCAGCCCGACCCGCACCCGCACGCCGCGCAAATGGTGTGTGGCGCCGCGCGGATTGCTCAGCAAGATGGGCTGGTACGTGCATCATGTGGGCGGCGAGGCCTTCAAGCTGAACCGCGAAAGCACGGCGCATGAGATCGTCCATTGCCGGGCCTGTTCCACCGGCTGGCATCCGTTCAAGGCACGGCACAAGGCCGCAGGGGAGCTGCGCGAAGATCCCGAACTGGCCGCCCTGATGGACGATCTGGAACTGCAGGTGAAGGAGCTTGGATTTGCACAGTGACCACCTGATCCTCGAGGCTTGCGGCCGGGTTCTGGACCCGGACGGAACCATTTTGCGCGACCATGTGCGCAAACCCGACCGCCGCACCCAGCAATACCTGGAGCGGTTCGATCGCACGACGCTCTACTACGATTGTGTCTACCTGGCCGAGCGCCGCAGCTATCTGTTCACCGCGCCGCGGTTCCTGAACCTCTGGGGGCCGTTCCGGCAGGGGCTGCGGGTCAACGGGAAAAAGACGCGGGCCGTGACGCGGCGCAAATGGCTGCGCTGTGAACAGGTCGAGGTGCACGCCCCGCGCGGCAGTCTGACGCTGCACTGGCAGGGCAAGACCGCACCGGTCGCCTTTCGCGATGGCATAAGCGATTGCTTCGCCGGGCTGAATTGCCTTGTGGCGGTGAACAAGAACAACCGTCTGGACTGGATTGCCGACTGGGCGGCCTATTATGCGCAGACCCATGGGGCCGAAGGTGTCGTGCTGTTCGACAATGGCTCGACCGACTACACACTGGCCGATTTGAATGCGCGGCTGTCTCAGGTGCCGGGACTGGCGCGTTCGGCGGTGATCTCGGCACCCTATCCCTATGGGCCGACCGACCGGTCGCGCAAATGGGAGGTCAGCCCGCGGTTCTTCCAGACCGCCATGCTGAACATCGGGCGGCGCGATCCGCTGGCCCGTGCGCGCGCGGTGCTGAGCGTGGACATCGACGAGATCGCGCGCAAGGCCGAGGATGCGCCCAGCATTTTCGATCTGGCCGTAGGGAACGTCGTCGGCATGGCTACGCTGAACGGGGTCTGGGTCTATCCCAACCCCGACACCGATGGGCCTGTGGGGCACACGGCCCATGGCTTTCGCCGCAGCCCGGATCGCCCGTGCAACCGCAAATGGTGCCTGCGCCCCGGCGGTGTGCAGGATCGCTTTGGCTGGGCCGTGCATCATATTGGCGGGCCGCTGCAGGATCTGTTCACCAACCAGACGCAGGTCAGCCTGCTGCATTGTCGCGGCACCTCAACCGGATGGAAGCGCAATCGCTTCACCGATCCTGGAGAATTGCTGGAAGACCCGGAATTAGAGAACTTCTGGAGCATGCAATTCCCAAAGCCCGCTGCCGGTTCGGCGGCAGGCTTTGGTCCATGAGCAATTTTCCCTAAATGAAGTCGCGGCGGAATATTGGATCATCCGTGCATCTATTAGGTCAGACTATTTTTTACTTGCCCGCCTGATTGTGGTCGCCGGAATTCCCGGGATCAAGATCTTTGCCGGATTCGGATGGCGTTTTCTCTCCGCCGAATTCACCGCCATTGCCTTTGCCGGCGTTCGCCTCGCGGTTGATTTCGATCTGGTGCTTCTTGGCTTCGCTCCAATTGGCGCTGTCGGCATAAATGGCCGCCGGTGCAGAAACGCCCATCACCAACCCCATTGCAAGCAATATACGCATTGTCATTAGTGGACCCTCCCTTTCTGAAAGTCCTTCTAATGTATCAAAATTTTTGCATTATATTGAGATGGTAAATTATGGATTCCTAAGAGGTACACTGTAATCGCCAAGCTAATATATTGAATAGTTCTGACAATTGACCTCCATCACATTTTCGAGAAACAACCTATGAGAAAATAATTCTCCTATGGCGTGCGGAAATTCACGCATTCCGTGTATTTAAAAATCATTAAAAAAACGTCCGCTTGAGAATTAAGGAATGCGATACGGGTCGCCGGCCTTATCCGAGGGCCGCCAGAGCCGGGAAGTGTTCCAACAACCAATAGGAGAACGAGGAAAACCCGCCTGTCAGCATCAACAGGCCGATGGTCCACAGCAGCAGTCCCATGACCTTCTCGATCTGCTCCATGTGGCGTTTCATCCAGCCCATCACACCGGTCAGACGCGGCAGGAAGGCGGCGACCAGCAGGAAGGGCACGCCCAGCCCGATGGCATAGATCGACAGCAGCACCGTGCCACGGGTGAGCGACGCCTCGGAAGCGGCCAGCGACAGGATCGCGCCCAGTTGCGGACCGATGCAGGGGGTCCAGCCGAAGGCGAAGGCCAGGCCCAGCACATAGGCGCCCAGGGCCGAACCGCCGCGGTCCCCGGCATCCAGCCGCGCCTCGCGGTCCAGAATGCCGAACCGGTAGACGCCGATGAAATGGGCACCGAAGATCATCACGAGGATGCCGGCGATGGTGTTGAAGTACCCCTGGTAGCTGAGAAACAGCGTCCCGATGGCCGAGGCGGTGAAGCCCAGGAACAGGAACACCGTGGACAGGCCCAGCACGAAAAACAGCGCGGGCAAGATCGCCCGGTTGCGTTGGGTGCTTTCGCGATCGGACAGGTCGGCCAATGACACGCCGCTCATATAGGCCAGATACGGCGGCACGATGGGCAACACGCAGGGCGACAGGAAGGACAGCATTCCGGCGACCAGCGCCACGGTCATGGCGGGCAACAGCCCTGCGTCGATGATTTCGATCCCAAACATGGCTTCGGCTTATCCCAAGCAGCGCGGGGCGTCACGCCGCCGAATGTCACATTCCCGTGGTCTTTGGGCACGGGGCGGATTATTTCCTGACCCATGACCTTTGATCTTGAAGTCGATGCCCTGGGGCTGCTGTGCCCCCTACCCGTTCTGCGCGCGCGCAAGCGCCTGCAAGGCCTTTCGTCGGGGCAGGTGTTGTGCCTGCTGGCCGACGACCCGGCGGCAGTCATAGATGTGCCCCACTTCTGCAATGAAGCGGGGCACGAGTTGCTGTCTCAGTCCAGCGAAGGCGCGGTGACGCGCTATCTGATCCGCAAGGGATAGGCGGCGCGGGTCAGAGACCCGCCGACCACCAACCACGCTTCTTCGGCTTGGCCGGTTCTGCCGGAGCGTCCTCTGCAGGCGCGCTGTCGGCTGAGTCCTCGACCACCGGCTCGGCCACGATGGCCGGGGCCGGCGCAGGGTCTGCCTCCGGTTCTGAAGCTGTTTCCGGCGCCAGGGTGTCGACCGTTGCCGGTTCGACTTCGGCACCGTTGACGACGGCGTCCGCCAGTTCTGCCCCGGCAAGGGGGACGTCTGCCGGGGCGGCATCGGTCTGCGGCGTGAGCTCGTCTTGCGGGGCGGGTTCGGACGGCGGTTCGACATCCGCCTGCGGCGCGGGTGTGGCGTCCGTTTGCGCCTCGATCACCTCGACTGCAACCGCCGGAGCTTCCTCGACCGGCGCGGCCTCAGGCTCTGGCAGAGGTGCAGCCTCTGCCGTGTCCAGCGGTGCGGTGTCGGTGGCAACTGTTTCAACCTTCGCATCGTCTTGTTGCGGGGCTTCGGCAGCCGCCTGAGAACCGGCATTTGCTGCCGTGTCTTCGCTACTGGCGACATTGGCCTCGCCATTTTCACCATTGGCGCCGTTGCCCTTCCGACGACGCCGGCGACGACGGCGCTTGCGCGGCTTGTCGTCTCCATCCTCGCGGGCTTCGGTACGCTCCTGCTCGGCTTCGGGCTGGGCATCGGGCGTGGCCTCGACGGTGACCTCTTCGGCCTCCTCGATCTCGTCTTCCTCTTCCTCAATCTCGGGCATGTTCGACATGTCGATCGAGATCACGGGGGCGGCGACCTCCACCTTGCGGGTGGCGGTCTTGAACTTTTCAACCGAGTAGTCGGGGCTGATCAGGGTCACATCGGCCTCGACCCGCACGGCCATGCCGTAACGCGCCTCGATATGGGCGATGTGTTCACGCTTGGCGTTCATCAGGTAGTTGGCGATGACCACCGGCGCTTTCACCAGCACCTCGCGCGAACGGTTGCGCGTGCCTTCGTCCTCCAGCTCCCGCAGGATGGCGAGCGAAACGTTGTCGTCCGAGCGCACCAGACCGGTGCCGTGGCAATGGGCGCAGGGCTGGGTGGTGGCCTCGATCATGCCGGGGCGCAGGCGCTGACGCGACATTTCCAGCAGGCCGAAGCCCGAGATCCGGCCCACCTGGATGCGGGCGCGGTCGGTCTTCAGCTTGTCCTTCAGGCGCTTCTCGACGGCGGCGTTGTTCTTGCGCTCTTCCATGTCGATGAAGTCGATGACGATCAGACCGGCAAGGTCACGCAGACGGCACTGGCGCGCCACTTCCTCGGCGGCCTCCAGGTTGGTCTTCAGCGCGGTTTCCTCGATCGAGCCTTCCTTGGTCGCCTTGCCCGAGTTCACGTCCACGGCCACCAGCGCCTCGGTCACACCGATCACGATGTAGCCGCCGGATTTCAGGCGCACGGTCGGATTGAACATTTCGCTCAGGTAGGTTTCCACCTGGAAGCGCGAGAACAGTGGCATCGGCTCGTTATAGTGCTTCACGTTCTTGGCGTGGGACGGCATGATCATCTTCATGAAGTCCTTGGCAATGCGGTAGCCGCCCTCGCCTTCCACCAGAACCTCATCGATCTCGCGGTTGTAGATGTCGCGGATCGTACGTTTGATCAGGTCGCCTTCTTCATAGATCTTGGCGGGCGCGACCGACTTCAAAGTCAGTTCGCGGATCTGTTCCCACAGGCGTTGCAGGTATTCATAGTCGCGCTTGATCTCGGCCTTGGTGCGCTTGGCCCCGGCGGTGCGCACGATCAGGCCCGCGCCCTTGGGCACGTCGATCTCGGCAGCAATCTGCTTGAGTTTCTTGCGGTCGACCACATTGGTGATCTTGCGGCTGATGCCGCCACCGCGTGCCGTGTTGGGCATCAACACGCAATAGCGCCCGGCCAGCGACAGATAGGTGGTCAGTGCCGCGCCCTTGTTGCCGCGTTCTTCCTTGACCACCTGCACCAGCATGATCTGGCGGACCTTGACGACTTCCTGGATCTTGTAGCGACGCGGACGCGGGCGGCGCGGCGGGCGAATTTCCTCGACCGTGTCGTCATCGGCCACGTCTTCGATCTGGTCGTCGCCGTCCTTGGCTTCGACTTCCTCCACCGGCGTTTCGACGGGAAGTTCGCCGTCATCCAGCGCTTCATCGGCGGCATCGGCCAGCGGCGGCAGGGAGTCGGCGGGCTCTTCCGCGTCCGAAGCGGACGGAGTCTCGTCGTTCCCGGTGTCTTCCAGAGTATCCGGATCGGCGCTGGTCACCACGTCAGACGGGGTGCTGGCCGCGATGGTGCGCGGACCGTCGGTGTCGGGCGTCTCTTCGGTGTCGTCGCTATCGTCGGCTGTCGGCGTGGCCTCGGCCGTTTGCGGTGCGTCGTCCCGCTGCGGTACGTCCGACGGACCGGCACCCTCGACAGGAGCGGTTTCCGCGACATCCGAGGTTACCGGCTCGGCGGCAACTACGGGCGCAGGGTCTGCGGCAACTTCGGGCGCCGGTTCCGCGACAGCTTCGGGGGCAGAGGTCTGGTCGGCAACGGGGGCCTCGGCAACGGCTTCCGGGACCGGAGCGTTTTCGACAGGCTCCACCGCAACAGCGGCCTCTGCATCGGCCTTGGCCGGGATATCCTCGACCAGCGTGGCCGCGTCCTGCGCTGCGTCGTCTTCGCCCAGATCGACCACATCCATGCCCGGAATCGCCGTTTCGGCGACCGGTGCCTCGGGTTTGGCATCCTTCGACTTGTCGGACTTGCGACGCGACCGTGTGCGCGACCGGCGGGGTTTGGCGGGTTTTTCCTCTTCCCCGTCCTCGTTATCGCTGTCGCGCATCTGGTCGGCATAGGCCTGTTCTTCGGCCAGCAGCGCCTCGCGATCCGCGACCGGGATCTGGTAGTAGTCGGGATGGATTTCCGAGAACGCGAGGAACCCGTGACGGTTCCCGCCATAATCCACAAAGGCCGCCTGAAGCGACGGTTCGACCCGCGTGACCTTTGCTAGATAGATGTTGCCAGCAATCTGGCGCTTGTTCTCTGACTCAAAGTCGAATTCCTCGACCTTGTTTCCGTCGACGACAACGACGCGGGTCTCTTCCGCATGCGTTGCGTCGATAAGCATTTTCTTAGCCATGTAATCTCTTTGCACCGACCCGTCGGAGGCGCGTGGGCAATCTGCTCTGGCCTGCAAAGGGGGTGTCTGGTTGCGGCGACGCCTGCCCCGGTCCCATGCCGCCACACGCGGCCGGCCGTCCGGGCCGTCGCTGCGTCAGTCATGTTCCGTGCGCGGTGCATCGCATTCTGGTCCTTGGCGCATGCTGCGCCGTTGAAAACCCATGCGGCAGAAGCCAGATGATGGGCCGTGATACTACCCCTGGGGGCTGTCTTTCGTCTGCCGGTTGCGCCCGGTCCGAAGGGTCGGTCAGCACGAAGGCAGGGAAATCTCTCGGGACACTCGGCCCCGATGTCTCATTAAACCCGTCAAGTGTGAAATGACAATGGCCCAAACAGAGTTTTCTCGATGCAACACTGCCACGCCGCTCAGGTATAGTCGCTGCGCACCAACCCGTATTTCGCCATTTTCTCGTTCAGGGTCCGGCGCGGCAGGCACAATTCGTCCATCACCTTGGCCACGGCCCCGTTGTGCCGGCGCAGGGTGTTGTCGATCAACATGCGCTCGAAAGCTTCCACGTGCTTTTTCAGCGGCTTGCCTTCCTGAGTTAAAGGAACCGCCACGGCTTCGTTGTCGGAAATCAGCAAGGATGTGATCGACCCGCCGCCGCGCCGCGCCTGCAGAACCGCGCGTTCGGCCACGTTCATCAACTGGCGCACATTGCCCGGCCAGGGGGCCTGCAGGAATTGCGCGGCTTCCTGTGCGGTCAGTTGCGGTGCCTCGGTGCCATATTCCTCGCCGAAGCTTTTCGAGAATTCGGCAAACAGCATCAGGATGTCGTCACCCCGGTTGCGCAGCGCGGGAAGGGTCAGTTTCAGCCCTGCAAGACGGTGGAACAGATCGGCGGTCAGCGCCTGATCGCAGGGCGCACCATCGACGGTCTGACCACAGACCGACAGGATGCGCGGCATCGCCTCTTGCGCCGGATCGCTGATATAAGCGCCCAGCCGGGTCTGCACCGCCGCCGGCATCAACTGGATATCCTCCAGCAGCAGGGTGCCGCCACGGGCTTCCTGCATGGCCGGCGGGTTGTCGACGGCCAGACCATCGGCCCCTCCGAACAACCGCGCCATCAGGCTGTCCTCGTCATGCTGGCCGCAGAACACCTGCACCAGCGGCCGCGAAGCGCGCGCGCCGACCGCATGCAGGGCGCGGGCCACCAGCGACTTGCCGGTGCCGGTCTCGCCCTCGATCAGCACATGGCCATCGGCCTGGCCCACGTCGAGGATCTCGTCGCGCAACGCCTGCATCGCGGCACTTGCGCCGACCAGGTTCGACACCGCTGCCGTGCCGCCCGACAATTCGCTGCGGATGGCGCGGTTCTTCAGCGCCGTTTCCCGCACGTTGCAGGCTTTCTGCACGATCTCGGTCATCCGGTCCGGATCGAACGGCTTTTCCAGAAAGTCGAAGGCGCCGATCCGCATCGCCTCGACCGCCATCGGCACATCGCCGTGACCGGTGATCAGGATCACCGGCAGCGCGCTGTCATGGTGCATCAGCCGTTTCAGGAACATCATGCCATCGATCTCGGGCATCCGGATGTCGCTGAGCACGACACCGGGATAGCCCGGTCCGACTTTGGCCAGGGCCGCGCGGGCGCTTTCGAAGGTTTCTGTTTCGAATCCCGAGAGCGACAGCCACTGGCTGATGGACTTGCGCATGTCGAGCTCGTCATCAACGATTGCGACTTTCATCCTCGTGTCTCCGTCATTGGGCGGCCAGGCTATCCTCGCCGTAAACCGGAAGTTGCATTTCGAACAGGGCCCCGCCTTCGGGACGATTTCGGGCAATCAGACGTCCGCCCAGATCGTTGACGATGCTGCTTGAGATCGCCAGCCCAAGACCCAGACCGTCGCCGGGATCCTTGGTGGTGTAGAAGGGTTCGAACAATGAGTCGAAATCGTGGATTCCGTCGCCATTGTCCAGCACCGACAGAGAAACGTGATCGCCCTCGGCCAGCAAAACCGTGATTTCGGGGGTATCGACCGAGGCTGCGGCATCGACCGCGTTGCGCAGCAGGTTCACGATCACCTGCTCCATCCGGTAGCGGTCGCCCAGCACCAGTGTCGGCTCTTCGGGCAGGCTGACCGAAAGCTCGATCTGAAGCTGGCGAAGTTGCGGCTCCATCATTGAAAGGGAGGAGGTCACCGCCTCGCGCATGTCCACCTTGCCAAGGGTTTCGGTGTTTTTCGAGGCATAGGACTTCAGCTGCCGGGTGATCGCGCCCATGCGGTCGATCAGGTCGTTGATCCGCTGCAACGAGGACACCGCCTCTTCAGTGCGCTTGCGGCTGATCAGCAAACGGGCGCCGGCCAGATAGGTTTTCATCGCCGCCAGCGGCTGGTTCAATTCGTGACTGACCGCTGCCGACATTTCCCCCAATGCGGCCAGTTTCGACGATTGCGCAATGGTCTGTTCGGCCACTTCAAGGCTTTTCTCGGCCTTCTTGCGCTCGGCGATTTCGCGCTGCAGCAGCACGTTCAACTTGCGCAGTTCGCGCGATTCCTTCTGCAGGCGGGCCGAACGGCGTTCGGCCTGCCGCGAGGTGGTATAGAACAGGGTGGCGGCAAGAATGGCGAAGGCCATGACCTCGATGGCCACCGCCGTGGCCACGCGTTCGCGCACGGTTTCGTGCGACGAATAGCCGACGATGCGCCAGCCCTGAAACGGGATGCGCGCTTCGGACCGGATCACCGGGCGGCCATGCACCACCGTATCGATCGCCCCCGACAGTGTCAGCCAGGCGGTGCGCAGGGCTGTCCAGGTCTTGGCCTGTTCGGTTCCCAGCGCGAGGGCTTCTTCCTCGGTCTTGTTGCGCCAGCGTGAGTCCGTGGTCAGCAGGATGGCGCCGCTGCTGTCGGTGACGATCAGCGCCTCGGCGATGCCGGCCCAACTGCGTTCGTATTTCTTCAGATCGACGCTGACCACGATGACGCCAAGCACTTCGTTGCCCTGCATCACCTTGCGCGAATAGGTGAAGATCGGCAGGCCAAGCTCATCCAGTTGCGAGTTGAACACCGTCGTGTTCGACCGCAGCGCGTTCACCAGATAGGGCGCGGTGCGGTGGATGCTGCCAAGCTCCTTGCGATCGCTGGAGGCCACGGTGCGGCCATCGACATCCAGCAGCAACAGCCGCGCGGCGCCGATCTCGTCGCGGTATTCGATCAGCCGCTGCGAGCTTTGCGAGAAATCCCCCGTCGCCAGCGCCGAGGTGAGATGCGGGTCACGGGCCAGCAACTGCGGCACGATCGAGCTTCGGCGCAGTTCGGACATCACGTTGCCGGAAAACAGCGCCAGCCGCACTTCGGATTCGGCGCGGATCTCGGCCACCGTGCGGGCGCTGAGCACCACGATGGTCACCCAGATAACACCCGCCGCGATGATGGCCAGGACGCCCAGGAAGACCCGTGGCCGCCAAAACCCGGAATCGAACCGGCTTGCAACCTGGTTTTTGCGGCTTTCGCTTGTCATGCCCTAGCCTGCCCCACCCGTGCTGCCGTTGCAAAAGGAACATGGGGGCGGTGGCGGATGCCCGCCACCGTCAACGGCAGGTCTTCGCCTAGGCGGTGGCCAGGCTGGACATGATCGACGAAAAGATCGCCGCGCCGTCGGTGCCGCCATGCAGCGGATCGATGGCGCGTTCGGGATGCGGCATCATTCCCAGCACCCGGCGGTTTTCCGACAGGACACCGGCGATGCGATCCATCGATCCGTTGATGTCCGAGGCATAACGGAAGGCAATGCGATTTTCGCCCTTCAGGCGCGCCAGCACCTCGGCGTCGGCGAAGTAGTTGCCGTCGTGGTGTGACACCGGGATCTCGATTCGGCTGCCCGCCTCAAGATCGGCGGTGAACGGGCTGTCGGCGGTGACCACCTCCAGTGGAACCGGCTTGCAGACGAACTTGATCCCGGCATTGCGCATCAGCGCGCCGGGCAGGATGCCGCTTTCGGTCAGCACCTGAAAGCCGTTGCAGATGCCCAGGACCATGCCGCCCCTGGCCGCAAAATCGGCCACCGCGCGGGTGATCGGCGCCTGCGCGGCAATCGCGCCGCAGCGCAGGTAATCGCCGTGCGAGAACCCGCCCGGCACACCGACGATGTCGATGCCCGCAGGCAGTTCGGTGTCCTTGTGCCAGACCATCGCGGGCTTCTGCCCGCCGAAGGCCTCGAACGCGACGGCGAGATCCCGGTCGCAGTTCGAACCGGGGAAGACGATGACAGCGGCGCGCATCAGGCGATCTCGATCCGGTAGCTTTCGATGACCGTGTTGGCGAGCAGCTTTTCACACATGCGCGTCACCTGGTCCTGGGCCGCATCGCGATCCTCGCCCGCCAGATCCAGTTCGATGATCTTGCCCTGGCGGACCCCTTCGACCCCGTCGAACCCCAGCGTGCCAAGGGCGTGACGCACCGCTTCGCCCTGGGGGTCCAGAACCCCCTGTTTCAGCATGACATGCACGGTTGCTTTCATCGTCGGCCTCAGTTGATCAGTGTCGGTTTGGTGATGGGCGTGGAGTTCGAGGGCAGAACCCCCAGACGCCGGGCCAGTTCGGAATAGGCATCGGACAGGCTGCCCAGATCCTGCCGGAACACGTCCTTGTCGAGCTTGCGGCCGGTTTCGATGTCCCACAGGCGGCAGCTGTCGGGGCTGATCTCGTCGGCCAGAATCAGGCGCTGATAGTCGCCCTCGTAGACGCGGCCGATCTCGATCTTGAAATCGATCAGGCGGATGCCGACGGCCATGAAGACGCCCGACAGGAAGTCGTTCACGCGCAGCGCCAGCGACACCATGTCGTCCAGATCCTGCTGGCTGGCCCAGCCGAAGGTGGCGATGTTTTCCTCGGTGACCAGCGGATCGCCCAGCCCGTCATCCTTGTAGCAGAATTCGACCATCGGGCGCGGCAGCACCTTGCCCTCGGGAATGCCCAGACGCTTGCTGAGCGAGCCCGCGGCGCGGTTGCGCACGATGACTTCCAGCGGGATGATCTCAACCTGCCGGATCAACTGTTCGCGCATGTTCAGTCGGCGGATGAAATGAGTCGGCACGCCGACCTCGTTCAGCCCGTTCATGAAGAACTCGGACAAACGGTTGTTCAGCACGCCCTTGCCTTCGATGATGTCGTGCTTGGCCGCGTTGAAGGCGGTGGCATCATCCTTGAAATACTGCACATAGGTGCCGGGCTCGGGGCCTTCATAGAGAATCTTGGCTTTGCCTTCATAGATCTTCTTGCGGCGTGCCATGGGGTCTCCGATCTGACATGAGGGGCGCGACGGTCCGCGCCGGGTATCGGGCGTATAAGCCAATGCCGTAAGTGTCGCAAGGCGAGCGCCGCCCTGCCCCTTGTGGCATCTGGCCTTAGCTTGCATAACCGGGACAACAACGACCGTGCGGAGACCCCTGATGACCACATTCGACGAACGCGAAAGCGCCTTTGAAAACAAATTTGCCCACGACGCGGAGATGGAGTTCATGGCCGAGTCGTTGCGGGACAAGGGAATCGCCTACTGGGCCGCCGAAAAACTGGGCATGAGCACCGCCGAGGCCGCCGGCTATGCCAAGAACCTGATCAAGGCCGACTTTTCCGAGCCGGGATCCGAGGTCGTGGTGCGCAAGCTGGTCGCCGATCTGAAAGACGTTGCCGACGAAGCCGAGATTCGTGCAAAGATGGACGAGATCCTGGAGATCGCCCGCAAGAAGGTCTTCGGCGACGAGGCCTGAGACAGGCCTTCCCGCCGCCGCTGCGCCGGCCCCTGACAGCCCGCACCTGCGGGCTTCTGCCGTTGAGTTCTGACCTCGGGAGGGTCCCCCATGTCCAGCGCGCTTTCCGATCTTCTGGCCTCGCGGGACTGGATCCTGGCGGATGGGGCCACCGGCACCAACCTGTTCAACATGGGGCTGTCGTCCGGCGATGCGCCCGAGATGTGGAACGAAACCCAGCCCGACAAGATCCGGGCGCTGTATCGCGGCGCGGTCGAGGCCGGCAGCGACCTGTTCCTGACCAACAGTTTCGGCAGCAACCGCGCCCGGCTGAAGCTGCACGACATGGGCCATCGGTCGGGTGAGCTGTCGCGCATCGCGGCCGAACTGGGGCGCGAGGTGGCCGATGCCGCCGATCACAAGGTTGTCGTCGCAGGCTCGATGGGGCCCACCGGCGAAATCATGGCCCCCATGGGCCAGCTGACCCATGCGCTGGCTGTCGAGATCTTCCACGAACAGGCCGAGGGGCTGAAGGCCGGCGGCGCCGATGTGCTGTGGATGGAGACGATCTCGGCCGCCGAGGAATACAAGGCCGCCGCCGAAGCCGCCGAACGGGTCGGGATGCCCTGGTGCGGCACCATGAGTTTCGACACCGCCGGGCGCACCATGATGGGGCTGACCGCCGCCGATCTGGCAAAGATGGTCGACCGGATGGCGCACAAGCCGCTGGCCTTCGGCGCCAATTGCGGCGTCGGCGCTTCGGACCTGCTGCGCACGGTTCTGGGGATCACCGCGCAAGGGCCGGAGACCCCGGTCATCGCCAAGGGCAACGCCGGAATTCCGAAATACGTCGATGGACACATCCACTATGACGGCACACCTGAACTGATGGCGCGCTACGCCGTACTGGCGCTGCACAGCGGTGCCACGATCATCGGCGGCTGCTGCGGCACCACGCCCGATCACCTGCGCGCCATGCGCGCCGCACTGGAAGACGCCGCCCCCGGCCCTCGGCCCAGCCTGGACGACATCGCTGGCGCACTCGGGGCGTTTTCATCGGCCAGCGACGGGCTCGACAGCACCCCGATCCCCACGCGCGGGCGCGGCCGTCGCCGCAGAACGCCGACCTGAGGTCGGGAACGCCGGTACAGGTGTCGCGAACCAGACAGTCCGCGACACCGATTTCACGAAAACATGGACGAAAGAGCAACCCCCGATCCGGGATCCGCCGCCATGAGTGAAGACGACGAAGACATCATCCTGTCCGACCTGGCCGACGACGAATTGGTCGAGCAGATGTTCGATGACCTATACGACGGCCTGAAGGAAGAGATCGAGGAAGGCGTCAACATCCTGCTGTCACGCGGCTGGGCGCCCTATCGCGTCCTGACCGAGGCACTGGTGGGGGGCATGACCATCGTCGGTCGTGACTTCCGTGACGGGATTCTCTTCGTGCCCGAGGTGCTGTTGGCCGCCAACGCCATGAAGGGCGGCATGGCGATCCTCAAGCCGCTGCTGGTCGAAACCGGTGCCCCGCGCGTCGGCAAGATGGTGATCGGCACCGTGAAGGGCGACATCCACGACATCGGCAAGAACCTTGTGTCGATGATGATGGAAGGCGCTGGCTTCGAGGTGGTCGATCTGGGCATCAACAATGCGGTCGAGGCTTATCTGGACGCGCTGGAAGCCGAAAAACCCGACATCCTTGGCATGTCGGCGCTGCTGACCACCACCATGCCCTACATGAAGGTAGTGATCGACACGATGGTCGAGAGAGGCCTGCGCGACGACTATGTGGTGCTGGTGGGCGGCGCGCCGCTGAACGAGGAATTCGGCCGCGCCATCGGGGCCGACGCCTATTGCCGCGATGCCGCCGTGGCCGTGGAAACCGCGAAATCCTTCATGGAACGGCGCCACAACCAACTGGCCAATTGACCTGGATGGCGCCCTGCGGGGCGCCCAGCCTGAAGGCCGACGTAAATGCCTGATGCCCCTCGTGAATCCCCCGACCGCATCCTCATCATCGGCTGCGGCGCCATCGCGCGCGAAATCCTCGCGTTGAAAGAGGCCAACGGCTGGGATCATCTGGATCTGACCTGCGTGCCCGCGATCTATCACAACCACCCCGAGAAAATCCCCGGCGCGGTGCGGGAACTGCACGCCAGGCATCACAAGGCCTATGACCGGATCGACGTGGCCTTCGCCGATTGCGGCACGGGCGGGCTGTTGCAGAATGTCTGCGACGAGCTTGGCATGGCGATGATTGCCGGGCCGCATTGCTATGCGTTCTTTCAGGGCGTGGCCGCGCCACCGCCCGAGGACGACATGACCGCCTTCTACCTGACCGATTTTCTGGTGCGGCAGTTCGATGCCTTCGTCTGGAAACCGCTGGGGCTGGATCGCCACCCCGAGTTGCGCGACATGTATTTCAGCCATTACGAGCGGCTGATCTATCTGGCCCAGGTGCCCGATCCGGCGCTGGACGCCCGTGCCCGTGACTGCGCCCAACGCCTGGGGCTGGCCTTCGAACGGCGCGAGACCGGGTTCGGAGGGCTGGCCGACTGGATGGCGACCCGCGCCTAGGCGGCCGCGGTTTCCCCGGCCACCAGACGGATACGTTCCACCATCGCGCGCAAACCGTTCGAACGCTGCGACGACAGGTGATCGTTCAGACCCAGACGGCCCAGTTCCTTGGCGGCATCCACCTGCCCGACTTCGCGCACGGTCAGGCCGGAATACAACGCATGCAGGATGGCGATCAGCCCGCGCACGATCATCGCATCGCTTTCGCCTTCGAAGTCAAAGGTCGCTTCCGGGCCGCTGCCATCGATGATCGGGCGGATCCAGACCTGGCTGGCGCAGCCGTCCACCTTGGTGGCGGGCACGCGAAACACCTCGTCCAGCGCGGGCATTTCCTTGCCCAACTCGATCACATGGCGATAGCGGTCTTCCCAGTCGTCGAGAAACTCGAACGTATCGGCAATCTCTTCAAAGCGTTCCGTGGCCATTTGCACCCTCTTGGTTTTCGTGCCATCACCTAATCCGCGCAGCGGCGCACGTCCAGAACCCCAACCCTTGGCAGCACGAGCATATTGATGATTCTTCCCTTCGGCATCTCGCGCCCGCTGATCCTGTTGGCCCTCTGCGGCACGCTTGCCGGCTGTGGCAACAGTCTGGGTGGCTGGTTCAACACCGCCCCCCCCGACACGCTGGAGCCCGAGGACGGCTATGACCCCATTGTAAGCGACAGCAGGCGTCCGGTCGGCACGATCACCGAGTTGCGAATCGATCCGTCTCCGGGTGGGGTCATCGTACAGGCAAACGCGTTGCCGCCCACGCAAGGCTATTGGGATGTGGATCTGGTTCGGGTGGCCGAGGACTCGGCCCCCGCCAGCGAGATTCGATTCGAATTTCGCGCGCGGCCGCCGATTGGCGAAACGGCAGTCGGAACAGCAGAAAGCCGCGACCTGGAGGTCGCGACCTTTATCAACAACTACGATTTGGCCGGGGTCAGCCGGATTACGGTGATCGGGCAGAGCAACTCGCGCACCGCCCGCCGCTGAGCCTAGCCGATCAACCGATTGGCCATTGCGCCCTGCTCGTCATAGTGGCGCTTGAGCCGCTGTAGCGCGATGCGCAACACCACCTTGCCGGAGCGCGCCGACCAGCCCATGGATTTCTCGGTGGTCTCGATGCCTTCCAGAAAACAGCAGCAGCGCAGCACCACGTCGCCCAGGCCCGCGCCCAGCTCTTCCAGCGCGGCCATGACCCTACCCCGCGCCGACTCCGCGGTGGCGTTGCCGCCGCCCGGACTGCCGGCCAGACCGGATTGCGGCCCGTTCAGGTAGGTGGCCCAGTTCTGCGCCACGTTCGGCCCCATCTGCGACATCTCGAAATCTTCGCGCAGCCGTTCCCCGGCGGCGACGAGATCATCGGTCAGAAAGGGTTGACCGGACTTGTCCTTGCGCCGGGCCAGCGCCGACAGCGGCGACTCCGATAGGTTGTAGCACGGCCGCCGGCGACGCCCCGAAGGGCTTGCGCATACCGGTGCCATGTGCCGGTGCTGCCCCGCGAAAGGATCGGTATCTTCGCGCATCCCGGTAGCGTCGCTGGCATCGGCCAACATGCGCTTCAAGGCCGCCCGCCCGACCCCGGTGATCGTGTACTTCGAGATACGACCTTTGCCGCTGATGCGGATCCAGTCGTTCAGGGCCATGACCTCGGCCACCTCGCGGTCGACCACCGCTGTCCGCGTGGTGTCGCCTCCCGGAAGATCCCGCACCACCACCGCCTTTTCCATATCCTGCGCAAAAGCCAGCACCGCCCCGCTTTCGGCCAACCTGCGCAAGACGCGCTTGGCCTCGCGGCTCAAGTCCTGGCGGCACACTGGCGAGAACTGGGCTTGGATCGTGGCAGTCATGGTTCGGGTCTCCTCGGGCGAATGATCCTGGTTTTGGTGGTCGAAGGGTAAGCCACTCAAACGATTGAATGCACCATCTACGAGCGGGTCCTCGCGCCGGTTTTCGAAGCGGCGGACACGACGCATTACGGTTGAAGGCTGGTATCCGGTATCGCGTGCGATCGCGCGGATCGACCTTCCCAACTCGGTATGAACTACATAATGAATAGCCGCTTCGGGCAGCCACCACACAGCAGAAATCGGTTCCGATGTCACAATCGCCTGATTGGTCACGCTGAAGTCTCCTCAAGCCTTGCGAGCGGCACAGGCTTTCCCCACGGATTTGCCTGTTGAGCCTGTCGCAACACTTCTTTCAGGTCTGTTAAAATTGTCTGCATGGTTAAGCATTGTTTATAATGCCTAAATCTTGGTAGCTCCGGCGGACGGAGAGTTGCTTAAAATGCAACATACTTAATCTAGTCATCAATCTTGTTGCGAATACCAGCACAGGAGACCACCATGATCGACCCCCTCAGCGCTCTGAAGTCCTTGAACCGGCCCACGCTTCTGGTGACCGCCGCGCGCCTTGCACAGGCCGGATACCGCCGTGAGACCGAGCTGCCACGCCTGCTGAACACGCCAAATGCGCCCGGTCGCAACCAGTGCATCCTGAAGTTGATGGAGTTGGAATCAGAGCTGAACCGCCAACGGCGGGCCAAGGATCCTGCTTATGGACCGGCCCGCCATGTCAAGGTTCTGTCCGCCCTGATGCACGAGGCGCAACACCCCCGCGCGCCGAAGCGCCGTCAGCTGAAAGCGTCGGCGACCTCGGACTTCCTGCGGGCGATATAATCCTGCAGGGCATCGCGAATCGCCGGATCCAGCCCCGGCTGTTCGTAGTCCGCCAGCAGCTTGCGCACCTTGCGGTTGGCCAGTGTCCGCGTGTCCGGTGCGGCGTCGTCGATCCAGGTCTCGTAGGGGCGATAGTCCAGCAGGTTGCTGCGCCAGAAGGCCGTTTTGAAATTCGCCTGGGTGTGGGCGCAGCCCAGGAAATGGCCTCCCGGGCCGACCTCGCGAATGGCATCCAGTGCCAGATCATCGTCACTGACCGAAGGTTTGCGCGCCAGACGGTGCAGGATGCCCAGTTGATCGGCGTCCATCACGAATTTCTCGGGCGAGGCCACCAGCCCGCCTTCCAGCCAGCCACAGGCGTGCAGCATGAAGTTGACCCCGGACATCAGCGCCAGGTTCAGTGAATTCGCGGTCTCATAGGCGGCCTGCGCATCGGGCAGTTTCGACCCGTTGAAGCTGCCGCCTGACCGGTAGGGCACCCCGAGCCGGCGCGCCAACTGTCCGGCACCGGCGGTGATCTGCGCCGCTTCCGGCGTTCCGAAGGTCGGTGCGCCCGAGTTCATGTCGATCGAGGTCACGAACGCCCCGAAGATCACCGGGGCGCCGGGGCGAATCAACTGGCTGTAGGCGATCCCGGCCAGAACTTCGGCAAACACCTGCACCAGTGTGCCCGCCACCGTCACCGGAGACATGGCACCGCCTACGATGAAGGGCGAAATGATGCAGGCCTGGTTGGCCGTCGCGTATTCTTCCAGCGCCCCCATCATCACCGAATCGAAGGTCAGCGGCGAGTTGATGTTGATAAGCGAGGTCATCACCGTGTTCTGTGCGACGAACTCGGTGCCGAACAGGATCTCGCACATCTCGATGCTGTGACGGGCGCGCTCCGGTTCGGTCACCGCCCCCATGAAGGGCTTGTCCGACAGGGTCATATGCGCCAGCAGCATGTCCAGATGGCGCTTGTTGGCGGGAATGTCGGTGGGCTCGCACACGGTGCCGCCGGACAGATGCAGCCAGGGGCTCATCTGTCCCAGTTTCACGAAATCGTGGAAATCGGCGAGGGTCGCGTAGCGCCGGTTGCCTTCCAGATCCAGCACGAAGGGCGGTCCATAGACCGGGGCCAGCACCAGGTTGTCGCCGCCGATCTCGACCGAGTGTTCGGGGTTGCGTGCGTGATGGGTGAATTTGGCCGGTGCCGTGGCGCACAGCTTGCGGGCCAGACCGCGCGGGATGTGCACGCGTTCGCCCTGCACATCGGCCCCGGCCTCGCGCCAGCGGTCCAGTGCGGCGGGGTTTTCCACGAAGTTGACGCCGATCTCTTCCAGAACGGTTTCGGCCGCGACCTCGATCCGGTCCAGGGCTGCGTCATCGAACAGGGTCAGGGTCGGAATATCGCGGGCGATGACCTTGGCGGTCTCGACCTGTGTGCTGCTGCGTTCCGCGCGCCGCGCCGCGCCACCGCCGCCCCGACCGCGCCGTCGTCTGCTTTCATCCGCCATGCTCTTGTCCCTTGATCGTGCATTCATCCCGAAGGGGTGGCGTAGACCTAGCCAACCGCAGACTGCGACCACATCGGTTTTGCGCCCCCTTGCGGCGCAAAACGACATTCGCACGGCTTTTCCGGCCGGTGGGCCGCACTGGCCTTCGGAAAGCGGCGCAGACTCACTTGCAAGGCCCCGCGCCCTTGCCTATCAGCCTGCCATGACAGATGCTTCCCATGACCGCTTGCTGATTGTCGATTTCGGCAGCCAGGTGACCCAGCTGATCGCGCGCCGCCTGCGCGAGCTGAACGTGTATTGCGAAATCCACCCCTATCAGAATGTCACCGCCGACTTTGTGCGCCAGATGGCACCGAAGGCCGTGATCTTCTCGGGCGGGCCGGACAGCGTGACCCGCGAAGGCTCTCCGCGCGTGCCGCAGGAAATCTTCTCGATGGGTCTGCCGATCCTCGGGATCTGCTATGGTCAACAGGTGATGATGCATCAACTGGGCGGCAAGGTCGAAAGCGGTCATGGCACCGCCGAATTCGGCCGCGCCTATGTCACCCGGCAGGGCCAGCTCGATCTGCTGGACGGCTGGTTTGCCGAGGGCCCCGAGCAGGTCTGGATGTCGCATGGCGACCATGTCAGCGAGATCGCGCCGGGCTTTCAGGTCTACGGCACCTCGCCCAACGCGCCCTTTGCCATCACCGCCGATCCCGAACGGCATTTCTACGCGGTGCAGTTTCACCCGGAGGTGCATCACACCCCCCATGGCAAGACGCTGTACGAGAACTTCGTGAAGCTGGCCGGGTTCAGCGGCGACTGGACCATGGGCGCCTACCGCGAAGAGGCGATCCGCCTGATCCGCGAACAGGTGGGCGACAAGAAGGTCATCTGCGGCTTGTCCGGCGGCGTCGACAGTTCGGTCGCGGCGGTGCTGATCCACGAAGCCATCGGCGATCAGCTGACCTGCGTCTTCGTCGACCATGGGCTGTTGCGCAAGAACGAGGCCGAGGAAGTCGTGGCCATGTTCCGCGACAATTACAACATCCCGTTGATCCACGCCGATGAAAGCGACCTGTTCCTGGGCGAGCTGGACGGCCAGTCGGACCCGGAAACCAAGCGCAAGATCATCGGCAAGCTGTTCATCGACGTGTTCCAGAAGCACGCCGACAGCATCGACGGGGCCGAGTTCCTGGCCCAGGGCACCCTGTACCCGGATGTGATCGAATCGGTCAGTTTCTCGGGCGGGCCGTCGGTCACCATCAAATCGCACCACAACGTCGGCGGCCTGCCCGAAAAAATGGGCCTGAAGCTGGTCGAACCGCTGCGCGAGCTGTTCAAGGACGAGGTGCGCGAACTGGGCCGCGAGTTGGGCCTGCCCGACAGCTTCATCGGCCGCCATCCTTTCCCCGGCCCGGGTCTGGCGATCCGCTGCCCCGGCGAGATCACCCGCGAGAAGCTGGCGATCCTGCGCGAGGCCGACGCGGTCTATATCGACCAGATCCGCAAGCACGGGCTGTATGACGAGATCTGGCAGGCTTTCGTGGCCATCCTGCCGGTGCGCACCGTCGGCGTCATGGGCGACGGGCGCACCTATGACTTTGCCTGCGCGCTGCGGGCGGTGACCTCGGTCGATGGCATGACGGCGGATTATTTCCCGTTCAGCCACGAATTTCTGGGCGAAACCGCAACCCGCATCATCAACGAGGTCAAGGGCATCAACCGCGTCACCTATGACGTGACCTCGAAGCCACCCGGCACCATCGAGTGGGAATGACCTGACCGACACCGGGGCGCATGGGCGGCGGAATTTGCGCCAGCGCCCCGTTTTTCATATACTCGGTCATCTCCCAATGTTGACCGAGGCCCTGCCATGCACCTACGCCTCTTCAAATGCCCCAATTGCGGCCATCACATGCGACTGGGGGGGACGCGTTGCCGGCGCTGCTATTCGGAAAAGCCGGTCGTCTACTCGGCGTCCTTCATTGCCTTCCTGGGCTTCGTCTCCGGGCTGCTGGCGGTTGCCTATCTGATGTATTGGGTCCTCACCCATATCCCCGCGACCCAGTAGCGCAACGGCAACGCATCTTCGTCTTTCGGCCCGTGCCGCAGCGTTGAAAAGGCTGTGACGCTACGTCCGGTTTGACGCCAATCCCCCGCCATTTCTAATCGAACCTGGGAAGAGCAGACTACACCCAGTGGGGGGAGACATGACCAAATCACTAACTTTGGCCACAGCCATTGTCGGCCTGGCCGGTGCTGCGCAGGCTGGCGGCATTGACCGCTCCGGCCAGCCGATGGACCTTTTGTTCAAGGACGGCAACTATCTTGAATTCACCGCCGTCCGGACAATCCCGGACGTCAGCGGCACCGACATTGCGCAATCGCCGCCGGGATTCCCGATCCCCTATGACAGCGGTGTGTCCTACAACGATGTGGCCGACGCGTTCAACGATCTGCGGTTCGGCATCAAATACGACTTCAACGAGAAGTTCAGCCTGGCCTTCATGGGCGGCGAGGATTACGGCGTCGACATCCTGTACCCCGAAGAGACCGGCTCGCTTCTGGGCGGCACGCTGGCGGATGCGAACTCCTATGCGCTGGCGCTGGTCGGCCGCTATCACGTCAACGAGAACTTCAGCCTGCATGCCGGGGTGCGTCGCCAGACCGCCGACGGCAAGATCGGGCTGGGCGGCCTCGCCTACGGCCGCGTAAGCGGCTACGAGGTCAATCTGAGCCAGGATTCCGCCTGGGGCTATATCGTCGGCGGCGCCTACGAGCGGCCCGAGATCGGGTTGCGCGTGGCACTGACCTACAACTCGAAGATCACCCACAGCTTCAAGACCACCGAAACCCTGAACGGGGCCAGCCTGGGCAACAGCAAGAACACTGACGTGGATATTCCGCAGTCGGTGAACCTGGACTTCCAGACCGGGGTTGCCGAGGACACGCTGGTGTTCGGCCAGATCCGCTGGGTCGATCATTCACAGTTCACCGTGGATCCCGAGTTCTTCACCGCCCTGACCGGAACCGGCCTGGTGAAGGTGGACAACTCGACCACCTATACGCTGGGGGTCGGCCACCGCTTCACCGATCAGATCAGCGCCTCGATCGCCTACATCTACGACGATGTTTACGGCGACGATCTGGTGTCGCCGCTGGCGCCCACCCATGGCAGCCAGGCGCTGCGTCTTGGGGCCACCTACCGGGTCAACCAGGTCGAATTCGCCGCCGGTCTGCGCTACACGTGGCTGGGCGATGCCTTCGCCGAAACCGGCACGCCGGACGTGGCGCGCGCCGATTTTTCAGGCAACAGCGCGGTCTCGGTCGGCCTGCGCGTCGGCTATTTCTTCTGAAGCCGCCCAAATGCTTATCCGAAGGGCCGCCCATGGGCGGCCCTTTGTCGTCGCCGCCGCCTTTGTGTTGAAGCGCCCCGGCCTTCCCTGCTAGGCGAGAGCGGCAAGACAGGGGCAGCACATGATCACACGACCCACCGCCGATGCCTGGCGACAGCAGGATCGCAAACGGATTCTCTTCTTTGGCATGTCGGGGCTTGGCAAGACCCATGTGTCCTCGATGCTGCGCGACTGCGGCGGCTGGTTCCACTACTCGGTCGATTACCGCATCGGCACCCGCTACATGGGCGAACACATCGTCGACAACTTCAAGCGCGAGGCGATGCGCAACCCCTTCCTGGCGGAACTGCTGCTGAGCGATTCGATCTACATCGCCTCGAACATCACCTTCCACAATCTGGCGCCGCTTTCGACCTATCTGGGCAAGCCCGGCGATCCCGCCAAGGGCGGCCTGCCCTTCGACGAATACCTGCGCCGGCAGGAGCAGCACCGCGTGGCCGAGGTCGCCGCCCTGCTGGACACCGCCCATTTCGCGCATCGCGCCGAAGACCTGTACGGCTATCGCGACTTCGTTTGCGACAGCGGCGGTTCGATCTGCGAGGTCGTGGATCCCGAAGACCCGGAAGATCCGGTGCTGACCGCCCTGTCCGACACAGCACTGATGGTCTGGATCGAAGGCTCCGACGCCCATACCGCCGAACTGGTACGCCGCTTCGACAAGGCGCCCAAGCCGATGTATTACCAGCCCGCCTTTCTGACCGAAAAATGGGCCGAATACCTGGACCTGAAATCGGTGACCGAGGACAAGGTCGATCCCGATGATTTCGTGCGCTGGACCTATGCCCGCGCGCTGGCGCACCGTCAGCCGCGCTATGCCGCCATGGCCCGCAACTGGGGCCTTTCGGTCAAGGCCGAGGATATCGCCGCCGTCCGGAATGCCGAAGACTTGACCAAGCTCGTCGCCCGCACGCTTGAGGCCCGCTGAGCCTCGGCCTATATCCCTAAGTTCACGCAATCTCGGGAAAACCCATGCCCATCAAGATCCCCTCCGACCTGCCCGCCTATGATGTTCTCGACCGCGAGGGCGTGATGGTCATGTCCGAAGGGCGGGCCGCGCATCAGGACATCCGCCCGCTGCAGATCGGGCTGCTGAACCTGATGCCCAAGAAGATCCAGACCGAAACCCAGTTCGCCCGGCTGATCGGCGCGACGCCGCTGCAGATCGACCTGACCCTGATCCGCATGTCCGAGCATCAGTCCAAGACCACCTCGGCCGAGCATATGGAAGCATTCTACCAGCCCTTCGAGGAAGTGAAGCACCGCAAGTTTGACGGGCTGATCATCACCGGCGCCCCGATCGAGCATCTGCCCTTCGACGAGGTCACCTATTGGGACGAACTGTGCGAGGTCTTCGACTGGACCCAGACCCATGTGCAATCGACCTTCGGCGTCTGCTGGGGCGGCATGGCGATGATCAACTATTTCCACGGCGTGCAGAAACACATGCTGCCGCACAAGGCGTTCGGCTGTTTCCGGCACAAGAACCTGGACCCGGCCTCGCCCTACCTACGCGGGTTCTCTGATGATTTCGTGATCCCGGTCAGCCGCTGGACCGAGATGAAACAGGACGAGATCGACGCCGCACCTGGGCTGAAGACCCTGCTGGGCAGCGACGAGGTCGGCCCCTGTCTGGTCGAGGACAAGGGCCATCGCGCGCTCTATAACTTCAACCACTTCGAATACGACAGTGGGACACTGAAAGAAGAATACGATCGCGACGTGGAAGCGGGTGTGAAGATCAACGTGCCGGGGCACTATTATCCCGACAACGATCCGTCGCGCACGCCGCTGAACCGCTGGCGGTCGCACGCGCATCTGCTGTACGGCAACTGGATCAACGAGATCTACCAGCAGACGCCGTTCGATCTGGACGAGATCGGGCGCTAGGATGCTGGAACTTGCCACAGCGGCGGCGCTGACCGGGGGGGCGGTTCTGGGCGTGGATCGTCTGGCCACGCGCGCCGAAACCCAGGCCGAGGCCGAGTTTCCGCCCGAGGGCCGGATCCTGACCATCGACGGGGTCAAGGTGCATGCCTGGGTTCAGGGCAGCGGCCCCGATCTGGTGCTGTTGCATGGCGCGGGCGGCAACCTGCGCGATTTCACCTTTGCGCTGGCCCCCCGTCTGGCCCGCGACTTCCGCGTCATCGCCTTTGACCGGCCCGGCCACGGTTTCACCGGCCGGGTGCCCGAAGCCGCCAAGGCCAGTCGCGGCGAAAGCCCGCGCGAACAGGCGCGGCTTCTGCAGGCCGCCGCCCGGCAGTTGGGCGTCACCCGCGCGCTGGTTCTGGGTCAAAGCTTCGGCGGCGCCGTCGCCATGGCCTGGGCGCTGGAAGATCCGGCCATGACCGCCGGTCTGGTGATCGTCTCGGGCGCCACCATGCCCTGGCCCGGCAAGTTGAAACCCTCGTATCACGTCAATGCCAGCCGCGCCGGAGCGACCACGCTGGTCCCCCTGCTGACCGCCTTTCCGCCGCAAAGCCTGATGGATCAGATCCTGTCGGGCATCTTTGCCCCCGCGCCTGTGCCGCAGGGGTTTACCGCGCATTTCGGCCTGCCGCTGAGCCTACGCCGCACCACCATGGTCGCCAATGCCCGGCAGGTCACCGGCCTGAAGGAGCATGTCATTGCCATGTCCGGCCAATACGGCACGCTTCAGATGCCCGCCGAACTGATCCACGGCGCGCTGGACACCATCGTTCTGCCCGACATCCATGCCGAGCCCCTGTCCACCCTGCTGCCCGATGCCCGGCTGACCCTGCTGGACGATGCCGGCCACATGCCGCATCACACCCATCCCGAGGCGGTCCTGGACGCCGTCGCACGGGTCGCCGAACGCGCCGGATTGCGCTAATTCCTTCAGGTCGCTAGGTTTTGACGATGATAGACGTTGCAAACCTGCCCTTTGACGGCGCCATCACCCGGTTTTTCGAAACCGAAGCCCCGGACCACGTCCGCAGCGCCATCAACGGCGGCGACAAGGTGATCCTGATCCCGCCCTATCCCTATGACCATCGCATGAAGTCGCGGGACTATTCCGAGACCCTCTACAAGCTGCAGATCGAACTGGCCAAGCTTCAGGCCTGGGTGCAGGCCTCGGGCGTGCGGGTCATCGTGGTGTTTGAAGGCCGCGATGCGGCGGGCAAGGGCGGCGCGATCAAGCGGTTCAAGGAAAACATGAACCCGCGCGTGGCGCGCACCGTGGCCCTGTCGAAACCCTCGGACACCGAGCTGTCACAGTGGTATTTCCAGCGCTACATCGCCCATTACCCCGCCGCCGGCCATATCGCCCTGTTCGACCGGTCGTGGTACAACCGCGCCGTGGTCGAGCGGGTGTTCGACTTCTGCACCACTGCCGAGCGCGAACAGTTCTTCCAGCAAGTGCCGGGGATCGAGCAGGCGCTGGTCGACGATGGCGTTCACCTTGTGAAAATCTGGCTTGAAGTGGGCCGCGCCGAACAATTGCACCGGTTTCTGGCGCGCGAGAAGGATCCGCTGAAGCAATGGAAACTCAGCCAGATCGACGTAGACGGGTTGCGCCGCTGGGATGCCTATTCGTTCGCCATTCAAGAAACCTTCGAACGTACCCACAGCGCCCATGCGCCCTGGACCGTCATCAAGGCCGATGACAAGCGCCGCGCCCGGATCGCGGTGATCCAGCGGGTGCTCAGCCAGATCCCCTATGCCGGCAAGGATGCCGCGGTGGCCTGCGCCCCCGATCCGGCGATCTGCGGGGGTCCCGAAATCTGGAATGGCTAAACGCGGCTATCACCATGGCAACCTGCGGCAGGCCCTTGTGGATGCGGCACTGAACCTGATCGCCGAACGTGGGCCCACCGGCTTTACCCTCTCCGAGGCGGCGAAGGCCGCCGGCGTGACCCCGGCGGCGGTCTACCGCCATTTCGAGGGGCGCGAGGATCTGATCGCCGAATGTGCTAGGCAAGGCTACGAGATCTTCGCCGACCTGATGGAGTTTGCCTATGACGGCGGCAAGCCCACGGCCCTGTCGGCCTTCGAAGCGACCGGTCGTGCCTATCTGGCCTTCGCCCGCAAGTATCCCGGCCATTACGTGTCGATGTTCGAAAGCGGCATCTCGGTCAATCGCACCCCGGACCTGGCCCGCGCCTCGGCCCGGGCGCGCGGGGTGCTGGAGCAGGCCGCCGAAACGCTTTCGCAGCACATCCCAAAGGACAAGCGCCCGCCGGCGGCCATGGTCAGCGCCCATGTCTGGGCGCTCAGCCACGGGGTGGTGGAATTGTTCAGCCGGGGCGAGCCGGGCAGCCAGGCCCCCTATCCGCCCGAGGATCTGCTGGAGGCCGGGGTTGGCATCTACCTGCGCGGGCTGGGCCTGATCGCCCCGGACAGCTGAGCCTCAGGCCTCGGCAAAGGGGATCAGCGCGCCCGGTTCCCACGCCAGCCGGATGGCATCGCCGCGCGACAGCACCGGACGGCTGATCATGTTCTTCATGGAACAGGTGACCGGCGCCTGTCCGCCATGCAAGGCGATCTCGTAATACGTCATGTCGCCGTAATAGGCGCGATCCTCGACCACGCCATCGACGAACTTGCCGGTCGGCAGTTCGGACGAGGTGAACAGCACCGACATGGATTCGGGCCGCAGGCCGAAGGTCATCGGGCCCGGCGCGGCGCCCTCGGGCAGGAAATCACGCGGCAGGGCCACCGCGCCCAGCCCCGGAATATCGGCCAGCAGATGTGCGCCTTCCTGGCGCAAGGCACCGGGCAAAAGGTTCATCATGCCGATGAATTCGCCCACCTGCCGGCTGTTGGGGCGCAGGTACAGCCCCTCGGGCGTGTCCACCTGGGCGATCGCGCCTTCGAACATCACCGCGATGCGGTCGGACATGATCAGGGCTTCTTCCTGATCGTGGGTCACGAGGATGAAAGTGATACCCACCTGCCGTTGCAGACGCCGCAACTCGGTCTGCATCTGTTCGCGCAGCTTCTTGTCCAGCGCCGACAGCGGTTCATCCAGCAACAGCACCTTGGGCTTCAGGATCAGCGCGCGGGCCAGCGCCACCCTCTGCCGCTGACCGCCCGACAGCGCATGCGCGGCGCGCGCCCCGTAGCCGCCCAGCCCGACCATCTCCAACGCCTCTTCCACGGCGCGGGTCTTGTCGTCGCGCGCCATGGGCGATTTGCGCAGCCCGAAGCCAACATTCTGGGCCACAGTCAGATGCGGAAAGATGGCGTAGCTTTGAAACACCATGTTGGTCGGGCGCCGGTTCGGCCCGACCCCGGCCATGTCCTGCCCGTCGATGGCCAGCACGCCTTTCTCGGGCACTTCGAATCCGGCGATGGCGCGCAGAAGCGTGGTCTTGCCACAGCCCGATGGCCCCAGCAGCGAGAAGAACTCGCCCTCGGCGATCTCAAGGGTCACATCGCGCAGCGCGTGATAATCGCCATAATACTTGTTGATCCCCTGAAGGGAGATGAGCGCCATCAGAGGAACCCTCCTGTTTCTGCACCACCGCGCTTGCGTACCCCGCGCCGCCGCGCCCATTCCGCCAGGATCAGCAGCAGGATCGACAGGCTGACCAGGATCGTGCCCAGGGCCATGACCACCGGCAGCCGCTGCGGAAACCGCAACTGGCCCCACAGATAGACCGGCAGCGTGGCGTCCGACCCCGACAGGAAGAAGGCGATGATGAATTCATCCATGGATATCGTGAAGGCGATCAGCAGCGACGAGATGATCCCCGGCATGACCAGCGGTAGCACGATCAGCCGGAACACCCCCCAGCCGTTTTCGCCCAGATCAATCGCGGCTTCCTCCAGCGAGACATCCAGCGACTGGAACGCCGAATTGAGGATCGCGATGGAAAATGGCGTGCAGATCAGCACATGCCCCAGGATCACCGTCAGGGAGCTAAGTTCCAGCCCAAGTTGCAGGAACACCACCAGAAGCGAGACCGCCACGATGATCTCGGGCAGCACCAGCGGCAGCATGATCAACCCCATGATCCCGCCCTTGCCCGGAAACCGGTAGCGCGCGGCGGCGCGGGCCGCGCAGATGCCCAGCAGGGTCGAGACGGCGGCCGTGATCAGCGCGATCCGCACCGAGGTCAGCACCGCCGCATGCAGGGCCTCGACCTCGACCAGTTGCGCGAACCATTCGGTGGTGAAGCTGCTCAGCGGAAAGGCAATGACGGTCGAGCTGTTGAAGGCAAAGATCGGCAGCAACAGGATCGGCAGATACAGAAACACCAGGTACAGCGCCGTATAGACGCGCAGCCAGCCGCCCCGGAACAGCCTGTTCATGACCGCCCCCGCAGGTAGCGGCGGTTCAGCGCCACGAAGATCAGCGCGATCACCGTCACGATCACCATGGCCACCACCGCCAGCGTGGCCCCCATCGGCGCGTTATTCAGTTTCAGGAATTGCGTCTGGATCATGTTGGCGATCATCAGCCCGCCCGGCCCGCCCACCAGCCGCGGCGTGACATAGTCGCCGATGGTCGGAATGAAGACGATCAGGCTGGCCGCCACCACGCCGGGCATGGCCAGCGGCAAGGTCACCCGGAAGAACGCCGACAGCCGGGTTTCGCCCAGATCCTGCGCCGCCTCCAGCAGCGACCGGTCGATGCGTTCCAGCGACACGAAGATCGGCAGGATCGCGAAGGGTGCAAAAGCATGGGCCAGCGTGATGACCACGGCGTTGAAATTGTACAGGATCACCGTCAGCGGCTCGTCGATCACACCCAACCCCATCAGCCCCGAGTTGAGTACCCCGTTGTAGCCCAGGATCACTTTCCACAGGAACACCCGGATCAGGTAGGAGGTCCAGAACGGGATGGTCACAAGGAAGATCCACAGCGACTTGCGCCCCGCCGGCACGTGGAACGAGATGAAATAGGCCACCGGAAAGGCCAGTAACACGGTCACCAGCGTCACCAGCCCGGCGATCTTCAGCGACCGGATCATCAACTCGCGATAAATCGGATCGGTGAAGGCCTCGCGATAGTTGGTCAGGGTGAAGCTCTTGTCGATGGTCAGGTAGTCCTGCGTCCAGAAACTGAACGCCACGATCGCCGCCATGGGGGCGGCCAGCAGCAGCACCGCGTACAGCAAGGGCGCAGAAATCAAGGCGAGGCCGCGTCTGGCCCCGGAAGTGCGCAAGTCCGACATGGAAGTTCCTGTTGCCCGTTCGCGGGCGAGTATTGTGCCTGCGCCCGCCCCTGTAAACAGCCTGTTGACCATGTTGACCCAAGGGCGTGACCCCTGCGCACAGAAGCCCAGAAAGCCCTTTGTCCGATGCCGTCCAGCCGCTATCAGCAAGGGACAGGCTTGCCGGTCCACAGGTAGGCCGGTTGTGTGTCATACGGTTGCGTGGAGTGCTGACCATGAAAACCATTTCCGTCGTCTCGCCGTGTTACAACGAGGAAGACAACGTCTTCCAATGCTATGAAACCGTCCGCGCGATCTTTGCCGAGCACCTGCCAGACTATCGGCTGGAACATATTTTCGTCGACAATGCCTCGACCGACCGCACGCCCGAGATCCTGCGCGAGATGGCCGCCAAGGATCCCACGATCCGCGTGGTGTTGAACGCCCGTAATTTCGGGGTATTCCGGTCCACCTTCAACGGGCTGCGCTATGCCACCGGCGACGCGGTGGTGGTGATGCTGCCGGTCGATCTGCAAGACCCGCCCGAGATGATCCCCGAGTTCGTCCAGCTGTGGCAAAGCGGCTATGACGTGGTGGCCGGCGCCCGCAACATTCGCGAGGAGGGCTATTTCCTGCGCAACGCGCGCGGCCTGTTCTACCGCACTCTGAACCGGCTGTCGGATGTGACCCTTGAGCCTTCGGTCGGAGAGTTCCAGTTGATCGACAAGAAGGTGCTGAAGGCGGTTCTGTCGCACAACGACCATTACCCCTATATCCGGGGCATCATCGCGTCCTGCGGCTTCAAGCGGATCATCGTGCCCTATACTTGGAAGGCCCGTAAACGCGGCCTGTCCAAGCACAACATGGGGGCGCTGACCGATGTGGCGCTGAACGCGATCTTCGCCTTCTCGCGCGCGCCGATGCGGTTCTGTACGATCTCGGGGCTGGTCATCGCGGTGGGCTGCATCCTGTTTGCGCTGTTCGAGGTCCTGCTGTTCCTGATCGCCCCCAGCGACGCGCCGCGCGGCACCATGACGATCATCGTGTCGCTGTTCTTCCTGAGCGGCATCCAGTTGCTGTTCATCGGGATGCTGGGCGAATACATCACCGCGATCCACAACCAGGTGCGCGGCGGCCCGCTGGTGATCGAGGAAGATCGCCTGAACATCGACGCGGACGACGCCTAGGCCGGTCGCCCCTCCCACGGGAAGCGGTCGGTCAGCACCTTGGAAATGGCGATGAACGACAGGGCGGCGGCGGGCAGAACCAGCACCGCCTGCGCCACGATCGGCCCCATGCCCAGCCGCAGAAGCCCGGCCAGACCGGCGGCGTTCAGCGCGTAAAGCCCGGCATAGACAGCGGCATAGGCCGGCATCCGCGCGGTGCCCTTGGCCGAGAACACCAGCCGCGCATGGGTGAAATAGTTCCAGACCACGCCACAAGCAAAGGCCAGCGCCAGTGCGGCCTGCGGCCCCAGCCCCAGCAGCACCAGCACCGCGTACAGCGCGTAGCCAAAGCCAGTGTTCAGCACGCCGACGGCAAGAAACTTCACAAAGCGCGAACGCAGAAGATCACCGATCATGCCGGGCCGCTCCCGTCGGTCAGGGTGGCCGCCACGGCAGAGGTCAGGTCATGGCGCGGGCGAAATCCGATGCTGGCCAAACGCGTGGTGTCCGCCGCCAGTCGGGCCGGATCGGACGCCGGGCGCGGCCGTGCGCCCAAATCAACCAGGTCTTCGCCACCCAACTGCCGGGCCACTTCGCCGATCAGGTCGCGCACGGCGATGGCCTGACCGCTAGCGATATTGACCGGGCCCTGCAAGTCGCTGTCCAGCACCGCGACCAGCGCGCGCGCCAGATCCTCGACCTGAAGAAAGTCGCGTTCCTGCAGCCCATCGGTGCAGGCCACCCGTTCCCCGGCGCGCAGCCCGGCGATCAGATCGCCCAGCAGGCGCCCGCGCGGCTCTCCCAGCCCGTGGACAAAGAAGATCCGCCCCCAGGCCAGCGACAGGTTCAACGCCGGTCCCGCCCCGCACAGGGCCAGCCCGGTGCCCGCCTTGGCCGCGCCATAGGGGGTGGCAGGCCGCAGTGGCGAGTCCTCGGACAGCTCAGACACCGACCAGTCGTATTCGGCGCAGGACCCGGCAAAGACCGCCCGCCTACCGCCATGCTGGGCGAACCGCCGCGCCAGATGCAGCGTCGCGGCGGCCCAGTCCAGATTGGCGGGCGACGTCCAGCGGTCCGCCACCCCCGCGTGCCAGGCCAGATGCACCAGACCCTCGGGACGTTCCCGCGCCAGCAGGATATCGACAGCCCCCGCATCCAGCAGATCGCAGGTCAAGCCGCCCTGCCCGTGGCGCGACACCGGCAGAACCTCATGCCCGGCAGCATACAACGCGCGGGCGGTCTGCCGCCCGATCAGGCCGGTGGCCCCGGTCAGCAGAACCCGCATGTCAGGAAATCCGGATCTCGGGCACGGCGGTGACAAACTGCGTGCCCGCCTCGGCCAGATCCGACAGTTGCGCGATGATCTCGTCGCGCAGGTTCCACGGCAGGATCAGCACGTAATCGGGCCGATCTTCGCGCAGCGCCTCGACCGGGCGCACCGGGATCTGGCTTCCGGGAAGAAGGGTGTTCTGCTTGGCCGGGTTGCGGTCCACGCAATAGGCGATGCGATCGGGTCCGACCTGCGCGTAGTTCAGGATCGTGTTGCCCTTGGCCGCAGCACCATAGGCGGCCACCAGCTTGCCCTCGACCTTGGCGTGATCAAGGAACCCCAGAAGCCCGCGGCGCACGGCCTCGACCTTCTCCGCGAAGCCTTCGTAGCCCGCCACCTGATCCAGCCTGGCCGCCGCTTCGCGGGCGCGCACGCGCGCCACACCCGGCGCCTCGCCGTGGCTGGCCGCATCACGGCAGGCATAGACCCGCAGCGAGCCGCCGTGCGTTGGCAGTTCTTCCACGTCAAAAACCCGCAGACCGGCCTTGGCAAAGATCGTCTCGACCGCCAGCAGCGACAGATAGGAATAATGCTCGTGATAGATGGTGTCGAACTGCACCTGTTCGATCAGGTTCAGGAGGTGCGGAAACTCGACCGTATAGACCGCATCGCCGGTCAGCAGCGTAGCGACGCCGGCCACGAAATCATTGATGTCCGGCACATGGGCCAGCACGTTGGCCGAACAGATCAGGCGCGGCAACTGCCCCTCGGCCACCAGCGTCTTGGCGAAAGCCTCGCCGAAGAACTCCACCCGCGTGGGCACGCCCTTGTCGATGGCCACCTGCGCGACGTTGGCCGAAGGCTCCACCCCCAGCACGGGGATGCCCTTTTCGACGAAATACTGCAGCAGATAGCCGTCGTTCGAGGCGATCTCGACCACCAGATCCTCGGGCCCCAGTCCGAAACGCGTGGTCATCGCCTCCACATAGGCTTTGCAATGGGCCAGCCAACTGTCCGAGAAGGAGGAGAAATAGGCGTATTCCGACGAGAAGATCTCTGCCGCCGGGACCGCGTCATCGGCCTGCACCAGCCAGCAGTTTTCACAGACCCGCACATGCAGCGGGTAGAAGGGTTCGGACTGACCCGCCATCTCGGGCGGCACATAGGAATTGGCCAGCGGCGACAGGCCCAGGTCGACGAAAGTGCGGGTCAGCGGGGTGCCACAATGGCGGCAATCGGGAACGGTATTCATCAAGAAGACCCCATAAGCATTTCAAACTGTTCAATTTGTTCACTACAAAGATCGCGCACGGAGGCCCCGCGCGACCAGCGGCCATACCAGCCCGCCGTCATGTCGATGGTCTGGGCAAAATCCAGAAGCGGACGCCAGCCCAGTTCGACCCGCGCCTTCGACACATCGAGGCGCAGCAATCTGGCCTCGTGCAGATCGGCGGCGGCGGGATCGTGGCGAATGGCGCCCTGTCCCAGGGCGGCCACGACGGCGCGCGCCACATCGTCCACCGGGCGTTCCTCGGCCCGGTCAGGGCCAAAGTTCCAGCCCTCGGCCATTTCAGGGCGATCCACCTGCGCAAGCGCCAGCATCATGTAGCCCGACAGCGGTTCCAGCACATGCTGCCACGGCCGGATCGAGAACGGCTGGCGCAGGGTCACATGACCATCGCCGCCAAGGCAGCCGCGCACGATGTCGGGGACAAGGCGATCCTCGGCCCAGTCGCCGCCGCCGATCACATTGCCGGCACGCACGGTCGCCACGCGCACCGGCTGATCCGGGCCAAAGAAACTGGCGCGCATGGCGGCAGTGGCCAGTTCGGTGGCGCCTTTCGAGGCCGAATAGGGATCATGCCCCCCCATCGGGTCGGTCTCGCGATAGCCCCAGATCTGCTCGACATTGGCATAGGCCTTGTCCGAGGTCGCCACAATCACCGATTGCAGCCCCTCGACCCCGCGCAGCGCGTCCAGCAGTTGCACGGTGCCCAGCACGTTCGACGCAAAGGTTTCCACCGGCTCGCGATAAGAGCGGCGCACCAGCGCCTGCGCGGCAAGATGAAAGACGAACTCGGGCTGGCTGGCGGCAATGGCGGAGTCCAGTGCGGCGCGGTCATTCAGATCGCCGATGTGGCTGTCGACCTCGGACAGCCCCAGCAGTTGCCACAGGTTCGGATCGGTCTCGGGCGCCAGCGCATAGCCTGTCACCCTGGCCCCGCAGCGCACCAGCCAGGCACACAGCCATGCGCCCTTGAACCCGGTATGCCCGGTGACCAGAACGCGCCGTCCCTTGAAGCGATCGAAACTCATTCCCAGATCTTCCACGGCGCCTTGCCGGTGGCCCAGGCGGCTTCAAGTTCCTGCTTTTCGCGGATCGTGTCCATGGGTTGCCAGAAGCCGCTGTGCTCGAAGGCCATCAACTCGCCGTCGCGGGCGAGGTTCATCAGCGGATCGCGCTCCCAGATGGTGCTGTCGCCGTCCAGATAGCGGCCCACCTCGGGCGACAAGACGAAGAAGCCGCCGTTGATGAGGCCGCCGTCGCCGAGCGGCTTTTCCAGGAAATCGGTGACGGTCTGGCCGGTCAGTTCCAGCTGCCCGAAGCGGCGCGGCGGCGGCACGGCGGTCACGGTGGCCAGCTTGCCGTGGGATTTGTGAAAGTCGATCCCCGCGCGCACGTCGATATCGCCCACCCCGTCGCCATAGGTCAGACAGAACGCCTCGTCCTCCTGCACATAGGGCATGACCCGCTTCAGACGGCCGCCGGTCATCGACTCGGCCCCGGTGTCCACCAGATGCACCTTCCAGGGCTCTGATTCGGTGCGGTTGATGGTCATTTCGCCGGTGGCCAGATCGAAGGTCACATCCGACCGGTGCAGGTAGAAGTTCGCGAAGTATTCCTTGATGATGTAGCCACGGTAGCCCAGGCAGACCACGAATTCATTGACCCCGTGGGCGCCATAGATCTTCATGATGTGCCACAGGATCGGCAGGCCGCCGATTTCGACCATGGGTTTTGGAATGCGGACCGTTTCCTCGCTCAGGCGCGTTCCCAGACCGCCCGCAAGAATGACACATTTCATCGCCTACCCCCGAATACGCTTTTTACAAGTTTCCAACAAACACCGGCTGTTACATCGGCCTTAGCATGAGACAGGGACGACGAGAAGGAAAACGGTGACGCGGGGTGAACAGCCGCGGGACCTGGGGCCAGACAGCAAAAAGGGCCGCCGAAGCAGCCCTTTCGCAAGATCGTAACGTGAAACGCGATCAGCGCTTCGAGAACTGGAAGCTCCGGCGCGCCTTGCGCTTGCCGAATTTCTTCCGTTCCACAACGCGGCTGTCGCGGGTCAGGAAGCCTGCAGCTTTCAACGCGGCGCGCAGCGACGGATCGTAGAGTTGCAGCGCCTTGGACACACCGTGCTTCACGGCGCCGGCCTGACCCGACAGACCGCCACCCTTCACGGTGGCCATCACGTCGAACTGGTCTTCGACACCGGCCACGGTGAACGGCTGGCGCAGAATCATCTGCAGCACCGGGCGGGCGAAATATGTGTTCAGGTCCTTGCCGTTCACGGTGACCTTGCCGGAGCCCGGCTTGATCCAGACACGGGCAACCGCGTCTTTCCGCTTGCCGGTCGCGTAGGAACGGCCCAGCTCGTCACGAACCGGCTCGCGCGGTTCGGCGGCATCTTCCAGAACCGACAGATCGACGTCGGCAGTTTCAACGGCGCCTTTCAGGGCGTCGAGCGACTTGATTTCCTCGGCCATGATCAGCTCCGCGTGTTCTTGGTGTTCATCGACTTGACGTCCAGCACTTCAGGCTTCTGGGCCTCGTGCCCATGCTCGGCCCCGGCGTAGACGCGCAGATTGGTCATCTGCTGGCGGCTCAGGCGATTGCCCGGCAGCATGCGCTGCACGGCTTTCATCACCACGCGCTCTGGATGCGCGCCTTCCAGGATCTTGCCGGCGGTGATCGACTTGATGCCGCCCGGATGGCCGGTGTGGCGGTAGTAGACCTTGTCGGTCCGCTTGCGGCCGGTCAGCTGGATCTTGTCCGCGTTGATCACGATGACATTGTCACCCATGTCCATGTGCGGGGTGAAGGACGGCTTGTGCTTGCCGCGCAGACGCATGGCGACGATCGAGGCAAGACGGCCCAGAACAACGCCCTCGGCGTCGATCAGGATCCACTTCTTGTCGATGTCAGCCGGTTTGGCTGTGAAGGTTTTCATTGGGATGACCCTTTAGTCTGGGTTGAGGGCAGTTGCCCCCGGCATTCGGATTGCGCGGTTTTAGCCAAACACACACCACGGTCAAGCGGAAAACGCGAATTTAGGACTGAAAAAGAGCGTATTACAAGTAGGGTATTAAAATACCCCGATATTTGGCTACCTAAGTGCTGGTTAAACAAGAACATCTGCCCGAAGGACAGATGTTCCATGCAGTCAGGGTGTCTTTTCTGATTTAACGGCGGCGCACGTAACTGCGCATCAACGTCAGCGCCCACAGCAGCAGAAGCAGCGTTGCCGGAAGCGGGACAGGCGCAACATCCGGCGGCAAACCGGCAGTGGGCAGTCCCGGGATGCCACCCCCCCCACCGGGGAAGATGCCGCCGCTTGGCGTGCTGGAGCCGCCACCGGGACCACTGCCAGATCCGCCACCGGATCCATTGCCCCCGCCGCCGCCACCGCCGCCCAGGAAACCCAGGTTCGTTCCCGGACCCGAGCCGAACAGCGGCGTGCCGCCATTGCCGTTGGGATTGGAGACGCCAACCAGAAGATTGCCCGACGGATCACCGAATACCCCGGGGATCCAGAACGACGGGGCCGCGCCAAGGGCGAACACCGGATCCCCCTCGCCGCCCGGAAGACCGTCCGGCGGAAAGAGGTTCGAGATTTCCACGATCAGGGATTTGCCGGGGCTGTCCTCGACCGGGTCCAGGTCGGACATGTCGTCCTGCCACAGCTGGACATGCATGCCGCCGCTTTCGCGCAACTCATCCGAAACAACCAAAGACGCCTTGTCCGCCAGACCCACCGAGGTGGCGCATTCGCCATCGGGTTCGATCATCGTGACGACAGGATCGCCCTTGCCATTGGCCGGGGGGGTGATGCTGACCAGCGGGCAGCCATCAAGATACAGATAGACCGTCTGAACGATGGATTCGTCGCCATCATTGATGAACCCCTTGACCGGAGGCTCGCTGACCAGAAGTTCGGGGGTCGTGGCATCCGGTGACCCGGCAAGCACGCCTGTGGCCGCAAATGCGACGGCACTTGCGGCGGCGAAGGCCCTGATGATCGACTTGTGCCCTGCACTGGACATCGTCTGCTCCCACGTTTCTTGCTGCGGTCCCCGTTACGCACACAGCATTAACCTATTAAAATATGAATACGTTCTATATATATGGAGTCGTTTGCAAATTTGCATCTGCCCTTATGGCGATGCCACATATGCGAAAGTATAGGTACGTTCGCAATGCGCCGCTGGTTGCACGGCTCTCACTGGTCGAACCACAGGTACTCCCGCGGCTTTTCCGGATCAAGCTTCAGGCAGGGAATAGGTTAACGTGGCGCGCGCGACGTGGCGGCACTTTGGCCCGCGCGACCAGATTCGCACGTCCCCGACCGCCAGGCTGCGGCCCAGTTTCAGCAGGTCCACGTCCGCAACCAAATCGACGCCCGACTCGGGCTTGCGCATGAAGTCGATCGAGCAGTTGGTGGTGACCGCCAGCGCCTTGGGGCCGATCATCGACAGCACCGCCAGATAAACCCCCAGATCGGCCAGCGTGAACATGGTGGGGCCCGAAACCGTCCCGCCCGGACGCAGGTTTTCTTGGCGGACGGGCATGACCACGCGCAGGCGCATCGGCACCAGCTCTTCGATCTCGACCAGATCGGAAACCTGCGGAAACTCCTCCCGCAGGAAGGCGTGCAGCGCAGCGGCATCCATTTTCAGGGCGTGCAGGGGATCGGCCATGCGCAGCCGTCAGCGTCCCTGGTAGTCGGGCACGCGCTTTTCCAGAAAGGCCAGCACCCCCTCGCTGAAATCGCGGGTGGCGCCGGCCTTGCCCTGAAGCTGGGCTTCCAGGGCCAGCTGCGTCTCAAGATCGTTGGCCATGCTGGCGCGCAGGGCCTGCTTGGTCAGCCGGTAAGCTTCGGTCGGGCCGGTGGCCAGATGCACGGCGCGGCGGGCCACATGCTGGCTGAAGTCCGCATCCGGCACCGCTTCCCAGATCATGCCCCAGGCGGCGGCCTGACGGGCCGGGACCGGCTCGGCGAACAGGGCCGCGCCCATGGCCTTGGCCATGCCCATCTGGCGCGGCAGCCAATAGGTGCCGCCCGCGTCCGGGACCAGGCCGATGCGGCTGAAGGCTTGCAGGAAGACAGCACTTTCGGTGGCAATGACCACATCCGCCGCCAGTGCCAGGTTGGCCCCGGCCCCGGCCGCCGCGCCGTTCACCGCCGACACTGTCGGGATCGGGCAGTCGAAGATGGCGCGCAGCATCGGCACGTATTCGTCGCGCAGCACCCGTTCGATATCCAGGTTCACCGCGCCGCTGCCATCGCCCAGATCCTGCCCCGAGCAGAAGGCATCCCCCGCCCCGGTCATCACCAGCACCCGCGCATTGTCTTGCGCAATGCGGATCGCCGCCGGGATCTCGGCCCGCATCTGGGCGTTGAGCGCGTTTTTCACATCGGGCCGGTTCAGGGTCAGCCGCGCGATGTCGTCCTCGATGCTCAGGTCGATTGTCTGAAAGTCCATATCCGTCTCCGCCAGGTTGCGGGCAGGTTACTTGGAAAACGCCCCCAGGCCAGAGGAACGCGGGGTCATTCCTTGAGGATTTCCTGCAAGCGCTTTTCCTCGGCGGCATCCAGGGTCTGCGCGGCGGGTTCCGGAGCAGCGTTGCGGCGGCGGATATAGACCACACCCAGTCCGGCACCAACCAGCAGCATCAGCGGTCCGGCCAGCCACAGTACCAGATTGGAGCCATCGGTCTGCGGTTTCAGCAGGACATATTCGCCATAGCGGTCGACCACGAAGTCGATGACCTCGTCGTCGCTGTCCCCCTCCACCAGCCGTTCGCGCACCAGCAGCCTCAGGTCGCGCGCCAGATCGGCGTTGGAATCGTCGATGCTCTCGTTCCGGCAGACCAGACAGCGCAAGCCCTTGGACAAGTCGCGCGCGCGGTCTTCCAGCACCGGGTCAGAGAGCACCTCGTCGGGCTGAACCGCCGGGGCGACCAGCGGGACAAGCGCCAGAAAGGCGGCGGCCAGAACCGCGCGCCGGATCATTCCGCCGCCACGGGGCGTGCGCCCCCGCCTCCGGCCTTGGCGGCCCCCGCCGCGATGCGATAGCGGCGGTCGCTGAGGCTGAGCAGCCCGCCGACCCCCATCAGGATCGCCCCGGCCCAGATCCAGTTGGCCAGCGGCTTGATATAGGTACGCACCGCCCAGCCGCCGTCGTCCTGCGCATCGCCGATCACCAGGTAGATGTCGCGCAGGAAGCCGTTGTCGATGTCCGCCTCGGTGGTTGGCATCTTGGCCACCGGATAGACCCGTTTTTCCGGGGTCAGCGCGGCCACCAGACGGTCGCCGCGATAGGCATTCATCCGGGCCATGGTCGAATAGTAGTTCGGCCCCTGCACCTGATCGACCGAGGCCAGCTCGATCTCATAGGCACCAACCTCGAACCGCTCGCCGACCTGGGCCACGCGGATATCTTCGATCTGCCAGGCATTCATGGCCGAGATGCCAATCATGGTCACGCCGAGCCCGAAATGCGCCACGGCCTTGCCATAGTCGGCGCGCGGCAGACGGGTGAGACGGCGCAAGCGGCTGGCCATGTCGCCACGGCCACAGCGACTCCACAGGTCCAGCGCCGACCCGGCCACCACCCAGATGCCCAGAGCCAGCCCGACGGGCGCAAGAATGGTCTTCTCGGTTTGCAGGGTCCAGGCCAGTGCTGCAATCAGGAAGGCCAGGATGGCAGCCGGCACTACTTGCTTGACCGCGCGGTTCAGCTTGGCGCGTTTCCACGGCAGGATCGCCCCGATGGGCAGGATGATTGCCAGCACCACCATGAAGGGCGTGAAGGCGGCATCGAAGAAGGGCGCGCCCACCGACAGTTTGCGCCCGAAGGCCAGTTCCGCCACCAGCGGCCAGATGGTGCCGATGAACACCACGAAGCAGGATACCGCCAGCAGAACATTGTTGGCCACCAGCGCGCTCTCGCGGCTGACCAACCCGAAAACCCCCTTGGCCTGCATCGCCGAGGCGCGTGCCGCGAACAAGGTCAGCGCACCGCCTGTGAACACCGCCAGGATCATCAGGATGAACACCCCCCGTTCCGGGTCGTTTGCGAAGGCGTGAACGGACGTGATGACGCCCGACCGCACGATGAAGGTGCCGATCAGCGAGAAACCGAAAGCAAGGATTGCCAGCAGGATAGTCCAGCTTTTCAGGCTTTCGCGCTTTTCCACCACGATGGCGGAATGCAGCAGGGCTGCCGCCAGCAACCAAGGCATGAAAGAGGCGTTTTCCACAGGATCCCAGAACCAGTAGCCGCCCCAGCCAAGTTCATAATAGGCCCACCAAGACCCCAGCGCGATGCCGATGGTCAAGAACACCCAGGCCGCAAGGGTCCACGGCCGCACCCAGCCGCCCCAGGCCGCATCGACCCGGCCCTCGATCAGCGCGGCAACCGCGAAGCTGAAGGTCAGCGACAGCCCGACATAGCCGAGATACAGGAACGGCGGATGGAACGCCAAACCGGGATCCTGCAACAGCGGGTTCAGGTCCTGCCCGTCCATCGGCGGGATGCCCATGCGCAGGAACGGGTTCGAGGTCAGCAGGATGAAGGCGAAAAACGCCACCGCGACCGAGGATTGCACGGCCAGCACGCGCGCCTTCAGGCTGGGCGGCAGGTTGCCGCCGAACCACGCGGCGCAAGCCCCGAACAGCGTCAGGATCAGCACCCACAGCAGCATCGAGCCCTCGTGGTTGCCCCAGACGCCGCTGACCTTGTAGAGCATCGGCTTCAGGCTGTGCGAATTCTCGACCACCAGCCGCAGCGAGAAATCCGACACCACGAAAGAATAGGTCAGCGCCGAGAAGCTGAAGGCGGTCAGGAAGAACTGCGTGGTGGCGGCGGGCACGGCGGCGGCCATCCAGCCGTCCCAGCCCTTGTGCGCGCCGATCATCGGCACGATGGCCTGCACCACGGCCACCATGGCCGCGAGAATCAGGGCGAAATGTCCAAGCTCTGCGATCATGGCGTGCGCCCTCCGATCAGCTGTCTGTTTCGTTGGGGTCTTGATACACGCCCTGTTCCTTCAGCGCATCCACGACTTCCTTGGGCATATAGGTCTCGTCGTGTTTGGCCAGAATCTCCGTGGCGACGAAGGTGCCGTTCACGTATTTCCCGGTTCCGACCATGCCCTGGCCTTCCTCGAACAGGTCCGGCAGCACGCCGGTGTAGGACACCGGCACAGACGCCCCGCCGTCGGTGACGGCAAAGGTCACCGTCTCGCCCTGCCCGCGCACCAGCGTGCCGTCTTCCACCAGCCCGCCGATGCGGAACACTTCCGAGGCGGTCGGCGGTTCGGCCACCACCTGGCTTGGGCTGCGGAAGAAGTTGATCCCGTCGCGCATGGCATAGCCGATCAGCGCAGTGGACAGCGCCAGTGCGATGGCGGCGACGATGATGACCTGGATACGGCGTTGCTTCTTCAGACTTTTCATTGGCTCATGGGAAGACCGGGGCCAGCATAAGGCCGGTGGTCTCCTCTTCTCCCAGCATCAGGTTGGCGTTCTGCATGGCCATGCCCGACGATCCCTTGGTCAGATTGTCAAGCGCGGCAATGACGATGGTCCGGCCCGGACGGCGATCGCCGACCACACCGATATGCACGAAATTCGATCCCCGCACGTGGCGGGTCGAGGGGTGTTCGCCGAAGGGCAGCACCTGCAGGAAGGGCTCGTCGGCATAGGCCTGCGCCAACGTGTCATGCACGGTCTGTGCATCGCCGGACACATAGATCGTGGCAAGGATCCCCCGGTTCGCGGGGATCAGATGCGGCGTGAACTGCACCGAGACGGGACGCCCGGCAATCAACGAGAACTCCTGATCGAACTCCCCCAGATGGCGATGCACCCCGCCGACACCATAGGCGTGGTAGCCTTCGGACAACTCGGCATGCAGAAGGTTCTCTTTCAGGGACCGGCCCGCCCCCGACACGGCGGCTTTCAGGTCGATGATGATGTCATCCAGATCAATCACGCCCGCGCCGATCAGCGGGCGCAAGGCAAATTGCCCGGTGGCGGCATTGCAGCCGGTGCAGGCCACGATGCGGGCCTCGCGGATCTGGTCGCGGTAGAATTCGGGCAGGCCGTAGACCGCCTCGGCCTGCAGATCCATGGCGCTGTGCGGCTGGCCGTACCATTTCTCATAGGCGGCGGCATCGCGCAGGCGGAAGTCCGCGGACAGGTCCACCACTTTCATGTCGCGCGGCAAGGCGCTGATAACGCTTTGTGACGTCGCGTGCGGCAGGGCACAGACCACCAGATCGACGCCCGAGAAATCCACCTCGCCGATCTTCACCAGCAGCGGCAGATCCAGATGCCGCAGATGCGGAAACACCTGCGCCATGCTCTGGCCAGCCTTGCGGTCGGCGGTCAGGGCCACGATCTCCATGTTGGGATGGGTCGACACCAGGCGCACCATCTCGGCCCCTGTGTACCCGCTTGCGCCCAGTATGGCGATCTTGTGTGCCATGGCACCTTCTCCTCGAACGTTCACAAAACATAAGCCCCCGGAGACCGGGCGCAATCAGGCGGCGCGGAAAGTGATCTTTCGTCGCAAGAACTGGGTGGCGCGATAGGACACGGCCTGAGGATCGCCGGTGGTCAGGAAGTCGGGCGTGGTGCCCGCCCCCAGCATGTCAGGGTGCCGGTCCAGATAGTCCGACAGGCTTTCGGCCACCAGATTGGCCTGCGAATAGACCGTCACATCGGGGCCAAGGGCGGCCTGAAAGGTGGTTTCCATCAGCGGGTAATGCGTGCAGCCCAGAATCGCGGCCTCGGGATGCGGCATCCGACGCTTCAGCGCGTCCACATGGCTGTGCACCAGCGCCTCGGCCAAAATCTCGTCGCCATCCTCGATCGCATCGACCAGACCGCCGCAGGGCTGGGCCTCGACATCGACGCCAATCGCGCGAAAGGCCAGTTCCCGCTGGAAGGCGCGGCTGGAGACCGTCGCCGGCGTGGCGAACAGGGCCACATGCTTGACAGCCACCTCACGCGGCGGCGAGTTGTCGCCCCATTGCCGTTCTGTCAAGGCCTCGATCAGGGGTACGAACACCCCCAGCACCCGCTTCTCGGGCGGGATCCAGCCGTCCTGCATCCGCCGCAGCGCCGCCGCCGACGCCGTGTTGCAGGCCAGGATCACCAGATCGCAGCCGGCCTCCCACAGCCGTTCCACGGCTTTGGTTGTCAGATCGTAGACATCATCGGCATCGCGCACACCGTAAGGCGCATGGGCGTTGTCGCCATAATAGACGAAGGGCACTCCCGGCAGGCGCCGCGTGACGGCGTCAAGGACGGTCAGTCCGCCCAGTCCAGAATCGAATACTCCGACGGCCATCTAGCGCTTGTACCTGTCTTCAGTTTCAAAGCCATAGCCCATGTCGCGGACCGGCACTGGAGACAGCTGATACGTGGCTTGCCTGAGGAAGTCCATCATCCCGGCGGCGTCCCTGGCATGGACGGCCAGCTGGTCCGCCGGGATCGGTTTGCCGATGACAATCTCGACCGGCTTGTTGACCCGGGACTTGAACTCCTTGATCATCAACCCGACCCGCAGGGTATAGTGCAGATGGCTGGCCACCTGGAAAAAGCGCGAGTTGTGGCCGGTGAAGAACATCGGCACCACATGTGCATCCGACCGCAGGATCATCCGCGCGGTGAACGAGCGCCAGGTGGGATCCATCGGGGCGGAAAACGGCTTGGCCGAGGTCGAGACCGTGCCGCCGGGAAAGATGCCGATGGCGCCGCCATTCTTCAGCAACTCCAGTGCTTCCTTGCGCGATTGCAGGTTCAACGCGACAGCTTCACGCGTCTCGTCGAAGGAAATCGGCAGGATGACCCGGTTCAGATCCTCGGCCTTGCGGAACACCTGGTGCGCCAGAATGCGAAACTCGCCACGGGTTTCCGACAGGATGCGCCCCATCATCAGACCGTCGAGGATGCCGAAAGGATGGTTGGCGATCAGCACCAGCGGGCCTTCCCGCGGAATGTTGTCCAACGAGCCGCCGATGACCTTCAGGCTCAAGCCATAGCGGTCGGTGATGACATCCCAGAAGTCGCGGCCACTGGCCACCTCCTGTTCATAGCCTTGCGCCTTGCGGATCAGGCGCAAACGTCCGGTGGCGTTTTCCATCACCCGGATCATCGCCCGTCCGCCGCGCGTGGCGGCCGCATGGGCGTAGCTGATCTCGCGTGTGACGTCCCGCTTGTTCTTGGTATCGTGAACCTGGCGCACGATGTGTCTCCCCCGGTCACAGTGCCGGTGGTGTGAAATATCACCTCCCCGAAGCCATATACAAGACTGCGCAGCATCTGCGGGACCCTTTGACCCTAATACCACCCCTGCGCGGCCCGCTTTCAGGTTAGGCAAGAGCGGTTGTTTTTCAGGCGACAGGGTTACCTTTGCGTCAGGAATGGCCTATCAGCAGGCAGAAGCATTGCCTTCGGGCCGCCACGACTGTAGCGCCGGCGCCACATTTGCCCGCGAAGCGTGGCCAGGCCACACCACTGAACCGGACGGGTGGTACCTTGCCTCGGGCGCGCCTATCTGTCGAACTGCGCCGCAGTATGGAGACGCCCCATGGATTGGGACAAGTTGCGAATATTTCACGCGGTTGCCGACGCCGGCAGCCTGACCCATGCGGGGGACGCGCTGCATCTGTCACAATCCGCCGTCAGCCGCCAGATCCGCAGCCTGGAAACCAGCCTGAACACCACCCTGTTCCACCGCCATGCCCGTGGCCTGATCCTGACGGAACAGGGCGAGTTGCTGTTCGACGCCACCCGGTCCATGGCCAAGCGCCTTGACGCCGCCGCCGCCCGCATCCGCGACAGCGAGGAAGAAGTGTTCGGCGAATTGCGGGTCACCACGACCACGGGATTCGGATCGCTCTGGCTGGCACCGCGCCTGTCGAAGCTCTATGCCAAGTATCCCGAACTGAAAATCGACCTGATGCTGGAAGAGCGCGTGCTGGATCTGCCGATGCGCGAAGCCGACGTCGCGATCCGCATGAAAGAGCCCAGCCAGGCTGACCTGATCCGCAAGCGGCTGATGAATGTCCACATGCGGCTCTATGCGTCGCCGGAGTATCTGGAGGAAAATGGGACGCCGCAGACCGTTGCAGATATGCGACATCATCGCCTGATCTGCCAGAATCCCAATTCGGTTCAGGTCGCCGCCGGCGCCCGTATCGCCCAAACAATCATCGCCGAGGAAATCCGGTCTCTGTTGACAGTGAACAACTATTTCGGCGTCCTGCAGGCGGTCATCAACAACCTTGGCATCGGTATCCTGCCCAATTATGTGACCGAAGATTTTTCCAGATTGGTCAACGTTCTACCGGAAATCGACGCCGGCACGGTTCCGGTCTTCCTCGCCTACCCCGAGGAATTGCGGCAATCCAAACGCATATCTGCGTTCCGCGATTTCGTCGTCGAGCAACTGGCCGAAAGTCGTCAAAAAGCACAATAACTGGCCAGACTGCATATCTTGCACGCAGGAGATATGTGAATTCTGCATACCGGTTATGTTGCCCCTGCGGCATTATTCTTCTTGATCGAACCGGAGGGGCTGTCTAACTGAAGCTTAGAAGTTAGGCGTTTCGTCTTCTTCTACCTCCCTGTTGGACTTGGCCGAGCTTGTCTCGGCCATTTTTTTTGCCGCATTGTCTCCTTTCAAAAGCATATGAAAGGATGAATTCATATGCGCGGCAAACTTGGTCACGCGCAGCTCTCAGGACGCGCAAGAGCCGAGCCAGCCATGCCCGACACCTTTAACATCCCCGACAAGATTTCCTCGCAGATCGTGACCAATCATTTCCGCAAGTGCCCCGCTGCAATCGGCGCGCGGATCAACGACATTTGCCCGTCCCCAGCGACCATCGTCGACTTTGGCTGCGGGCTGGGCATCAAGACGGTCGCCATCGCGGCGGCCTTTCCCGAGGCAAATGTCATCGGTGTCGACATCACCCAGGCCCATCAACGCGCCCGAGAGTTCTGCGACACGCATTTCGATGGCCGGATGCCGCAGAATCTGTCCTTTCACACCATTGAACCCGGCACGTCCATCGGGTCGATCTGCACCCCGGACGTGATCTACAGTTGGTCCGTGATGGAACACATCCAGCGGGACCTGTTGCCGGGAATCATCGCCGACATGTACAAGGCCCTTGCCCCGGAAGGCATGGTCTTCACGCAGATCGCACCACTTTTTCATTCGCCGTTCGGTCACCACCTCAGAGAATTCTGCGACATCCCCTGGATCCATCTTCAGGAAAGCCACCAGCGGTTTCGCCGGCGCATTTCCGACGTGCCACAGCGCGAGGGTGCCACAGGCAGCGCGGTCTGGATGTTCTCCCGTTTCGAAGATCTCAACCGCATCACGGCCGACGAACTGGCCGGATACTTCGATGCCGCCGGGTTTGCCTGCGCTGTGGATGACCGCAAAAAGACCCCGCAGAAGCCGCCCGCGGAACTGGCCGCAACCTATCACGAGGCGGCGCTTCGGACCTTCGAACTTCTGTTCGTTCACCGGAAAACCGCGGACCGGTCAGCGGACGCCCCGGAAAAAGCCCCGGCAAATGACAAGGGCAGAAAGTGGTGGAACCTTCGCGGTTGAGGGCGCCGGCCCCGCAACCTGCTTTAGCACGGCAGAAACTTGTTGTAGGAGACAGGCACCACGCAACTCCAAGGCTCCGCACCCATGACCGAACCCGCCATCACGCCCGACCTGATTGCTGCCCATGGTCTGAACTCGGAAGAGTACGACCGCATTCTTGGTCTGCTGAACCGCGAACCGACTTTCACCGAGCTTGGCATCTTCTCGGCCATGTGGAACGAGCACTGCTCGTACAAGTCGTCGAAGAAATGGCTGCGTACCCTGCCCACCACCGGCGACCAGGTGATCTGCGGACCGGGCGAGAACGCCGGCGTGGTCGATATTGGCGACGGTCAGGCCGTGGTCTTCAAGATGGAAAGCCACAACCACCCGTCCTACATCGAACCCTACCAGGGCGCGGCCACTGGCGTGGGCGGCATCTTGCGCGACGTGTTTACCATGGGCGCGCGCCCGATCGCGGCGATGAACGCGCTCAGCTTCGGCGAGCCGGACCACCCCAAGACCCGCACCCTTGTGCACGGTGTCGTGGAAGGGGTTGGCGGCTATGGCAACTGTTTCGGCGTGCCCACCGTGGGCGGTGAGGTGCGCTTCCATCCGGCCTATAACGGCAACTGCCTGGTGAACGCCTTCGCGGCAGGGTTGGCGGATGCGGACAAGATTTTCTACTCGGCCGCGTCGGGCGTCGGCATGCCTGTGGTTTACCTGGGCGCCAAGACCGGCCGCGACGGCGTCGGCGGGGCCACCATGGCCAGTGCCGAGTTCGACGAGACCATCGAGGAAAAGCGCCCCACGGTTCAGGTCGGCGACCCGTTCACCGAAAAGCGCCTGATGGAAGCCTGCCTTGAGCTGATGACCACGGGTGCTGTGATCTCGATCCAGGACATGGGCGCGGCGGGGCTGACCTGCTCGGCGGTGGAGATGGGCGACAAGGGCAACCTGGGCATTCGTCTGCGGCTGGACGATGTGCCGGTACGCGAGAACGCGATGACCGCCTATGAGATGATGCTCTCGGAAAGCCAGGAGCGGATGCTCATGGTGCTGAACCCCGAGAAGGAAGAGGTCGCCAAGGCGATCTTCGACAAATGGGATCTGGATTTCGCCATTGTCGGCGAAACCATCGCCGAGGATCGGTTCCTTGTGGAACTGGGCGGCGAGGTGAAGGCCGATCTGCCGCTCAAGGCGCTGTCCGGCGAAGCCCCGGAATACGACCGCCCGTGGGTGGCCACGCCCCCGGCCCCCGAGATGGAGCCGGTGCCCGAGATTGATCCCATCGACGGGCTGAAGGCGCTGCTGTCCAGCCCCAACTACGCCTCCAAACGTTGGGTGTGGGAACAATACGATCACATGGTGATGGGCGACACGGTCCGGGTTCCGGGCCGCGGCGCCGGCGCGGTGCGCGTGCATGGCACGCAAAAGGCGCTGGTTTTCACTTCGGATGTGACTCCGCGCTACGTGCGCGCCAACCCGGTCGAAGGCGGCAAACAGGCGGTGGCCGAGGCCTATCGCAACCTGTCCGCTGCCGGGGCCAAACCGCTGGCCAGCACCGACAACCTGAACTTCGGCAACCCCGAGAAGCCCGAGATCATGGGCCAGTTCGTCGGCGCCATTCAAGGCATCGGCGAAGCCTGTGCCGAGCTGGACATGCCGATCGTGTCGGGCAACGTGTCGCTGTACAACGAGACCGACGGCGAGCCGATCCTGCCGACCCCGACGATCGGTGCCGTGGGTCTGGTGCAATTCGCCCACAACCTTATTCCCATGACGCCCGAGGACGGCGACCTGATCCTTGTGATTGGCGAAACCCATGGCCATCTGGGGCAATCGGCGTTGCTGGCCGAGGTGTTCAAGCGCGAGGACGGCGACGCCCCGCATGTAAACCTGAACCTGGAAAAGCGCCACGGCATCTTCCTGCGCAACAATCGCGGACTGATCACGGCGGCCAATGACGTGGCCGATGGCGGGCTGGCGCTGGCACTGTTCGAAATGGCCGCCGCCGCCGGTCTGGGCCTGACCGTGGACGAAGGCGATATGGCGATGCTGTTTGGCGAAGATCAGGCGCGCTATATCCTGTCGTGCTCGTTCGATGCGGCCGAAACGCTGATGATCGAGGCCAGCCAGCACAAGATCCCGCTGGCCACCATCGGGCGGTTCGGAGGCGATACGGTCACGCTGGCTGGCTCCAGCGCTCCGCTGGCCGAGCTTGTGAAACTCAACGAAGAGACCTTTCCGGCCACCTTCGCGAACTGACCGCGGGCAGCCTCAGCGCCGCCGACGCAGCACCATCAGCACGCCGATCCCGGCCCCCAGCAAGGCCAGCGGGGCCGGCAGCGGCACGGGTGCTGCCACGCGGGTCAGCCCCAGCGCGCGTCCGGTACTGTCCAGAACCTGCAACGACACCGTCGCATCCGACAGCGAGGTGAACTGGAAGTCCATGCCCAGGGTGCCAAACAGACCCGCACCGGGCGGGGGTTCGGGCTGCGGGTTGAAGAACAGCGGGTTCGAGCCGATGCCCCCCGACGATGACTGGAACATCAGCCGCAGCGTCAGGGTCTCGGTGCCCGTGTCCAACATGACATCGGTCTGCGGGAACCGCGCGCCGGGGCTGCCGCCCTGCGGATCGAGCGGTTTGCCGCCCAGGCTGCCACCCAGCAGAACCTGGAAGAACTGCGCACCCGACACGCCCCTAATGGTCTTGTCGACCGAGAACGGGGTCAGGAAGGTGGATGCCGGGAACGCCACCGGCGGTTCGGGCTGTGGATTGAAGCCGTAAATCACCAGCGGGTTGACGATGCCATGGGCCACCTGCACCACGGTTGCTGTGCCCCAGTGGGCCCGCGATGCAGCGCCGGCGGTTGCGGTGAAAACAACAAGGATACTGGCCACCAAACAGGCGCGAACGAGATGTGCCATCTCTTGCCTCCTTTTGGTTTACGCCCATCCACTATAGCATGAGGGCGCGAATGTTTCCCGTGGGGAAAGCCCGACCTGCGCGCCCGTTGCCGCTTGCAGCCCCTGTGACCGCGCCCTACAAATTGGGAGAAACCAAGGACGACCCAGCATGCCCATCCAAGCCCAGGAAATCGAAAACCTGATCCGCGAAACATTTCCCGACGCCAAGATCACGATCACCGATCTGGCAGGGGACGGAAATCACTATGCCGCCGAGGTCATCGACGAAAGCTTCCGGGGCCAGAACCGCGTACAGCAGCAGCGGGCGGTCTATGCCGCGCTGAAAGGCAAGATGGACGGCAAGAACGGCGAATTGCACGCGCTGGCGCTGACCACCAAAGCCCCGGACTGACCTCTATCCGGCCAGACACAACTACGGGGCAGATGTCCCCGATATTGTGTATCGCCGATACAGACATTACCTGCCCGTCAGACCCGAAGATCCGACGACACAGACAAGGAGCTCTCAGATGAGCGTTCAAGACCAGATCAAGCAGACCGTGACCGAAAACGACGTGGTGCTGTACATGAAGGGCACCAAGGCGATGCCGCAGTGCGGTTTTTCCAGCCGCGTGGCCGGGGTGCTGAATTATATGGGCATCGAATACCAGGACGTGAACGTGCTGGAGAACGACGAGATCCGCCAGGGCATCAAGGATTATTCCGACTGGCCGACCGTGCCGCAACTGTACGTCAAAGGCGAATTCGTCGGCGGCTGCGACATCATCACCGAGATGACCCTGTCGGGCGAGTTGGACACGCTGCTGGAAACCAACGGCGTGACCTTCGACAAGGACGCCGCCGAGAAGATCCGCGAAGCCAACGCCTGATTTTTGCAGACGGGGCGCGCCTCAGGACGCGCCCTGCTCCATCTCCTCGGCCAGGGCTTCGGCACGGGCCGCCAGTTCGGCCAGACCGTCGCCCACCGCTGCCGGGATCACCGGCACCTCGACCCGCTCGGCGGGACGTGATTCCAGCGTGACGATCTGCGATTTCAGCTCGGCGATTTCGGCCTTCAGGGTCTCGGTGCTGGCCTGTACCGACAGCGTCTTGTCGGCCAGCAGCAGCCCGGCCATCAACAGCATCCGCGCCTCGGGCACCCGGCCCAACTGGTCGGCCATGACGCTGATCTCATCGTCCAGCAGCTTGGCAGCGGAATGCAGGAAGTCCTGCTCGCCGTCCTGACAGGCCACGTCGAACGACCGGCCCCCGATCTTGATGGTGACTTCAGGCATCGGCGGTTTCCTCGATCAGCGGTTGCAGCGCGGCCAGAACGCTGTCGATCTCGGCCCGGTCGGCGGCCCGTGCGGCCTTGAGGGACTCGATCTCGGCGGTCAGGCTGTCGTCGAACAGGGCGCTGTCGCCACTGCCCTGGGCCATGGCCTGCCGCAGCAACACGTTGTTCTGGCGCAATTGGGCGTTGGCTTTCTGAAGCTGGCCGACGATCGCTTCCAGCGCGCCGATCCGCTCCTGCACCTCCTCCGCCTGACCATTGGCCTGCACCCCGCTCAGCCGGTCGGCGGCCTTCAGCGCGGTCAGTTCGGTTTGCGCCGACTGCAGTGCCGCGCGATCTGTTTCGATCTGCTGAACCAGCGTCGCGACCTGCCCGCGCTCCTCCTCCAGATCAGTATCTCGAAGGGCCAGTTGCGCGCGCGTCGCCTCGATCTCGGCCTGCAACGCGGCGATGTCGCCGGCATCCCCCGCAGACGCCGCCGCGGGCTGCGCTTGTGCCGCGGCTTCCAGTTCGGCCACCCGGTTCAGGGCGTCGGCCAAAGCCTTTCGGGTGGACTGATGCGCCAACCTCATACGCCCAAGGGCATCGGCCAGCCGATGCTCAAGCTCGGAAATCTCCGTCATGGTTCCCCTTTCTGCCCCAACTTAGGTACGCATATTCATTTTTTTTGATCGCACCAACCCCGAAGCTGGCGTCAACAATAGGTCGCAACAGCATCGAATCCCACAGTTTTAAACCGTCAGAATGGCTTTTTCTCGGGATGAGAGCAGTTTTTTGGCCCCGCTTGAACTTCCCATGGCAGTTGCTAAGACGCAGGGGCGCGCTGCCCCGCGCAGCTGAAGTCCAAAATCCATTCCAAGACAACTGGAGTTGCCCCTTGTCCCTGAAGACGCTGCGCGAACGCCACCCCGACCACTGGATGAAAGCCTGCGCCATCCGCGCCCTCGCACTTGACGGCGTTGCAGGTGCCAATTCCGGCCATAGCGGCATGCCCATCGGCATGGCCGACGTGGCCACGGTGCTTTTCGAGAACCACCTGAAATTCGATGCCGCCGATCCCGATTGGCCGGACCGTGACCGGTTCGTCCTGTCGGCGGGCCATGGCTCGATGCTGCTGTATGCGCTGCTGCATCTGACCGGGGTTGAAGATATCTCGCTGGACCAGATCAAGAATTTCCGCCAGTGGGGCGCCCGCACCGCCGGCCACCCGGAATACGGCCATGCCAAGGGGATCGAAACCACCACCGGCCCGCTGGGCCAGGGCATCGCCAATGCCGTGGGGTTCGCGCTGGCCGAGGAAATCCTGCGCGCCAGGTTCGGCAAGAAGGTCGTGGATCACCACACCTATGTCATCGCCGGCGACGGCTGCCTGATGGAGGGCGTCAGCCAGGAGGCCATCAGCCTGGCCGGGCGGCAGGAGCTGTCGAAACTGATCGTGCTGTGGGATGACAACAACATCACCATCGACGGCACCGTGGACATCAGCGACCGCACCGACCAACTGGCACGCTTCAGAGCGTCGGGCTGGTCCGTGCATGAATGCGACGGCCATGACCCCGCGGATATCGACGAGGCAATCACCGCCGCCAAGAAGACCGGCAAGCCGGCGCTGGTGGCCTGCAAGACGCATATCGCGCTTGGCACCGCCGCGCAGGACACCCCCAAGGGACACGGCGCGCTGACCGACCCCAAGGTCGTCGCCGATGCCAAGGCGGCATGGGGAATCGACTGGGCCGCCTATGAGGTGCCCGCCGACATCAAGGCGCAATGGGAAGAGATCGGCAGCCGCGGCGCTGAGGAACGCGACGAATGGTCGACCCGACTGGCCGGCCTGTCGGGCGCCAAGCAGCGCGAATTCGAACGCATGCAGGCGGGCGAAGCGCCCAAGAAGCTGTCGGCGGCCATCAAGGCGATGAAGCGCGACTACGCTGAATCCCAGCCGAAGATGGCGACGCGCAGCGCCAGCGAAAAGACCCTGAATGTCATCAATCCCCTGATGCCTGAAAACGTGGGCGGTTCTGCGGATCTGACCGGCTCGAACAATACCAAGTCGTCGGACATGGGCGTGCACCTGCCCGAGACCCGCGACGGCCAGTACCTGCACTACGGCATCCGCGAACACGGTATGGCGGCGGCGATGAATGGTCTGGCCCTGCACGGCGGGCTGCGCGCCTATGGCGGCACCTTCATGTGCTTTGCCGATTATGCCCGTGGCGCGATGCGTCTGTCGGCGCTGATGGGTGTGCCCGTGACCTATGTCATGACTCACGACTCGATCGGTCTTGGCGAAGACGGCCCCACGCACCAGCCTGTAGAGCATCTGGCAATGCTGCGCGCCACGCCGAACATGACCGTGATCCGCCCCGCCGACGCCACCGAGACGGCCGAAGCCTGGGAAATCGCGGCCACCGCCACCGGCACGCCGACGGTTCTGGCCCTGTCCCGCCAGGGCCTGCCCACCGTGCGCACCGAGTTCAAAACCAAGAACATGGTGGCCCAGGGCGCCTATGTGCTGGCCGAGGCCGAGGGCAAGCGCCAGGCCATCCTGCTGGCCACCGGCTCGGAAGTGTCCGTGGCCTTGGCCGCGCGCGACCTGCTGCAGGCCGAGGGCATCGGCACCCGCGTCGTTTCCATGCCGTCGTGGGAGCTGTTCGCGGCACAGGACGAAGCCTATCGCCGCCGGGTTCTGCCCGCCGGTCCGGTCCGCGTCGCCGTCGAAGCCGGTGTCGACATGGGCTGGGATCGCTGGCTGACCAGCGAGCGCGGCAAGGCCAACAAGGCCGGCTTCGTGGGCATGGAGGGCTTCGGCGCCTCGGCCCCGGCGGATGTGCTGTTCGAGAAATTCGGCATCACCGCACAGGCCGTGGCCGACAAGGTCAAGTCGCTGCTGTAACCGGCACCGAATCAAACGCGATCCAGGGGGGAGCACCGCAAGGCTGCTCCCCTTTTTGTTGCGCCCCTGCAAAAGGTGTGACCAAACGGACGCAACGACAGTATACAAAAGCATACATGTTGGCGATAACACGTCACCTTTTGCGCTAACACATTCACTTTAAATGTGTTTTTGCTTCCCATCTTAGCTGTATCTCCCGTATACGAACGCCAGACAGAGACTGTGACACCGGTCGCAAACCGCGGGAGTTCATTCATGACTGTAACGATTGGCATCAATGGTTTCGGCCGCATCGGACGCTGCACCCTGGCCCATATCGCCGCCAGCGCGCGCAACGACGTTCAGGTCGTCAAGCTCAACGCGACCGGCCCGATCGAAACCAGTGCCCACCTGCTGCGCTATGACTCGGTGCATGGCCGCTTCCCCGGCGAAGTGAAGGTCAAGGACAACACGATGGATCTGGGCCGCGGCCCGATGGAAGTGTTCTCGACCTACGAGCCGTCTGAGCTGGACTGGTCCGGCGTCGACGTGGTTCTGGAATGCACCGGCAAGTTCAACGACGGCAGCAAGGCGGATGTGCATCTGGAGCGCGGCGCCAAGAAGGTGCTGATCTCGGCCCCCGCCAAGAACGTGCACAAGACCGTGGTCTACGGCGTCAACCATCGCGATCTGGAGGCCGGGCACACCATGGTGTCGAACGGCTCCTGCACCACCAATTGCCTGGCGCCGCTGGCCAAGGTGCTGAACGATGCCATTGGAATCGAGCGTGGCATCATGACCACGATCCACAGCTACACCGGCGACCAGCCGACGCTGGACCGCCGCCACAACGACCTGTACCGCGCCCGCGCCGCCGCCATGGCGATGATCCCCACCTCGACCGGCGCCGCCAAAGCCCTGAAAGAGGTTCTGCCGGAACTTGAAGGCAAGCTGGACGGCTCGGCCATCCGGGTGCCGACGCCCAATGTCTCGGCCGTGGATCTGACCTTCGAGGCCGGCAAGGATGTCACCGTCGAGGACGTCAACGAAGTGGTGCGCGAAGCGGCTGCCGGCCATATGGGCGCGGTGCTGGGCTATGATCCCGAGCCCAAGGTCTCCATCGATTTCAACCACACCACGCAGTCGTCGATCTTTGCGCCCGACCAGACCAAGGTCGTCGGCGGGCGCACGGTGCGGGTGCTGGCCTGGTACGACAATGAATGGGGCTTCTCGGTGCGCATGGCCGATGTCGCCGCCGCCATGGGCCGTCTGACCAAATAATCCTCCCTCTCTTGCGAGACTCCTGTAGGGTCGGCCTGGTGCCGGCCCTTTTCGCATGCCTTCGCCAGCCGCGTGACACGTTAACGCGGTTGACCAGGAAGGCGGGTATGACTTAGGTACCGGCATAGAAGTTAGCGCTATCAACGTCGCGGCATTTTCCGGTCGCGACACAGGCCCCTGTCTGGAGGATCCCATGACTGTCAAACTGGCCATTAACGGGTTTGGACGTATCGGTCGCAATGTGCTTCGCGCCATTGCCGAAAGCGGCCGGACCGATGTGGAAGTCGTCGCCATCAACGATCTCGGCCCGGTGGAAACCAACGCCCATCTGCTGCGCTTTGACAGCGTGCACGGCCGTTTCCCCGGCGAAGTGAAGGTGGACGGCAACACCATCGACATCGGGCGCGGCCCGATCGAGGTCACCGCGATCCGTGATCCCAAGGAATTGCCCTGGGACGGCGTCGATGTCGCGCTGGAGTGCACCGGCATTTTCAACGACCGCGACAAGGCCGCGATGCACCTGGAAAACGGCTCCCGCCGCGTTCTGGTGTCTGCCCCGGCGTCGGGGGCTGACAAGACCATCGTCTACGGTGTCAACCACGACACGCTAACCGCCGAGGATCTGGTGGTCTCGAACGCCTCGTGTACTACCAACTGCCTGTCGCCGGTCGCCAAGCCGCTGCATGACGCCATCGGCATCACGCGCGGCTTCATGACCACGATCCACAGCTATACCGGCGACCAGCCGACGCTGGACACCATGCACAAGGACCTGTACCGCGCCCGCGCTGCCGCCATGTCGATGATCCCGACCTCGACCGGGGCCGCCAAGGCCGTGGGCCTGGTGCTGCCCGAGTTGAACGGCAAGCTGGACGGCGTCGCCATCCGGGTGCCCACGCCGAACGTCTCGGTCGTGGACCTGGTGTTCGAAGCCAGCCGCGACACCACCATCGAAGAGGTCAACGCCGTGATCCGCGCTGCTGCCGATGGTCCGCTGAAAGGCGTGCTGGGCTATACCGACGCCAAAAACGTGTCGATGGATTTCAACCACGATCCGCATTCCTCGGTGTTCCACACCGATCAGACCAAGGTGATGGACGGCAACATGGTGCGCATCCTCAGCTGGTATGACAACGAATGGGGCTTCTCGAACCGTATGGCCGATACCGCGCGGGTTCTGGGTCAGTTCGCCTGATCGGTTTTCCCGACATCTGGAAATTCTGACAACGGCCCCTCGGGGCCGTTTTCATTTCCGGCGGTCCGTCTGCGTGCCGATGGCCTGCCGACGCGCCTTCAGCCGTGGAACTTCGCTGCCAACTGGTCGCGTACGTCAGGGCTGACGAACTTCGACACGTCCCCGCCCAGGCGCGCGATTTCCTTGACCAGCCGCGAGGCGATGGCCTGGTGCTGGGCCTCGGCCATCAGGAAGACCGTCTCGACCTCGGAACTCAGGGCCCGGTTCATCCCCACCATCTGGAATTCATACTCGAAGTCCGACACCGCGCGCAGGCCGCGCAGGATGACCGAAGCGCCCACATCGCGGGCACAGTCGATCAGCAGGTTCTCGAACGGATGGGCGACGATTTCGCAGCCGGTGCCGGCGCTCAGCCGCGGCGCCTGGCTTTCGACCATGGCCACACGCTCGTCCAGCGAAAACAGCGGCCCTTTGTCCCGGTTGATGGCGACCCCCACGACCAGCCGGTCGACCAGCGAACAGCTGCGCCGGATGATGTCGGCATGTCCCAGGGTCAGCGGGTCGAATGTCCCCGGATAAAGCCCGATGCGCATGATGTTATTCCGTCGGTCGTTGCGATGCCGGCAACGCAACATCAATCAGTCGCGCATTGCAAGAGACGTCGGGCCGCAGGGTCGCGGCCCGCCGGTCTCAGTAGCCCATGATCATGCCCTGCAGGGCATCCTTCTCCATCGACAGGGTGCTGAGCTGCGCCTTGACCACGTCGCCGATCGAGATCAGGCCGACCATCTTGCCATCCTCGACAACGGGCAAGTGACGGAAGCGGCCCTCGGTCATTTTCTGGAACACTTCCGAGCTGTCCTCGTTCATCGTGCAGCTGATCGGATCGGCGGTCATCATGTCGTCCACCATGTCCGACATGCAGGATGCGCCGCGCTTGCCCAATTCGCGCACGATGTCGCGCTCGGACAGGATGCCCGCCGGCACCTCTCCGTCTTCCGAGACGATCACCGCACCGATCCGCTTTTCGGCCAGCAATTGCGCCGCAGCCTCGACGCTGGTGCCGGGTTTGATTGTCACCACGACGTCGTCAGACTTGGACTTCAGGATTTGATGGACTCGCATGGTGGCCTCCCGACACTCTCTCTTGAGCAATAATATTACCCCCGAGTCTCCGCCCCTTGAACAAAGTGTCAAGCACTATCCGCAGGTCTGTGCCAATCAGTCTGCCGGTTGCACCGAGGGGCGGCTGATTTCCTGCGCGACCTGCCGCAGCAGCAGGGATCGAAACCGCCGCATCCGGTCGAACCGGTTGTCGGCGCGGCGGCTGGCCAGGTAATAGCTGCGATGGATGGTGAACTCGGGCTTCACCCGCATCAGGCCGGGATCCTGCCGCAGGGTGAAATCATGCACCAGTCCCAGCCCCGCCCCCTGCCGCAGCCATTGCCATTGCACCAGCACCGAGTTCGACCGCAGCACCCGCTGACCCGAAATCAGATCGTCGGGAATATCCAGCGCCGGGTCGATCAGATGTTCGGGAATGTACGAGATCACCGGCAGGTCGCGCAGCGGATCGGCCACCGTGCCAGCCAGCCGCCGCGCCATTGCCAGATGCAGTTCGTAATCGGCCAGATGCAGATGCTCGACCGCCTTGGCGGTGGGCGGGCTGAGTGTCACCGCCAGATCGACCTCGCGCCCCAGGAGGTCGGTTTCCCGCGCCGTGGCCACGATCTCGATCACCAGTCCGGGATTGTCGCGGGTCAGGCGGGCGCAAACCTGCGGCAGCAGGAAGGTGGCGCAGCCATCCGGGGCGCCGATGCGGATCTTGCCGTCGATATGCCGCCCTGCCTGACGGAAGCCGCCTTCGATGTCGGTGACCAGTTCCTCCATGGCCTCGGCCTTGGGCAGCAGGCCGTGCCCGGCTTCGGTCAGATGGTAGCCCTTGGGCGATTTCGCGAACAACGTCTCGCCAAGGTCGTTCTCCAGCCGCGCCACGCGCCGCCCCACCGTGGCCGCATCCTTGCCCAGATGCTGGGCTGCGGCGGTGATGCTGCCGCGCCGGGCCACCATCAGAAATACCATCAGATCGTCGGGTTGCATCATCTGTACCTGCATTTTCGCAAAATGAATTTGCCGAACATCCTATAGCTTCCGCATTTTCGCAATGCTAGGGTCACGCCAGATCAATGGAGGACGTGATGCAAGCAATCGGTCATTATATCAACGGCGCTCAGGTGCGGGGCACTTCGGGCCGCACGGCGGATGTCTACAACCCGGCCACCGGCGAGGTTCAGGCGCAGGTCGATCTGGCCACCTCCGCCGAGATGAACGCGATCATCGACAAGGCCGCAGCAGCGCAGCAGGAATGGGCCAAGGTCAACCCCCAGCGCCGCGCCCGCATCATCATGAAATTCGGCGCGCTGATCGAACAGAACATGGACAAACTGGCCGAGGTGCTGAGCCGCGAGCATGGCAAGACCCTGCCCGACGCGCGCGGCGACGTGCAGCGCGGTCTTGAAGTGGTCGAGGTCTGCATGGGCGCCCCCAGCTTCCTGAAGGGCGACTACACCGACAGCGCCGGCCCCGGCATCGACCTGTATTCCATGCGTCAGCCGCTGGGCGTGGTCGCCGGCATCACCCCGTTCAACTTTCCCGCGATGATCCCGCTGTGGAAGATGGCCCCGGCCATCGCCGCCGGCAACGCGATGATCCTGAAACCGTCCGAGCGCGCGCCGTCGACAGCCCTGCTGTTGGCCGAGATCTTCAAGGAAGCCGGGCTGCCCGACGGTGTGCTGCAGGTGGTGAACGGCGACAAGGAAGCCGTTGACGCGATCCTCGACAACGAGACCGTGCAGGCGGTGGGCTTTGTCGGCTCGACCCCCATCGCGCAATACATCTATGGCCGCGCGGCGGCCAACGGCAAACGCGCCCAGTGTTTCGGCGGTGCCAAGAACCACATGATCGTGATGCCCGATGCGGATCTGGACAAGGCCGCCGACGCGCTGATCGGCGCGGGTTTCGGCGCGGCGGGCGAACGCTGCATGGCGATCTCGGTCGCTGTTCCGGTAGGACAGGAAACCGCCGACCGCCTGATCGACAAGCTGGTGCCGCGCATCGAGAAGCTGAAGGTCGGCCCCTATACCGCCGGCGATGACGTGGACTTTGGCCCGGTGATCACCGCCGCCGCCAAGGAGCGCATCACCGGTCTGATCGACTCGGGCGTGGATCAGGGCGCAAAGCTGGTGATCGACGGGCGGGGCTTCACGCTGCAGGGCTATGAAGACGGCTTCTTCGTCGGTCCCAGCCTGTTCGACGAGGTCACGCCGGACATGGAGATCTACAAGCAGGAGATCTTCGGCCCGGTGCTGTCTACGGTGCGCAAGGACACCTATGAAGAGGCGCTACAGTTGGTCATCGACAATGACTATGGCAACGGCACCTCGATCTTCACCGCCGATGGCGACACGGCGCGGGACTTTGCCAGCCGGGTGAATGTCGGCATGGTCGGCATCAATTTCCCGATCCCGGTGCCGCTCAGCTACTATACTTTCGGCGGCTGGAAGAAGTCGGCCTTCGGCGATTTGAACCAGTACGGCCCCGATGCCTTCCGGTTTTACACCAAGACCAAGACCGTGACCGCGCGGTGGTTCTCGGGGATCAAGGACGGCGCGGCGTTGAACTTCAAGGCGCTGGACTGATCCACGGCGGATACGAAACGCAAAAAAGCCCCGGCACTGGCCGGGGCTTTTTCATGTTCGGAGTGCGGCAGGCTCAGCGGCGGCGGCGCAACCGGCCGATGCCGATCAATCCGCCCAGACCGCCAACCAGCAGCAAGCCCGCCGCGGGCAGCGGCACCGGGGAAGTCGGCGGGTTCGACGGGTTTGCAAGCTGCGCCGAGTAGACCGAGATGTGGCTGATGTCCTGCGCCTGGCCATGCTTGTTGACCAGCCCAAGCAGGCCCGTGTCCCAAGTGGCCGAGGTGATGCCGCCCGAGAAATAGTTGGCAGCAAAGCCGGCGCCGTTCTTGTAGACGACGAATTCGACCGGGGCGGTGGTGGTCCAGCTGCCCATGGTGCTGGGCGCCCCCCCGGTATAGGCGACGGTCAGGATCCCGCCTTCTGATGTCAGGGGCGAGTTCACGCGATCCAGAAGCGTCAGCGTGGACGAGTTGTAGCTGCCAAGGCTGTCCACGAAGGCGAGAAGAAAGGAATTTGTCGCGCTGTCGTTAAAGTTTGGGCCATTGCCGAGAAAGGTCTGGCTGGCAGTGGGCGTCGGGGTCAGGGTCGCGGCACTGACGGATGTGGCGGCGGCGAAAATCATCGCCAGGACAGCAAGTATCGGTTTGCGCATTTTCGGGTCTCCAGAACACGAGGGCTTGAAGGAACCTTAACGCGGCAGGGGTGCCGTATCACCAAATGGCTGACCAAGTGGTTAATGGATCAACCTATAGATGAATTTGAAATCATTGGGTTTTCCGGAACATCAGCGACGCGGCGCCAACCGCGGCCAAGCGGGCAAGGCTACCCCGGCAAGCCGAGGATCTTGCGCACATAGTTCTGGGTTTCCCGATAGGGCGGTACGCCGTTGTACTTCTCGACGGCGCCGGGACCGGCGTTGTAGGCGGCCAGCGCCAGCCGCCAGGATCCGAAACGTTCGTACTGACGCCGCAGGTAGCGCGCGCCGCCTTCCAGGTTCTGATGCGGGTCATGGGGGTCGACGCCCAGACCTCGCGCGGTCTGCGGCATCAGTTGCGCCAGCCCGATGGCGCCCTTGGGCGACACCGCGCGCGGGTTCCAGGCGCTTTCCTGCTGCACCAGCCGGGTGAACAGGCTTTGCGGCACCCGATGTTTGCGCGCGACGGCCTCGGCCACCGGCAGATATATCCCGCGATATTTCGAGGTCTTCACGCCCGGCAAGCGGATCGCGCCGGAAAAATCGGTCTGCGGCTGCAGGCGCGAGGAATATTCGTACTGCTGCGAGGACCGGCGATCCAGAACGGCCGTCTGCGACTTGAAGATGGTCGAGCGCGCCTTGCTGGACACACGCGCCTGATCGCCCGCCACCGGGGCGGCCAGAAGACTGCCGATCAATAACCCTGCCAGGGGTGCCTTGCGCATGAGGTGCCTGCTCTGCTCTTTTGGCAACCCATAGCCAATTTTTGCCCGCATTGCCAGTGTTCCGTCGCGCAGCGTCTGTTCCTGCCCGCGACTGCGTGGTTTAAAGCGAACAACAACAGGAATCGCGAAAGGCAACATCATGGCAGGGTCGGTGAACAAGGTCATCCTGGTGGGCAATCTGGGGCGCGACCCCGAGGTGCGCACCTTCCAGAACGGCGGCAAGGTGGTGAACCTGCGCATTGCCACCTCGGAACGATGGCGCGACCGTAACACCGGCGAGAACCGCGAGCGCACCGAATGGCACAGCGTCGCGATCTTCTCGGAACCGCTGGCCAAGGTGGCCGAGCAATACCTGCGCAAGGGATCCAAGGTCTATCTGGAAGGCCAGCTGGAAACCCGCAAGTGGCAGGATCAAAGCGGCAATGACCGCTACAGCACCGAGGTTGTCCTGCGGCCCTTCAAGGGCGAACTAACCATGCTGGATGGCCGTTCCGAAGGCGGTAGCGGTGGCGGCGGAGGCAGCTTCGGTGGTGGTGGCAGCGGCGGCGGCTATGACGATCGTGGTGGATCGGGCGGTGGCTATGGCGGCGGTCAGGGTGGCGGTGGCGGTGGCGGCAGTCAGCCCCCCTCCTCGGGCATTGACGACGACGAAATCCCGTTCTGAGCCCAGGTCAACGGATTTGCGAGCCGCCCCCTTGGGTGGCTCGTTGCGTTTTCACCTCGGGGTGTCAGCTGCCCCGCGCTGCCAGCGCCTTGCCCAACCGGGGCAGCCGCGCCTTTTTCAGGATGCGGCGCAGGTCTGCCGGAGTCACGGGGCCGGTACAGAGCGGGGCCACGATCTGTTGCGCCAGTTGGGTCACCTGCTTTGGCCGGTCGTCCAGCGCCTCCAGCAACAGTTCATCTGGATGGCGCGGTCGCAGGCTGTGACGGGCCAGGGTGCGGCCCGGAAAATCACGCAGGTTGAAGGTCACCAGATCGCGCGCCTCGGCGGCAAGGGCAGCGGCAAGAACATGCCGATCATTGTCATCAGGCAGGCTGAGCCGGTCCTCGACCGCCGCATCCGGCACAACCTCGGCGCCGGGAAACAACGCCCGGACGCTGGCGATCTCCTGCGCGACCTGTCCGGCCTGTTCGGGATGCTGCCGCAGCACGGCGCGGCGCCATTCCTCAAGAATGCGCGGGCTCCAACGCACCTCGGCCCAGCCCGCCTGCGCCAGTCCAAGGATCAGTGCACGCGGCACCGTGGGATAGAGCACACAGGCATCGACCAGCAGCCGCATCACCAGACCCGGAAGAACAGCGCCTTGAGATAGCCGGATTCGGCCAGCTGCGGGTGCTGCGGGTGATCCGGCGCGGCAAAGCCGGTGTGGATCACCTGTCCCTGCCGTCCGGCCCGGCCCAATCCACGGATGCAAGCCGCGCGGAATTTCTCGATGGTGGCCGCGTGCGAGCAGGAACACAGACCCAGGTACCCCCCGGGCGCCACCAGCGAGGCCCCCAGCCGCGCCACGCGTTCATAAGCGCGCAAGCCCGCGTCCAGTGCCTGTTTCGACGGTGCGAAGGCCGGCGGGTCGCAGATCACCAGGTCGAATTGTGCGCTCTCTTGCGCCAGCGTGGTCATCACCTCGAACGCATCGCCCTGCCGGGTCTGGAACCGCTCCCCGACACCGCTGGCCGCGGCCCCCTGCGCGGCCAGATCCAGCGCCGGCACCGAACCATCCACCGCCAGCGCGCTGTCCGCCCCTGCCGCCAGCGCCGCCAGACCGAAGCCGCCCACATGCGAAAAGACATCCAACACCCGCCCGCCCCGCGCCAGACCGGCGGCAAAGGCATGGTTGTCGCGCTGGTCGAAGAACAGCCCCGTCTTTTGCCCGCCCAGCACATCGGCCAGATAGGTTGCACCGTTCATCGGAACCGGAATCGGCCCTTCGACCGCACCGCGCAGGGGGCGACTGACCTCGTCCAACCCCTCCAGCTTGCGCGCCCGGCCCGCGCCGTTCATCAGCACCGTGGTGACACCGGTGACGTCGCACAGCACCTCGGTCAGCAGATCAAGCCGCGCGTCGGCCCAGGCCGCGTTGGGCTGAATCACCGCCACATCGCCGAACCTGTCGACAATGACCCCGGGCAGACCGTCGGCCTCGGCGTGGATCAGCCGGTAGAAGGGCGCGGCATACAGCCGGTCGCGATGCGCCAGCGCGCGGGCAATCCGCGTTGTCATCCAGTCGGCATCGATCTGCGCGGTGGGATCTGGGTCCAGCACCCGCGCGATGATCTTCGAGTCCGGGTTGACGGTGACCAGCGCCAGCGGCCCCCGCTCGGCATCTTCCAGAACCGCAAGCGATCCCGGCGCCAGCGCCTTTGTGCGCCGGTCGGTGACCACCTGGTTGCCGTAAACCCATGGGAATCCGTGACGAACGGGCCGGGGGTCGATCTTCGGGCGCAACCGGATGGTGCCGGTCGCCGATGCGCTGGGGGCGTTCATGGCCGCTCCTGTTTGTCTGGGAATACAGTGGTGATTGACGCAATTCGGCACAATGCGCAATCATGACCGTGCTCCTTCCTGCCGCAGCCTGTCGTTTCCACTGGCATTGATAGCGCTAACGGCATATATGACGCGAGAATTCGCCAAGACGCCGGGAGGTCCCATGGCCCTACATCCAATCGTCGAGAAAGTCACAGACCGGATCCGTACCCGCAGTGACAAGCCCCGCAGCGCTTATCTGGCCCGGATGCGCGCCGCCGCCGAGGATGGCCCGGCGCGCGCGCATCTGACCTGCGGCAACCAGGCCCATGCCTATGCGGCGATGGGCGACCAGAAGGCCAGGCTGGCCGGGACGCGGGCCCCCAACCTGGGCATCGTCACCGCCTATAACGACATGCTGTCGGCACATCAGCCGTTCGAAACCTTCCCCGAACTGATCCGCCGCACGGCACACGCTGCCGGGGCAACGGCGCAGGTGGCGGGCGGGGTTCCGGCCATGTGTGACGGTGTCACGCAAGGTCAGCCCGGCATGGAGCTCTCGCTGTTTTCGCGCGATGTGATCGCCATGGCGGCGGGCGTCGCGCTGTCGCACAACACCTATGACGCAGCGGCCTATCTGGGCGTCTGCGACAAGATCGTGCCCGGGCTGATCATGGCCGCGGCCACCTTCGGCCATATCCCGGCAATCTTCATTCCCGCCGGTCCTATGACCAGCGGTCTGCCCAACGATGAAAAGGCCCGTGTCCGCAACCAGTTCGCTACCGGCGAAGTGGGCCGCGACAAGCTGATGGAGGCCGAGATGGCCTCGTACCACGGGCCGGGCACCTGCACCTTCTACGGCACCGCCAACACCAACCAGATGCTGATGGAGTTCATGGGGCTGCACCTGCCCGGCTCCAGCTTCGTGAACCCGAACACGCCGCTGCGCGAGGCGCTGACCGTGGCCGCGACCGAGCGGGCGCTGGCGATCACCGCCCTTGGCAACGCCTATACCCCGGCCTGCGACGTGCTGGACGAGCGTGCTTTCGTCAACGGCATCGTCGGGCTGATGGCCACGGGCGGCTCGACCAACCTTGTGATCCACCTTCCCGCCATGGCGCGCGCCGCCGGGGTGGTGCTGGATCTTGAGGATTTCGCGGAGCTGTCCGAGATCACGCCGCTGCTGGCCAAGGTCTATCCAAACGGTCTGGCGGATGTAAACCATTTCCACGCCGCCGGCGGGCTGGGCTACATGATCGGCCAGTTGCTGGAAGCCGGGTTGCTGCATGACGACACCAAGACCGTCGCCGGTGATGGGCTGGATCTGTACACGCAGGAGCCGCAGCTTTCCGACGGCGCCCTGACGTGGAACAAGGGCGCGGGCCAAAGCCTGAACGACAAGATCCTGCGCCCCGCCACCGATCCCTTCCAGAAATCCGGTGGGCTGAAGCAGCTTGCGGGCAACCTCGGGCGCGGCGTCATGAAGGTCTCGGCCGTGGCACCCGAGCGCCGCGTCATCGAAGCCCGCGCGCGGGTGTTTCAGGATCAGGGCTCGGTCAAGGCTGCCTTCCAGGCGGGCGAGTTCACCGAGGACACCATTGTGGTCGTCCGCTTCCAGGGCCCCAAGGCCAACGGCATGCCGGAACTGCACAACCTGACCCCGACCCTCAGCGTGCTTCAGGATCGCGGGCTGAAGGTGGCGCTGGTCACCGACGGGCGCATGTCCGGGGCATCGGGCAAGGTGCCCGCCTGCATCCATGTCACGCCCGAGGCCACCGAAGGCGGCCTTCTGGCGCGCATTGCCGATGGCGACCTGATCCGCGTCGATGCCGAGGCCGGGGTGCTGGAGGTGCTCACCGAGGGCGTCGCCGACCGACCCGCCGAAACGCCCGACCTGTCGGCCAATGGGTTCGGCCTGGGGCGCGAGTTGTTTTCGGCCTTCCGTGCCAATGTTGGACCCGCTACATCCGGGGCCAGTGTGGCTGTGCCAGCCGACAGTTAATCGAAGGACACGACATGACCCCCCAAATCGCAAGCGAACGTCTGATCGCCGTGGCCCGCAAGGCGCCGATCATCCCTGTATTGGTGGTCTCGGACGCCGGGCGCGCCGCCGATCTGGCGCAGGCTCTGGTCGCCGGTGGGCTTTATGCGCTGGAAGTCACCCTGCGCACGCCGCAGGCGCTGGACGCGATGCGCGCCATGTCCGAGGTGCCGGGCGCCATCGTCGGCGCGGGCACCGTGCTGACGCCGGATGACGCGCGCCGCGCGCAGGACGCGGGCGCGACCTTCGCGGTGTCGCCCGGATCGACCGACAAGGTGCTGGATGTCTGCGAGGCCATCGATCTGGCCATGCTGCCCGGCGCCGCCACTGCGACCGAGGCGCTGTACCTGCTGGAACGCGGCTACAGTTTCCAGAAGTTCTTCCCCGCCGAGGCCATCGGCGGCGCGCCGGCGCTGAAATCGCTGGCCGGGCCCCTGCCGCAGATCACCTTCTGCCCGACCGGCGGCGTGTCACTGGCCAATGCCAACAGCTATCTGTCGCTGCCCAACACGGTCTGCGCCGGTGGCTCGTGGGTGGCCCCGGCCGATCTGGTGGCGAAGGGCGACTGGGACGGCATCACCAAGCTGGCCGCCGAAGCCGCGGCCCTGGAAGTCAGCTAGCCCCCGGCACCCGCGCGGCCCGTCCGCCGCGCCGCCGGGGCTGCTCGGTCCCGGCCACCGCCTCGCGCAGAACCCCGGTCATCGGATGATCGGGGTTTTCCGTTGCATGGATCTGTAAAAGCTGCTGCGCGACAGAGGCGGCTTCCACCCCGTCGGGCAGGGACAAGGCCCAGTCAAAAAAGATCGCCCGGCAGTCTGCTGCGGTGATGCCGTCGATCTGGTAGCTGTCCGCGATCAGGTTCTTGGGATCGCGCGGGTCGCGTGTCATCGGTGCCATGGCGGGTGTTTACCGGTCACACAGCGAGAGTCACGCCACATCCGCGCCCTCCCCGGCATTGATTGCGACATCGATGATGCCCGCTGCCGTCGTGGTGGCCGCGTCCAGCGCCACCTCCAGCGCTTCCAGATCGTCGCATTTGCCATCCCGCAGCAGCATCGCCAACCCGCCCTGCCCCAGCCGTGACGGCTCCAGCCCCCGGCCGGTCAACAGGCGCGCCACGGATTTCACCGCGGCCAGCAGGGTGCCGATCTCCAGCAGCTTGGCGCGCGCTTCGGGCGAGGCCAGATCGGTCTCCAGCCGCAGTTGCGCCGCGCTGGCGGTTTCGGGATCTCCGGCCAGAAGCGCGATGGCTTGCCCGAACAACTCGATATCCTGCAAGCCACCCGGCCCGTTCGACACGTCCCACACGCCCGAGCGCGGCTTGGCCTCGGACAACCGCCGCCGCATGTCGGCCAGATCGCGCAGAACCTTGGCCCGATCCTGCGGCTCGGCCAGCAGCTTGCAGCGGAAGTCTTCGAACGCTTCTCCCAGCCCCTCGTTCCCGGCCACCACCCTTGCGCGGGTCAGGGCCAGATGCTCCCAGGTCCAGGCTTCCTTGCGCTGATAGGTCTGGAACGAGGCCCAGGACGCCGCCGCCGGTCCCTGACGCCCCGAGGGCCGCAACCGCATATCGACCTCATACAGCGTGCCCGCCGCCGTCTGCGCCGACAGCGAGGTTACCAGCGCCTTGGTCAACCGCGCGAAATAGGTGCGCGCCTCCAGCGGACGCTTGCCGTCGGATTGTGCATCGACCGGCGCATCGTAGATCACGATCAGATCCAGATCGGACCGCGCCCCCAGCTTGCGCGCGCCCAGCGATCCCATGCCCAGAACGATCGCGCGGCTGCCCGGCACCGCCCCGTGCTTGCGTGCAAACTCGGCACAGGTCGCCTGCCACATGCCCTGCACCACCGCCTCGGCCAGATCCGAATACTCCGCCGCCGCCTCATCCGGGCTGATCAACCCGCGCAGGTGATGCACGCCAATGCGGAAATGCCAGTCCTTCTGCCAATGGCGCGTGGTGTCCAGACGCAACTCATAATCCAGGTCGGGGTTGTCGAGCAGCGCCGTCAATTCCTCGGTCAACCGGGTGCTGCCGGGCCAGGCATCGAAGAAGTCCCCACCGATGACCGCGTCCAGCACGCCGGAATTGTTGGATAGATATTGCGCCAGCGCCGGCGCGGTGGAGCTGATATCGACCATCAGATCAATCAGTTGCGGATTGGCCTCGAACAGGGAAAACACCTGAACTCCGGCAGGTAACCCCCTGAGAAATCCGTCGAATTGCAAGATCGCGCCATCCGGATCGGCGGCACGCTGAAAGCCGGCCAGAAGCTTGGGCAGAATCCGGGCAAAGATTTCCTGCGCCCGTTCCGAGCGCAGCGCGGGGTAGCTCTTCCAGCGGTCCACCACTTTTTCCGCCGTGCCGGTCATCTCGGGCAGCAAGGACTCCGCGCGCTCGGGGGCGAAGAATTCCTCGGTCAGTGCATAAACACGTTCGAAGCGTTCACGCAGAGTGTCCTTCAACTGCGCCACATCCCCGCCGCCGGTGAAATCGGCCAGCCGTTGCCAGCCGTCCTCGGCCGATGGCAGTGCGTGGGTCTGGGCATCCTGCACCATTTGCAAGCGATGCTCCATCTCACGCAGGGCAAGATAGTCGGCGTCCAAAGTCGTCGCGACATCAGTGGTCACCCAGCCCTTTTCCGCCAGCGCGGCCAGCCCGCGACGGGTTTCGCGCATTCGCAACTCCGGATCGCGGCCCCCGGCGATCAACTGCCGGGTCTGGGTGAAGAACTCGATCTCGCGAATGCCGCCAGGGCTGAGCTTGACGTTGCGCCCGTCCAGAGACTCCGACGCCCGGCCCTTCTGCGCCCGGATCTTCAGGCGCATGTCCTGCGCTTCGTGAATCGTCGCGAAATCCAGATGACGCCGCCAGATGAACGGGCGGATGTCCTTCAGGAACCGGTGGCCGGCCTTCAGATCGCCGGCACAGGGGCGCGCCTTCACATAGGCGGCGCGCTCCCACGCCCGGCCAAGCGCCTCGTAATACCGTTCCGCCGCCGTGATCGACACCACCACCGGCGTCACCGAAGGGTCAGGCCGCAACCGCAGATCGGTGCGAAACACATAGCCGTCGCCGGTGTTGTCCGACAACAGCCCCATCGCCTGCCGCACCGCCTTGATGAAGATGGCGCGCGCCTCCATCACGTCGGGACCGTCGAAACGGCTGTCATCGAACAGGCAGATCAGGTCGATATCCGAAGAATAGTTCAACTCGAACGCGCCCATCTTGCCCATGGCCAGCACGGTCAGCCCGGCGGCGTGATCCAGATCGTCCAGCGACTGGCCGGGGATCTTGCCCCGCGTCAGCGGCTGGATCAGGGCAGATTTCAGGGCCACATCGGTGCCCCGGTCCGCCAGTTGCGTCAGGGCACCGGTGACAGCATCCAGCCCCCAGACACCGCCCAGATCCGCCAGACCGGTCAGCAGGGCCACCCGTTGCTTGGCCAGCCGCAAGGCCTTGCCGGTGTCCGATGCCGGTCCCGGTTGCAAGGCGGCGATTTCGGCCGCGATCACCGCGGCGGGATCCTGGTCCAGCGCCGTCTCCAACCAATCGCGGTGCCGGGTCATGAGACCGGCCAGATAGGGGCTGCATCCGGCGGTGCCGCACAGCAGTTCGCGGGTGCGTCCGCTGGCCCAGCCAAGATGCGACAGGGCATCCTGCGCCAGAACAGTGTCATGGGGAATCGGCGCGCGGGTGATCTGGTCTGCAAAGGTCATGGGCGGAGCCTGTCGTCTCGCCGCGCCGGGGTCAACGCACCGCAAGGTCACGGCATGCAGCATCCACCGTGCTGCAGATGCGAATGTAAAAAGTTTTCACATGAACCCTTGAAGCAGCGCCTGGCGCACCCAATCTATTCAATGTGAAGACAGTTCACATACACACAACCAACACGGAGATCCCGATGAGCACCGTTGCAACCTGGCCCTCGGCCGCAGAAACCTGGCTCGATCAGCGCGGCAAAGGCGCCTGGATCGCGGCCATGATCCTCGGCTTCATTGTCTTCTGGCCCATTGGCCTCGCCCTTCTCGCCTATATGATCTGGAGCAAACGCATGTTTGGGAAATGTTCCCGCCACACCCGCACCGCAACCTATGCTTTCAAGTCTTCGGGCAACAGCGCCTTTGACGCCTACAAGGCCGAGACCCTGCGCCGCCTGGAAGAAGAACAGGACAGCTTCCAGGAGTTCCTGAAGCGTCTGCGCGAAGCCAAGGACAAGGCCGAATTCGACCAGTTCATGGACGAACGTGTCCGCACGGCGGCCGCCCCCGCAGCGCCCGAAAGCGCCTGACGCCCTTCACGGGCCCCCTGCCGGGGGCCCTTGCCTTTTCTTCGCGGACCGATTGCAATGACACCCATGATTCAACCCGACACCGCACTTTGGGGCCTGCCCGATCCGGACACCCATGGCGATTTCTATGCCGACACCACGATCAAGCGGTTTTTCGCGTGGCTCGTCGACACCATCCTGATCCTGGGGCTCAGCCTGCTGGCGATCCCGTTCACCGCCTTCACGGGACTGTTCTTCTTCGGCTTCCTGTTTCTGGCGGTAGGGCTGGTCTATCGGATCTGGGCCATGTCGAGCCGATCTGCCACCCCCGGCATGCGCCTGATGGCGATCGAGTTCCGCAACAGCCGGGGGGAGCGCTTCGACACCGCCACCGCCACCCTGCACGTGCTGATGTTTTATTTCATGACCACCTTCTTCGTGCTCCAGATCATCTCGATCATCCTGATGCTGACGTCGTCGCGCGGTCAGGGCCTGCATGACATGCTGCTGGGCACCGCCGCCATCAACCGGTCGCGCAAACCCTGAACCTGTGGTGCGTCTTTAGGGGGCTTGGCGGTTTCATTCGGGATTGCTAGGCTCCTTCGAAACCACCCGAGGAGCCCATGCGCCACACGCTTCCCATCGCCCCGCAGTTCTATGTGACTGCGCCGCAGCCGTGCCCCTATCTGGACGGGCGCATGGAACGGAAGCTGTTCACGGCCCTGCAGGGCGAAAACGCCGAAACCCTGAACGACACGCTGTCCAAGCAGGGCTTTCGCCGCTCACAGAATGTGCTTTACCGGCCTTCCTGCGCGGAATGCACCGCCTGCATGTCGGCGCGCATCCGGGTCGCGGATTTCGAGCCCAGCCGCGCGCAACGCAAGACCCTGCGTCGCAATTCAGACCTGAAGCGCCGGGCCAATTCCCCCTGGGCCACCGAAGAGCAGTTCTCGCTCTTCCGCCGCTATCTGGACACGCGCCACGCCGATGGCGGCATGGCCGACATGGACATCTTCGAATTCGCCGCAATGATCGAGGAAACCCCGATCCGGTCGCGCGTCATCGAATACGAGGTTCGGGAATCGCCGAACCTGGTGCGCGGCGACCTCAAGGCCGTTTGCCTGACCGATGTGCTGGATGACGGGCTGAGCCTTGTCTATTCCTTCTACCAGCCCGGTGAAAACCGCCGCTCGCTGGGCACCCATGTCATCCTGGATCACATCGAGATCGCCCGCGAAAGCGGCCTGCCCTATGTCTACCTGGGCTACTGGGTGCCGGGCAGCCCGAAGATGGGCTACAAGGCCGGGTTCAGCGCGCTCGAGGTCTACAAGCACGGGGTTTGGCAGGATATCGGCGACCCCGAAAGCCACGAGACCGAGACCCATCCGCTGTCGGTTGATCCCATTGCCGAACAGGTGGCCCGCATTTCCCTGCCCGACAGCCTGCCGATCAAGCGTTAGGGCCGTCCGCGCGCGCCAGTTTCCCACTTTCCCACGCCTCCCCCACACCCCGGTTTCGGGGTATTTTCATGCCTGAGCACACGACAACGGCTCCACGAAAAGGCCGCCCCCGAAGGGGCGGCCATGGTTCGTACTGGCCGGGGCGCACGGCCCCGGGTCGCGCTCAGATCAGTTCAACAGGTTCGGCACGATGGTGACCACGCTGGGGAACAGCCACAGCAGGCCCAGTCCCGCCACCTGGATCAGCACGAAGGGCAGAACCCCCTTGTAGATGTCGCTGGTGGCGACCTCGGGCGGCGCCACGCCGCGCAGGTAGAACAGCGCGAAGCCGAAGGGCGGCGTCAGGAAGCTGGTCTGCAGGTTCACCGCGATCATGATGGTGACCCACTTGGGATCCATCGTGCCGCCATAGATCACCGGCCCGACGATCGGGATCACGATGTAGATGATCTCGAGGAAGTCCAGCACGAAGCCCAGGATGAACAGCACCAGCATCACCAGCAGGAAGACGACAAGTTCGTTGTCGAAGCTGCGCAGGAATTGCTGGATGTAGTGTTCCCCCCCAAAGGAGATCACCACGAGGTTCAGCACCTGGCTGCCGATCAGGATGGTGAAGACCATCGAGGTCACCTTGGCCGTTTCACGCACCACCGGGGTCAGCACACCGCCCCGCAGCAGCACCCAGCAGCTGTAGAGAATGCCGAACAGGGCAAAGTGATAGGCCAGAAGTGCGACGATGAAGGCGATGTATTCCTCGAACATCACTTCCGAACGGGTGATCCGCAGGTCGAAGTTCACCCCCACGAGGATCATCAGCACGATGGCGAAGGACGCCCAGATGATCATCTTGCCCGACTTGTTGTCATCGCGCAGCTTGCGGTAGGCCGCCAGCATGATCGCGCCCGACGCCCCCAGGGCTGCCGCCGGGGTCGGGTTGGTGATCCCGCCCAGGATGGAGCCCAGCACCGCGATGATCAGAATCAGCGGCGGGAAGACCACGCGCAGAAGCTCGTTCTTCGACAGCCGGGTGATGGCCTCGCGGCACCCATAGGCGATCAGCAGCAGCGGGATCAGCAGCAGCAGGAAGCTGGCCCCCTCCGATGTCGTCGGGCTGATCAGGAACCAATCCACCACGAAGGCCAGCCCCACACCCGCCAGGCCGATGGCCAGCGGCGTCGGATTGGCGGTCGGCGCCACGCCACGGGCGGTGGTCAGAACCAGCGCCAGCAGGATGAACATGGTGGCCAGACCCGAACTGATCGGCGCGGCATTGGTGATCTTCTCGACCCGGGCCGTTTCGATCTCTTCTGCGCTCAGCGCGCGGCTGGCCTGCGCCCCGCCCGAAGCCTCGATGGCCTCTTGCTGCTCGATGGCCAGGTCCCATTTCTCCTGACCGTGCAGCTCGATCATCGACGCCTGACATTGTTCAGACACGCTGGTTCGCAGGACCGCGGATTCAGAAGCATCCGAATAGCTGTCAACGGTGATGTCCTGTGAGCCGACGATCCCGACCTGCGCCAGCAGGATGGCGCCGCCGATCAGGGCGATGGGCATGCCCAGGAACCAGGTCAGACCTTCGTTGCGGGTGATGATCTCGCCGCCTTCGGCATCGGCGATCTCGACCGGCGGTGCGTGCCGCGGATCGTACAGGGCAAAGCCCAGGGCATAGACCGCGTAGAGGCCCGCCAGCAGGATGCCCGGCAGGATCGCCGCCTGGAACAGCGTGCCGACAGACACCACGGCGGCTTCGCCCAGATAGGTCAGCGCATCGGAACACCCGGCCGCCTGGGCCCGTGTTTCCTGCGCGGCCGAATACAGGTCGCCCGCCAGCGTGCCCAGCAGAACGATCACGATCGACGGTGGAATGATCTGCCCCAGTGTGCCCGAGGCGGCAATGACGCCGGTGGCCAGCGAGGGCGAATACCCGTTGCGCAGCATGGTGGGCAGCGACAGCAGCCCCATGGTCACCACGGTCGCGCCGACGATCCCGGTCGAGGCGGCCAGGAAGGCGCCCACGACCACGACCGACACCGCCAGACCGCCGGGCATCGGCCCGAAGACCCGCGCCATGGTGGTCAGCAGATCGTTGGCAATGCGTGAGCGTTCCAGCGTGATGCCCATCATCACGAACATCAGCACCGCCAGCAGCGTTTCGATCGACTGGCCGGCAAACACGCGTTCGTTCATGCGGTTCACGATGAACGACAGGTTGCGGTCCACGGCCTGTTCCCAGCCGCCCGGGAACAGGGACTGGTCGACCAATGGCAAGTCCGGGTATCGGAAATGCGATATGTTGATCTGGTTGACGCCATTGGCGATCAACGCGCGATAGGCATCGCTTGAGGTGTCCACCGCCTGGTGGATCAGCAGCCCGGCACTGTCCAGCGCGGCAATGATGCCGAAAGACAGAACCCCGGCGCCGCCGATGGCAAAGGCCACCGGGAAGCCGGTCATGATGCCTCCGAAGAGACAGAAGAATACGATGATCAGACCGACCTCGACTCCATCAAGTCCAAATAGCATGGGTCAGGGTCCCCTCAGAAGGATTCATGAAAATGCTCGGGCAGATCGTCGCCCAGCACGTCCTCGTCATGGTACCGTCCGTCGGCGTCTTCGCCTTCGATCAGTTCCAGAAGATTGCGATAGAAGAAGGCCATGGCCTGGATCAGCATCATGACGACGAAGGCCATGATCAGCACCTTGAACAGGAAGTAGGCGTTGAAGCCGTTCGGCGAGAAGCCGATGGTTTCCACGTTCCATTTCACGATCCGTGCCTTGCGCATCAGCATTTCGATCTTGTCGCTGGCCGATATCTTCGGGGTGATCAGGTGCCGCCACAGGAAGAACCAGGCGTACATCCACGTCAGCGTCAGCACCGGGATCATGAAGATCAGGCAGCCGATCATGTCGATGATCTTCTTGGTGCGGCGCGAGACCGAGCCATAGACCAGGTCCACCCGCACATGGCCGCCCTGGATGAAGGTATAGGCGCAGCACAGGGCCACGATCATGGCGTTGTAAAGCTTCAGTTCCTCGGCGTACCAGCTGAGGTCCTTGGTAAAAACGGTCCCGAACGGACCGATGGAAATCTCGGATACAAGGAAGATCCGTTGCAAAAAGACGATCAGCGTTTGCTGCAGCACCATCAGCAGGCCGGCCCAGGCGAAGAAGCGCCCGACGGTGTTGCCGAACCATTCCGCGCCGCGCACATAGCCCCAGAGCACGCTGTTGCGCCACAACCCGACGGCTGTCAGCACAAGGAAAGCGGTGAGGATAACGAAGAAGAGCTGGGTCGACCCACCGTAATAGGCGAACCGCATGATCGCTTCGGTGTCGGCCCAGTTCAGCCAGAGCCCGGGATGGGTCACGGCATAACCGAAATTATAAAAGGCTGTCCCGATATTGGTGACAACCCATAGGATACCGTCCAGCATCGTCCTCTCCCCGCTGCGGGCCCTTGTCCCGGACCTCGCCTTTACACAAAGGCCCACCCCCCTGCGCGGGGGGCGGGCCGGTTCTGATCAGGTCAGGTTCTGGAGCCCAGCACCCGGTCCCGCTGGTTGCGATAGGTGGCGTCGGACTTGGAAATCCAGCCCGAAGACGCCGCCATCGATTCGACATAGGCGTCGTAGGTTTCCTTAAAGATGTCATCGCCCATGAACTCTTCATAGACCTGCATCGACGCGGCACCGAAGGCATCCCAGACACTGTCGGGGAATTCCAGAACCTTGACGCCCGACGACGCCAGACGCTGCAGCGCCGAGCCGTTGTTCATCAGGTACTGGTGCAGGTTCCAGTGGTCGGCAGCGGCGGCACCGATTTCGATGGCGGCCTTCTGCTGCTGGGTCAGGCTGTCGAAGACTTCAAGGTTGGTGGCCAGCGACAGACCTGCCGACGGCTCGTGGAAGCCAGCGGTGTAGTAGAACTTGGTGATCTCCTGGAAGCCCACCTTCTCGTCCGACCACGGGCCAACCCATTCGGTGCCGTCGATGGCGCCCGAGGCCAGCGCCTGGTAGATTTCGCCGCCCGGCAGGTTCTGCACCGACACGCCCATGTGGCCCAGGGCGCGGCCGCCCAGACCCGGCATGCGGAACTTGAGGCCCTGGAAGTCTTCCGGCCCGGTGATTTCCTTGGTGAACCAGCCACCCGACTGCGCGCCGGTGTTGCCGGCCATGAACGACTTCAGACCGAAGATCTCACCCAGAGCGTGGTGCATTTCCATGCCGCCGCCGTGGTAGTACCAGTTGTTGTGCTCGGTCGCGGTCATGCCGAAAGGCACACCGGTGTAGAAGGCGAAGGCGGGGTGCTGGTTGACGAAGTAATAGTCAGCGCCGTGGTACATGTCGGCCTGACCGGCGGTCACGGCGTCGAACACTTCGAAGGCTCCGACAAGTTCGCCCGCGTGCTTGACGTCGACGGTCAGCGACCCTTCGGTCAACGCGTTGATGTTTGCTGCGGCGCGGTCGGCGGCATCAGCCAGACCTGCAAAGCCGCGCGGCCAGGTGGTGACCATGGTCAGCGTGCGGTTGCCTTGCGCGTAAAGCGGCGCGGCCAGCGAGGATGCGGCGGCGGCGGTGCCACCCAGTGCGGAGTTCTTCAGAAAAGAGCGACGGTTCATTCGGTATGGACCTCCCATTGATTATTAACCCACGAAGCGCGAACCCACGCCGCAGGCGGTGACGGGAGACTAGCGAATTAGGGGCCGGAGGCAATTGCCTACTGAACAAATTGAACAGGGTTTACGGTTCGTAAGCAATCAAATGTTGCGTTGCCGCGGTGCAGCGGATGAAGATTGCAGGCGTCCGTCCGACCGCGCCCGAAACTAACCTAGGGTCACCCGGCGCGATCGGCGTGCCTCCCCGGCACCCGATGATTCGATTACCGGGCCCATCGGTGCCGTGGTCGCGGGGTGTCGGGTCGCGCCCCTGCCCGCCCTCCGCCCGGCGTGCCAAGCGGATGGCAGCCATCTTGCGGCCTGCGGTTCCTATGCCCATAAGACGGCAAACGCACGGAGGCTTCAGCACCATGAGCGACGGGACAATGGGTCTTGACCTAGCATTCTGGATCACCGCCGGGGCGGTGTTCTTTCTCCTTGCCTGCTCGGCCTTCTTCTCGGGCTCGGAAACCGCGCTGACGGCCTCGTCCCGTGGCAAGCTGCGCAACCAGGCCGATGCCGGATCGAAGGGGGCCGCCACCGCGCTGAAGCTGACCGAAGACAGCGAACGTCTGATCGGCGGCATCCTTCTGGGCAACAACCTGGCCAATATCCTTGCCACATCGCTGACCACGGCGCTGTTCACCAAGTATCTGGGCGAAGGCGGCGTGGCGATGGCAACGCTGGTCATGACCCTGCTGGTCCTGGTCTTTGCCGAGGTCTTGCCCAAGACCTACGCGATTTCCCAGTCCGAGCGCGCGGCGGCGCTGGCGGCGCCGGCGATCAACGTGATCGTGACACTGCTGTCGCCGGCCGTGTCGGTGGTGCGTTTCATCGTGCGCGCGGTCCTGCGCGTGTTCGGCGTGCGGATCGATCCGGGCCGCAACATCCTTTCGGTGCGTGAAGAAATCATCGGCACCCTGACCCTGGGGCATCACGAAGGCGTGGTGCAAAAGGAAGATCGCGACCGGCTTCTGGGGGCGCTGGATCTGGGCGACCGCACAGTGGAAGAGGTCATGCGCCACCGTTCGGACATCGAGATGATCGACGTGACCAAGCCGGTGCCCGAGATCATCGCGCAGGCGCTGCAATCCCAGCACACCCGCTTGCCGGTGTTCCGCAACGATCCCGAGAATATCGTCGGTGTGATCCACGCCAAGGATCTGCTGCGCGCCGCTTTGGACACGGTCGGCGACGAGGGCACCATCAAGGAACCCTCGCATGTGCTGGACTTCGACATCATGTCGGTGACCCGCAAACCATATTTCGTGCCGGAAACCACCACGCTGGACGACCAGATGCGCCACTTCCTGAAACGGCACACGCATTTCGCGCTGGTGGTGGATGAATACGGCGATCTTCAGGGGCTGGTGACGCTGGAGGACATCCTTGAAGAGATCGTCGGCGAGATCACCGATGAATTCGACGACAGCGCCGCGGACATGATCCATCGCGATGTGGACGGCAAGTTCATCATTGACGGTGCCATGACCATCCGCGACCTGAACCGGGCCCGCGACTGGTCCCTGCCCGATGACGAGGCCAACACCATCGCCGGACTGGTGATCCACGAGGCCCAGATGATCCCGGTCGTCGGCCAGGTGTTCGTCTTCCACGGCTTCCGCTTCGAGATCCTGGCGCGGGAAAACAACCGCATCACCCAGATCAAGATGTCTGTGGCCCGAACGAAACCGGAACGAACGGCTACCGAGCGTTAACTTTTTCGTGCCAGTCTGGATCTTGTCGGGGCCGGTCTTGACCGCTCTCGGCATTTTCCTCCCTGTTGGACTGGCCGCGCCTCTGGCGCGGCCTTTTTTTTACTTTAGTTTTTGCAGTAATTGGCTGTTGACGCATGATCCGAGTCG
>NZ_JBFBVU010000080.1:0-1065 GCF_040689105.1 Meridianimarinicoccus marinus
CCTCGGCGGCGTCGGCCACCAGCTCCTCGAGCTGCAATTCCATTTGGTCGATGAGCCGGGCAGTCCGTTCCGCGCTGCGGCCGTACTTGTCGCGCTTGAGCAGCGCGATTTCCAGTTTGAGCGCCGCGATCATCGCCTCGGAGGTCGAGACCACAGCGCGGGCCTGAGCGAGATCGGCTTCGGCGGCCGCGGCACGTCTTTCCGCCGTGGCCAGGGCGGCACGCAGTTTTTCGAGTTCGGAGGCGGCCTCGGACATGGCGGAGACCTACCATGCCGGCCCCGGAAAGCCCATGGGAAACAGCCTTATGAGCCTGATTTATCCTGCCTTTGCAGGGCGTTGCGTCCAGCGTGGATTGCGCCAGTCGATTCCCTCTGGAAGGTAGCCGAGCTGGGCGGCAGAGATCTGAACGGCCTCGCCGGAGCCGCTCGCCGGCCAGATGAATTTCCCGGCCTCCAGCCGCTTGGTATAGAGCGACATGCCGACACCGTCATGCCAGATCAGTTTCACCAGATCGCCGCGCCGTCCCCGGAAGCAGAAGATTTCGCCCGCATGCGGATCGCGTCCGAGCCCTTGCTGGACCTGCAGCGCCAGCGTGTTCATGCCGCGCCGCATGTCGGTGACGCCGCCCGCGATCCAGACCTTCACGCCGGTCGGAAACGCGATCATCGACTGTCTACCACGACAAGAAGCCGGGCCAGTGCTTCGGGTTCCACGTTGGCAGGAACGGCAAGCCGCCGCCCGTTCCCTAATGTAATCTCGACCCTGGCTTGAGGGTTCGGAGGTTGACTTGCTGGCAGCGCCGTTCCCCGGCTCTCATCGGAGACAATCACGGGGACAAATGTCGGCGAGCCGCCGCCAGCGAAGCCTCCGTTCCTGAACTGGCGGCGCCAAACCGTCAGAAGAGATCGGGAAACGCCATGGCGTCGTGCCGTGGCGCTAACCTGCCGATGTCCGGCAAAGCTCTCCTCGACGATCCGGAGCTTGTCCGCATCGCTCCAATTCCGCCGGCGAACGCCGTCCGCGGCAGAAAGGACTTCAATCTGGGGTTCGAATGTAAGGTCGCG
>NZ_JBFBVU010000081.1:0-937 GCF_040689105.1 Meridianimarinicoccus marinus
CCACCTCCGTCCATACCGTGGCGCCGATGAATCATGTTCCGCGGCGGACGTCGAGGTCAGAGTTTTTCAGCGGCCTGCTAGGGCAGCGACCATCGCAGCACAGACCTCTCACCCATGCCAACGCAAACCGATTTTGAGCTTATCTTTCTCGGGACAGTCGCCGACATCGATATCGTCGAAACCGGCGACGGATCGGTTGCGGAAAATGCCGCCGATCTGCTTGGGACCTACGGCAGCGCGGGGTCACCGCTTTTCGAGCAGCAATACAACGCGTTCACTACTGACGGCAATGACGACGGAATTATCCTTGAGGACGGCGAGGGTGCCGCAGCGGCCGGCGACACACTGACCGTCCTGGATACGGACGGCACCCCCTTTGTTTTCGAAATTGACTCCACTGCGGGCTTCTTCGGAACTGTCACCTACGCTGACGGGGCAACAGAATCTGCCGGATTTGGGATCATCCAGGACAATGGGGGCAACATCTGGCTCCTGCCGACTTCGAATGCTGCCAGTTTCAATACCAAGGCAATCGAATCCATCAGCCTCGACACGGTTGCACAGGACAACGGGGCCGGGCTTGCGCCAGCCGGGCTTACATCAACAGAATTCGTCTGCTTTGCAACCGGAACTCTGATTGCCACTCCCGACGGGCCTCGTGTATCGACCCAGTGAAATTCTGCTCATGCTACAAGGAGGAAGATGTAGCGATGAGTGGACAGTTGGACGACAATATCAAACGCTGGACGGCGAAGCGGAAATCGGCGCTCGTCATTGAGATCATCCAGGGCAAGACGACGGTGGCTGAGGCCAGCCGGTCGTATGACCTAGCACCCTCCGAGATCGAGAACTTGGTGGATTGAACCGCACCGGGTTTGCCGGAGGCTGATTTGTCTTAGTTACGCGGCCATGTCTGATCTTTGCAGTGCAGCGTAGA
>NZ_JBFBVU010000082.1:0-933 GCF_040689105.1 Meridianimarinicoccus marinus
CCCCGCCCGACCAGTGGACCATGTCCTCGTGCTGCTCGTGATCGGGATCGGCGAGGGCTTCGAGGAACTCTTCGTAGCCCCAGGCGCCGCCGACGTCCTCCGGTGGACAGGCCCCTGCGGCCTTCAGAAGCCGCGGATAGGTCACGCCCTGGGTGGCCTCGCCCACCCGCTCGATCCGGATGCTGTGGTCCCAGTCATCACCGAAGTCGTAGACATACTGGATCGTCCTGGTGGCGGTCTGGTCGAGCAGTTTTTCCAAGGTCATTTTCTTCGCGTCCATGGGGCCGTCGTAGAACCCGTCCGGGTCGGGCATGCCCCAACCGGCATCCCCCACCCGGAACTCGTAGAGATGGGTGTCGGTCCAGCCCATGGCCGCTTGGATGACCTCATGCAGCTGGTCGAGCCTGATCTTCAGCGGCACCTCGATGTGGCGCATCGGCATTGGCTCGACGTCGTTCAGGATGATCCGGAGGCGGGCGATCAGGGTCATGCGGCGATCCTTTGCCGTGTCGGGGACCAATTCCAAGGCAGGAGATCCGGCACCCGGGAGGCTGTCGTGCCAGGCAGCCGGGCGAGGACGTCGCCGAGCCAGGCCTGAGGATCGACATCGTTCATCTTCGCGGTGACGATCAGCGAATACATGAAGGCGGCGCGGTCACCGCCGCGCTCGGAGCCGGCGAAGAGCCATGACTTTCGGCCAAGGGCCACACCGCGGAGTGCTCTCTCGGCCGCGTTGTTCGTCACGCAGACCCGCCCATCCTCGAGGAAGCGCGTGAAGGCCTCCCATCGGTCTTTCTTGAACATGTAATTGATCGCCTTGGCGACAGGATTGTGCTTCGACATCGTGCCCTGCTCGGCGCGCAGCCAAGCGTGCAATGCCTCAACCAAGGGACAGGACAACCGGTGCCTGGCCTCGAGCCGGAACGTGGCATC
>NZ_JBFBVU010000083.1:0-900 GCF_040689105.1 Meridianimarinicoccus marinus
ATGCATTATCCCGATGGCGTCACCAGCCCGTCATCGTGAGACAGCCGCAAAAGTCCAGCCTCCGGCGGTCCAAGGTTGGGGAGCAGTGCAATCAACCGACGGATTCTCCGAAAAGCTGGAGGGAAGTCGGGGCTCAGGTCAATATCAACTCGACGCCCCGCATGTTTGGGTCCAGGCTCCCAAACGGCAAGTTGTCCAATACCGCATTTGCGCAAGCCACTTTTAAAGATGCTACTAGCTCTCCTGCAAAGTCGATGCATTCATCTTGACTGAAAGGGACTACAGAGACTTGTATGCCTATGAGTTCTTGGCAGCGATCCGCCAGATTTTTGGATTAGACTGGCGTCAATGATCGCCTTGCTGCGGTCTCCTGTCCAAGTCGGGAGATTTCGGCGCTCTTTTTTGCATCAATTTGAGCAGGTTGTCTAATGAAAAGTAAAGATACACTAAAGGGAACGCTAGGCCTAACAGGACTGCAAAACAAACTTAACCGTTGCCTCGTCCTTGGCAGAACCATCTGATCCCCATAGGAAAAGTATGCCAACACCCACAATTGCTATTGTTGCTCGGATCACGACCGCACCAAAGCTTGTGAGGCCGAGAATCCTACAGGCTTCGCCAAACGCCCTTCCGTGAACTGTTCTCCAATATCCCATATGGTTGTCATGTCACGACCCCCCGCGAGAGTCGATAACGTATGCCGAGGGGATACACCCCCACTATTTTCCATAATCCTAATTACTCACGTTACCGGTGCAGCCGCAAAGCGATAGTGTCACCCATGAGCAAATCAGGAATGTCACTTTCCTCGCAAACCGAAGTGTGGCCTGCTGCTGGTTTCGTGGACACCGAGATAAGGTGTTTATGAAACTGGAGAATCTACATGACAAGAAGGATGTT
>NZ_JBFBVU010000084.1:0-874 GCF_040689105.1 Meridianimarinicoccus marinus
CGTGGTTGGCGCAGCATCCGGCTGGAATACGGTACCATCGACCCAGATCCGATGGAGAATGACCGCGATACGCCGAGGCGGTCATCGTTGCTTTCCGACGGCATACGCTCTTGCCCCTCGATGATTGCCTCTACGCCTTGCAGCCGACAATCCCGCATCTCACGCGCTCTTCTTTGCATAGATGCTTGCAACGGCATGGCATCTCGCGCTTGCCTGAGATGGACGGCGAGAAGCCGAAGAGGCAGCGCTTCAAGCGGTACCCCATAAGCTTCTTTCACATCGACATCGCGGAGCTCCGAACAGCAGAGGGTAAGCTCTATCTCTTCGTAGCCATTGACCGAACCAGCAAGTTCGCGGTGGCCCAGCTGGTCGAGAAGGCGAACAGAAAGACAGCTTGGGAGTTTCTGGAACGTCTCCTCGAAACCGTTCCCTATCGCATCCATACGATACTTACGGACAATGGTATTCAGTTCGCCGAGCAGCCGCGCAACCGAAACACGATCTACTCCCGGCCGATGCGCTTCGACATGATCTGCGAGGCCAATGGAATCGAGCACCGGTTAACGAAGCCCAATCATCCGTGGAGTTTGGAGGATCAGAAATCAGTCCAGTGGACTGATTTCCCGACAAACGGCCAGATCGAGCGCATGAACCGGACAATCAAGGAGGCGACCGTCAAACGCTTCCACTACGACAGCCACGATCAGCTCCGAGGCCATCTCGTCGATTTCTTGAATGCCTACAACTTCGCTCGACGGCTCAAGACGCTCAGCGGGCTCACCCCATACGAATACATCTTGCTCTGCCCCCCAATAACTGGATCGTTAGAAGCGCGAGTTGTCCGCTAAGTTTCCCAGGCTGGGAGAGGAGCGGA
>NZ_JBFBVU010000085.1:0-847 GCF_040689105.1 Meridianimarinicoccus marinus
ACCGTCGCCCATCCCGGCGATCCGAATGTCCTGCGGCCGCTTGCCGGCGATGCGCAGGGCGTTCTGGGCGGCGGCGGCCACCACGATAGCGGTGCCGTGCTGGTCGTCGTGAAACACCGGGATGCCCATGCGGTCGCGGCACAGCCGTTCCACGGTGACACGCTCGGGCGCCTTGATGTCTTCCAGGTTGATGGCGCCGAAGGTCGGCTCCAGCCGGCAGACCAGATCGGCCAGCGCCTCGGGGTCGGCCTCGTTGACCTCAAGGTCGAAACAGTCGATCCTGGTAAGTTTCCTGAACAGGCCCGCCTTGCCTTCCATCACCGGTTTGGAGGCCTGCGCGCCGAGGTTGCCCAGCCCCAGCACCGCCAAGCCGTTGGAATTGACGGCCACAAGATTGCGCTTGGCTGTGATTTCATGGCGCGGGCGGGATCTGCGGCGATCTCGGTGCAGGCCTCGGCCACGCCGGGCGAACAGGCGCGGGCCAGATCGCGGCCGGAGGCCATCGGCTTGGTCGGGCGAATTTCCAGTTTTCCGGGTGTCGGATGGGCGTGGTAGTCCAGCGCCGCCTGGCGTTCCATGTCTTTCTTCGTGGCGTCCAGCGCCATGGGAAGTTCCTCCGTTCCGGCAGGCCACCGCAACCGGGCACTGCGCCGGGGACCCCGATCCATACGGGACCAGAGCGTTCAGACATGTCTCCCGCACCGGCTGCGCTGCGAGGCGCAACCGGGGGTTGGAGACGGATTGGGGGGAAGGGGTGGCCGGGCGGACCTAGAAATCGACCTCGATGGCGATGCCCTTTTCGACCGCCAGATCGACGACGGCGGCGGCCACGGCCAGATCCTGAAGA
>NZ_JBFBVU010000086.1:0-685 GCF_040689105.1 Meridianimarinicoccus marinus
GGACTTTGTATCCGATCGCGCTGTGGGGTCTGTCCTCGTTGTAGTGTCTGCGCCAATCCTCCAGCTTTTCCCTCGCGTCCGCAAGGCTCATGAAGTTGCCATTGATGCGCCATTGGTTCGAGCAACAATTGCGACGCGCGTTCAGACATTCCGCCCGGAGCTTGCTGTTGAACGCTTCGATGAAGCCGTTATCTGTTGGTTTCCCGGGCCGTGAGAAGTCCAGTGTGACCTCGTTGGCATAGGCCCAGAGGTCGAGGTCGCGGGAGATGAATTCGCTGCCATTGTCGACTCGTATCGTTTTTGGATAGCCGATCTGGCCGCACACCCGTTCGAGCGTCTGCACGACGTCTTCGCCGCGATAGCTGAAGCGCGGGTCGGCCGCCGGACAGAGCCGGGAATGCGTATCGACGACGGTCAGGATGCGAAGCTTTTTGCCCAGGGCGAGTTGGTCGTGCACGAAGTCCATCGCCCAGACCTCGTTTGGCCCACCGGCCTCCTGACGGTCCTCACGCAGCTTGGCCTTCACGCGCCGCTTCGGGTGCTTGTTCCTCAACTGCAAGCCCAACTCATTGTAAATTCTACGCGTCTTCTTCATGTTGAGGATCCATCCCTCGCGCCGCAGCAGCACGTGAACGCGCCTGTAGCCATAGCGCACACGGGTCTCTGCATTCGTCGGGCAAACAGT
>NZ_JBFBVU010000087.1:0-673 GCF_040689105.1 Meridianimarinicoccus marinus
ACGCTGGTGAAGGCCTGGGCCTCGATGAAGAGCTTCCAGCCGAAGGTCAACGGGGCGCCCAACGGGGACGACGATCCGGGTGATCCGCCAGATGACCGTGTATCGCCACCATCCTCCCCCGACCAATCCATCGCCGAGCCCGAACCGATGACCCGCCCCAGACACCGCAGCCGCAACGCCGAAGTCGATTTTCGTGATGAACGGCGCTCCAACGCGACCCACGCGTCGAGGACCGATCCGGAGGCCCGACTGTTCAGGAAGTCGCCCGGCACCGGGGCCGTGCTGTGCTTCATGGGGCATAGTTTGATGGAAAACCGCTCCGGTCTGATCGTGCAGGCCGACCTCACGCAGGCGGATGGCCACGCCGAACGCCGTGCCGCCATCGACGGCAGGACCACACGGCACCCGGGCTACGCCAAATCCCAGCGGCGACGGAAGAAAATCGAAGAGCCTTTCGGCTGGGCCAAGACCGTCGGCGGCATGGCGCAGACCATGTATCGCGGCATCGAGCGGGTTCGCGCCCGCTTCACGTCAACGATGGCGGCCTGCAATCTGGCGAGGCTGCCGAAACTCCTTGCCGCCTGAGGCGGGGAGAACCCGAAGGGGCTATTTGCCCACAGCCAACATCCCCACGATTCCTCCGTCCAAGGGAAGATGTTCCAAGCGCGAGCCT
>NZ_JBFBVU010000088.1:0-646 GCF_040689105.1 Meridianimarinicoccus marinus
TCGTTGTCTTTGTCATGATGCTCCATCCTACTCAGGAGTTGGAGCCTCCGGCAAACCCGGTGCGGGTCAGCCCGGACATTTCCGGATCGGCTCATTGAACAGGTGATGCCCTGATCGGCCATCAACCTTTGGAACGGTTCGCTGGTGTATTGGCTGCCCTGGTCCGAGTGGTGCAGCAGTTCTTGTGGCCGGCCTCTGCGCCAGATTGCCATGATCAGCGCATCCGTGACCATCTGCGAGGTCATCTGGTCGCTCATAGACCAGCCAACAACGCGCCGCGAGAACAGGTCGATGACGGCAGCAACATAGAGCCAACCTTCTGCGGTCCGGATGTATGTGAAGTCTGCTACCAATTTCTGGTTCGGGCCATTCGCCTCGAACTCTCGCTCAAGCACGTTCGCTGCTATGACCGACCTCGTGCCTTGGTCTTTCGGTGGTTGCCGACGCCTGGAGCGAGCTCTGAAGGCAGCTTCCCGCATCAATCGTTCAATGCAATGCAGGCCACAGGCATACCCTTCTTCGAGAAGATCGCGCCAGACCCGTCGGGCTCCATAGGTTCGGTCCGATCGCAGAAAGCTCGCACGGATCGCCGCCGACAGCTCTCCGTCGTGGATAGACCGGTCGCTACGTGGCCGTGTCAGCCAGG
>NZ_JBFBVU010000089.1:0-624 GCF_040689105.1 Meridianimarinicoccus marinus
CCAGGCCTCGGTGGTCGCCGCAGGATAGGCCCGGACATAACAGGCGTCGCTGTGCGGCAGATCGAAGGCGAAGAAATGTGCCTTCTGTTCCGCCCCGCCGATCACGACCAGTGCTTCGCCAAAATCCGCCTGGGCATGACCCGCTGGATGGCTCAGCGGTACGAACATCTCTCTGCCAGTCCGCTTCCTGAGCCGGACGTAATCCTTCACGATCGTGTAGCCGCCATCAAACCCGCACTCATCCCGCAGCCGCTCGAAAATGCGCTTCGCCGTGTGACGTTGCTTCCGTGGCCGGGCTTTGTCCTCGGCCAGCCACCGGTCGATCTGACCAATGAAAGCATCCAGCTTGGGCCGTCGGATCGGTGCCGTCCGCCGGTACCCGGGCGGTTCCGAATAGGCCAGCATCTTCGCAACACTGTCCCGGCTGATCCCAAAATCCCGGGCAATCTGGCGTCCGCTCAAACCGTCCTGAAAATGAGCCTGACGCACCTTCAAATACAAATCCACGGTGAATATCCCCAAGCCCTCCCGAATGCCGAAAGGGCAAAAGTGGCCGACTTTTACGCCGCCCGCGACAGCACAATGCCGCCGCTACCGTGGCCGAGTATTGCTCCGCCGTTTACA